>DASZUN010000023.1:0-36560 GCA_035547615.1 Gemmatimonadaceae bacterium | reverse complement strand
TGGCGTGCTCTCGTCATCCGCAGGGTTGATTGTGGATACCGCGGGTTGGTCCGCGCGGCGAGGGAGGCCGTGAGTCATCCCGAGCGACGCTGAGCGACGCGACGGGAAACGAACGGGAAGCGAGGGATCTTCCTGCTGGGTCGAGATCTCGACCGATACGCAAGATTCCTCGCTTCGCTCGGGATGACGGGGGTCGCCCCACCTCCGCGCCCTCCGCGCCCTCCGCGGTAAAACCGGCCTCGGCGCGCCCGATCATACCGACTGTATCGCTCGCATGACATCGACCAGCCCCGCTCCCTGGAAATACCGCTCTCGTCTCAGGTCCGTCGCGGAGGACACGAAAATCCGCTTCACTTCCTCCGCCTGCCCGATGAACTCGCGGCGAATCGAGAGAAAGGCCGCGATCGCGCCGGACACGTGCGGCGCGGCCATGCTCGTCCCGCTGTCCTCGATGTAGAGCGCTTCCTGCGTCGTCGCCTTGGCCTTGAGCAGCCGGCTGCCCGCGCCGCACGAGAGAATCTTCTCGCCCGGCGCGACGAGATCCGGCTTCGGGCGTCCGTCGCCCGTCGGTCCCTTGGACGAGAAGTACGAGACGCCGTACACGTGCGGCATGTCGCGATGCGTCGAGCCCACCGTGATCGCGCGCTCCGCGTTGCCGGGATCGTTGATGCTGAGCGTGAGCCCGGCGAGCACCGAGCCGCGCTGCACCGTGTCGGTGTAGCCGTAGCCGGTGTTCCCCGCCGCGACGACCACGACCACGCCCGATCGTACGAGCCGGTCGACCACGTTGCAGAGCGGGCTCTGGCCGCAGGCGAACCATTCCGGATCGAAATCGTACCCGACGCTCAGATTCACGCCGTGGATGCGGATGTCCTTGCCGTAGCCGTTCACGCGGAGCACGTCCTCGAGCGCGGTGATCAGGTTGCTCACCTGCCCGCGCCCGTCCTTGTCGAGCACCTTCATGCTCACGATGCGGCATTCGGGCGCGATGCCACGGATCTCGTCCAGCTCGACGACGTCCTGCACGACCTTGTCCGACTCGTCGCGGTGCCGCGAAACGGCGACGATGCGCGCCGGCTTGGTCTCCCCGTCGCGCGGACCGAGGTCGGCCGCGGTCAGCTCGCCGGCGATGATCCCGGCGACGTGCGTGCCGTGCCCGAAGTCGTCGGTGAGCGGCGACTCGGGCTGCCCGGGACCGCAGGTGAAGTCGCGGTGCCGGAGCGGCGCGGCGAGCTGCAGCGTCGCGTGCTTCGTGAAGTGTGGATGCGTGCCGTCCACGCCGGAGTCGAGCACCGCCCACACGATGCCGTCGCCGCTCGCGGCGAACGACGTGAGCGCGGCGTCGGCCTTGACCGTGCTCACGGAATGCGTGAGCAGCGCGCGCACCTCGAAGTCGGGCCACACGCGGTGGATGACGCGCTCCGCGCCGCTGCGCGCCGATTCGTCGTCGAGCCGCACGAGCGCGCGGATCGCCGCGCCGCTCAGCCGCGCGAACACGTACTGGTCGCTCAGCTCCGTCTTGCGCTCGTCCACGCCGGCGCCGTCGGGCTTGCCGCCGCTCGCCGCGAGCGCCGCGGCGACGAGATCACGCACGCGCTCCTTGGCGCGCTCGCGGCCGCCGTGAAAGCCGAGGTTGAGATCGATCACGATGTCGACGAGCGCGGCGTCGCCGCGCCGCGCGAGGTCGTCGAGCAGCGGACGCGCGATGACCGAGTGATCGAGGATGTGGGGATCGAACGCTTTCGCGCGGTCGCGCGGCGCGTCGGCGGGGCCCGTGGGATCGGACATCTGGCGGGGGTGGGCTGCGGGTCGGACGAGAGGTCCCCGAGCAGCGCCGCCCGCGGGTGGCGTAACATGGGACGTGCTTCGGCGCTGAGCAAGCGCGGATCCCGGCCACGCAAAGATTAATGATTTCTAATCTTCGCCGCGTGCGCTACCCGATGAGCGCGCGCACGGGTGGAATGCGCATGGCGCGGCGCGCCGGAATGAGCGCCGCCGCGAATGACACCGCGAGCAGCAGCGCCGCGATCGCGGCGATCGTCGCGGGATCACCGGGCGCGACGCCGTACAGTTGCTCGCGCAGCACGCGCGTCGCGACGAGCGACATCAGCGCACCGGCCGCAGCGCCAACCACGATCGGCGCGAGCCCGCGGCGCACGACCAGCATCGCGATCGCCGCCGGCGTCGCGCCGAGCGCCATGCGCAACCCGATCTCCCGGGTGCGCTGACTCACGGAGTATGCGATCACGCCGTACACCCCGACCGCCGCGAGCACCAACGCGATCGCCCCGAGCGCCGTCAGCAGCATCGTATTGAACCGGGCGGCCGCGCGCGACGAGCGCACCAGAGCGTCCATGGTCGAGACGCTTGCGATGGGCAAGCTCGGATCGACGGCCGCGACCGCACGGCGCACGGGGCGCTCCATTGCGGCTGGCGCGGCCGCGGTGCGCGCGACGATCGCGAGCGCCCCCTGCGACGCGTGCCAGATCGCGGGCGGCATCTGCTCGATCGGGATGTAGAATTCCGCCGCCGGTGCCTGATCGAGACCCACGTCACGCGCCTCCGCGGCGACGCCGACGATCGTCATGAAATGCTGATGACTCGGATCCATGCCCTCGATGCGCTTGCCGATCGCGGTCTGGCCGGGCCAGAGGCGGCGGGCCAGCGCCTCGTCGATGATCGCCACGTTCGGCGCGCTCGCGCCGTCCGCGGTCGTGAAGTCGCGTCCGGCGCGCAGGCGAATGCCGAGCGTCGCGAAGTAGTGCGGCGACACGATCCGCAGATCCACGATGAGCCGCTCACCGTCGGTCATCGGATGCCCCTCCGCGCCGATCCCCGCGCGGATCGCGCCGCCGAGTGGAGCGGACGACGTGATCGCGGCGACGCGAACTCCCGGCGTGCTCGCTACCTGGTCGCGAATGGCACGGTACGCCCGCGCCCCCGAGCCGAGATCGGGATAGCGCGCCGGCGGCAGCAGCACCTGCGCGGTGAGCACGTTCGCGCTGTCGAAGCCCGGATCGACGTGGCCGATCGACCACGCCGTGCGAAGCAGCAGCCCCGCACCGGTCAACAGCGCCATCGCGAGCGCGACTTCCGCCGCGACCAGCACGACGCGGCCCCGCTCGCGCGTCGGGCCGTCGCTCGTGCCGCGCGCGCCTTCGCGCAACGCCGACTCGAGCCGGGTGCTCGTCCCGCGGAGCGCCGGCAGCAGTCCGACGAGGATGATGCACAGCGCAGCCACGGCAAACGTGAATGCGACGACGCCCCCGTCGACGCGCGCCTCGGCGACACGCGGGACGCCCGGCGGACTCATGGCGACGAGTCCGCGCACGATGCCAACGGCGAGGATCACGCCCAACGTGCCCGCGATCGCGCAGAGTACGCCGCACTCCGTGAGCAGTTGCCGAACGAGGCGCGCGCGCTCGGCGCCGAGGGCCGCGCGGATCGCCATCTCGCGCGCTCGCGCGCCGCCGCGCGCGAGCAGCAGGTTGGCGACGTTGACGCAGGCGATGAGAAACACGAACGAGACCGCGCCGAGCAGGATGAACAATCGCGCCCGAAGATTGCCGATCAGGTCGTCGGCGTAGCGGCGCACCTGTGCGGTATACCCACGCCCCCACATCGGATACTGTGCCGCGAGTCGCTGCTCGGCGGCGTCGATCGTCGAGCTCGCGTGCTCGAGCGAAACGCCCGGCGCGAGTCGTCCCACGAGCTGCAGCGTGCGCGCCTTGAAGTCGAGCAGCGCGGCCGACGAGAGCGCGAGCGGCGCGATCAGCTGATCGCCGCCGCTCACCTCGTCGAAGCGCGGCGGCATCACGCCGATCACCGTGTACGATTCGCCGTTCAATCGCAGCGGCGTGCCGATCGCGGCGCGGTCGCCATGGAACAGGCGCATCCACAAGCCGTGCGCGAGCAGCACGACACGCGGGCCGCCAGGCACATCCTCGGACGGCATCATCGTGCGCCCGAGCTCGGGGGTCAGCCCGAGGACCCGCGTGAAATCGGCGCTCGCGCGCGTTCCCGACACGACTTCGGGTGTGTCGCCGCGGTCGAGGATGAATCCCTGCTGGGGCGCGTACGCGGCGACGCCGGTGAACACGCCCGGCAGCGCGCGCCACGTCGCGAACTCGAGCCCGGACGCCGTGGCGATGGGGTTGCCGTCGCGCGCGGGATGCAGATTCACGACGCGGTCGGGCTGGACGAAGGGCATCGGCCGCAGCACGACGGCATCGAGCAGCCCGTACACCGCGGCGGTCGCGCCGACGCCGATCGCGAGCGTCGCGACCGCGGCGATGGTGAACGATCGCGCACCACGAAGCTGGCGGAGCGCGAACGTGACATCCTGCACGACGACGTCCAGCGAGGCACGAACCGGCATGCCGGGAACCTCACGAGCGCCGCGCGCGTCGTCAACGCGCGGCGTGTAAGGTTTCTGCGATCCCTCAGTTCTGCGCCACCGGCATCCGCAGGATCGTCCGCAGCCGCTCCGGCGCCGCGCGCCGCGGATCGCCGATGTAGATCTCGTGATGCCGCCCGCTGAACTTCATTCCCTTGTCGGCGGCGTACGCCTGCATCCGCTTGATCGTTTCCTTCTCGTTCGCGTACGGGCCGATGTGCATCGCCTGCACGCACTGCCCTTCCTCGAGCTCCGCGATCACGACGCTGTCGACCATCGCCGACTTGCCGCGCTCGCGCAGCAGCTTGGCTGCGGCGGCGACCTCGCCGTTCGTCACGGCCTCCGGGACGCGGATGAGCAGCTGCCAGTTCCACTCCTCGGGAGAATCCGGCACCACGGCGCCCGGGTGGTCTCCCCACCACAGCCCCTCGAGCTTCGCGATCTTGAACTGCGTGCCGACCTTCTTGCGCGCCATCTTGATCGTGTAGGCGACCGCGTAGAGCGCGTTCATCGCGTCCGTGAACGCCGGCCCGCCCGGCGCGCCGCGGCCCGTGATCGAGAGATACTTCGTCGTCGGCACCTCCACGAGGCGCGGAGCGCTCGTGGCGCGATACTCGTCGCTCACCTTCTTTCGCGTTTTCAGCATGGCGTGGCCCCCCTCATGGTGTCGCCGGCGCGGAAGTCGCCGCGAGCTCTCCCGCGTGCGCGGTTTCGTGTACGGGTACGGTGCTCGGCCGGATCAACAGCAGCGGCAGCGGCGTGCCGCGCAGCACCTTGTCGGCGACGCTGCCGATGACGAGCCGCGTCGCGCCCCGGCCGTGCGTGGTCATCGCGATCAGGTCGGCGCCGTCGACGAGCGACTGCTCGAGGATCGCCGCCGCCACGTGCTCCGACACGATGACGCGCGTCTCGACGCTCCGCACGTCCTCGCCGCGCACGTGCTTCGCCAGCTCGGCCACCTCGCGCTCGACCTCGCGCACCAGCGCGTCCGTCGCCTCCGGGTCGGCGACGATCGGGCCGACGCCGTACGGCAGCGACTGATCGATCATCGGGAACGGCACCGGCGGCACGATGCGCAGCAGCACGATGTCCGCGTTGTCGTAGCGCGCGACGTCGATGGCCGACTTGAGGACCTCGAGACAGGCGGACGAGCCGTCGAGCGGGACGATGATCTTCTTGAACGAGGCCGCGACGCGCGGCAGCGCCGTGTGTTTCGACGGATGGAGCAGGAGCACCGGCACCGAGGCCGACCGGACCACCGCGTCGGCGATGCTCCCCATCCACGCGCGGTTCAGCCCCGTGCGCCCGTGCGTCGTCATCACGATCAGCTCCGCCTTGATCTCCTGCGCGCGCGCCCGGATCGCGTACGCCGGCGCGCCGGCGAGCACCGAGCAGCTCACCCGCACGCGTGCGCCGGACTCCAGCTCGTCGGCGATGCCGCGCAGGTACTCGTACTCCCGGCCGCGGCGCGCGGCGTTCCACGGCGCGTCGGTGTAGCCGTCGTACGGCAGCGCCTGATGCACGAGCACGAGCTCGATCGACGCTCCCGCGGCGCGCGCGATCCCCGCCGCCGTCCCCAGCGCCTGCTCGGCGAGCGACGACTGGTCGAGTGGAACGAGAATCTTCGTGAACATAGGATCCTCGAATTCAATAAATGTAAACACGCGTGCCGACCGGCACGTGCTCGTACAACCAGGCGATGTCGGCGTCGTCCAGCCGCATGCAGCCGTGCGTCGCCTTGCGGCCCACGCTCCCCGGGTCGTTCGTCCCGTGGAAGCCGATCCCGTCGCCCAGCACCAGCCGGTACGCGCCGAGCACGCCCGGCACGCGGCGATTGCGGCTCCCCATCGGCGGGATCCACAACGCGTCGTCGAACACGATGTGCTCGTCGAGCGGGAGTGCCCGGAATTGGCCGTCGAGCCCGACGACCCCGGCGGCGCCGTCGCGCATCGCGAGCACGCGGCCGTCGCGCAGCGT
This sequence comes from Gemmatimonadaceae bacterium, assembly GCA_035547615.1. Taxonomy (GTDB): domain Bacteria; phylum Gemmatimonadota; class Gemmatimonadetes; order Gemmatimonadales; family Gemmatimonadaceae; genus JAQBQB01. The sequence continues at coordinate 30,187 of DASZUN010000023.1, read as the reverse complement.
CACCGGGCGATCCGCCGCCAGCCAGCGCACGGCGAGCCCTTCGCGCTCCGCCGTCTCGATGTAGGACCAGTCGGGCGCGACCCACACGGGATCACGCTCCTTGGCGAGCACGGTGCGCACACCGCGCGGCGTGTCGAAGCTCCACGCGCTCCCGCCGTAGGCGAGCGTGGTCCCCTTCCCCACCGCGACGCGCGCCGCGAGCAGCGTGTCGCCGCGATCCACGACCCAGAGCCGGCGCCGCTCGAGCGAGACGATCACGCGAAATCCCTCCGAGTGGAGCGCCGCGGCGCGGGCATCGCCCTGCGCGCCTGCCACGCCGCTCGCGACCGCCGTCGCGAGGACCATCGCGGCCCCGAGCAACCGGAGCGCTGTGCGGCCCATCGTCCGCCTCCTCTCACGCCGCGCCTCGGCCGGGAGCCTGGCTCATCGTCGATCGACGCGCGGCGTGCTGCTGCTGCACGAATTTCACCGGCTCGGTCACGAACACGGTGAACGGCGAGCGGGCCACCGTGCCGAGGTCCGGCGCGGAGTCACCCGGCTCGATGGAAACCGCCGCGGCGCCCGGCACGGCGTACATCGGCCGCATCACGACCACGGCGGCCGCGTACGCGAGGAACACCGCGCCCACCGCCCACAACACGCGATGCGCCGTCGGATGCTCGAGCCCCTCGGCGCCCACGGCTTCGGCCACGTCGACCGCGGCGTCCGCTTCCGGCTGCGCCCAGGTGAACGCGACGAGCAGCAGCGCCACGCCGATCGCCGCGCCGATCAACCCGACGAGCTCGGTGTAGAGCATCAGCATCACGAGCGACGCGATGGTGGCGCCGAGCGTGAGCTCCTTCCAATGCACGCGGAGCACGGGGACGCGCCACAGCCCGAGCGCGGCAGCGATGTAGCCAAGCATCGCCGCCGCCCAGAGCGGCGTGACCAGATACATGGGCCCCTCGCTCGACGCCCACATGCCGGCGCTCGCGTGCGCGAGCCCGTGCAGCAACAGCAGAGCGGCAACGATCCCCCGCTTCATTCCGAGACTCCCCCGCCGGCCTGCGTGCCGGCGACGCTGATGGAGAATCGGATGTGGGAGTGCGGGCTGCTATCGGGGCGCGATCACGATCGGCAAAGGGATTGCCCGACAGTGCGCGGCGCGCGGGGTCAATCGGGGCGCGACGGCCGCCGTCCGACGAGCCAGTCGATCGCCTCGAGCAGGCGCGGAACGGAAATCGGCTTCTGCATCACCAGCCAGCGGCCCGGAGCGTCGGAGAGATTCCAGAACTCGTCCGTCCAACCACTGACGTACAGCGTCGGGCGCTGCCCGAGGCGCGCGGCGATCTCGTGCGCGACGTCCGCGCCATCGGCATCGGGGAGCGCGATATCGAGGATCAGCACCTCGAAGTCCGCGTCGGGCTGATCGAGCGCCGCCATGGCCTCGGCCCGGCTCTGCGCCGTCGTGACCTCGAAGCCGTGCGCGCGCAGGATCTGGTCGTAGGCGTCGCAAATTTCGGCGTCGTCGTCGACGACCAGGATTCGCGGTGGTGAACCGTTCACTCGGAACTGCCTGGGTGGGGTGAGAGGCGGGCAGCTTCTGCGCAGACCCCGTGCGCGGAGTATCGGCTCGGCACGGGCCGGACTGGAGCGCGTGCAACCGAACGTTCGTCGCGCTCCGGGCGTATTCTATTACAAATGACCATGACGCGCATTGGAGAGCACGTGTTTGCTCGCGCACCTCGAATCGCCGCCCGCGCAACGAGCGCCGGCCGACGGATGAAGTCGATCTCTCGCGCGGCGCTCGCCGCCGGCGCCGTCGCGGGATTGGCCGCGGCCGCTCCATTCGTTCACCTCGCGCCGGGCGTTTCCTTCCGGATCAACGCATCGACGAAGATTTACGCTGGCGACGTGCCGAGCGCCGAGGATAATGAAGTGATGCGCGGCCGCGGCGTCGCGGTCGACAACCGTTCACGCATCGAGTTCCTCGTCTACACGCCGACGCCGCAGAACGTGACGACCGATGACTACGTCTTCGGCGCGGACTCCGGCAAGACGTTCGTCTTCCATAGCGGCAGCAAGACCTACCAGCCGGCCAACGACATGTTCGGCGGGCCGGCGGTCGTGGCACTGGGCCGCGTGCTCGGCGGGGGCGGCCGTGGATTTCGCGGCGGCGGCGGCCCTCCGGGTGGTGGCGGATTCCGCGGTGCGCGCGGGGGCGGCGGAGGTGGGGGCGGCTTCCGCGGACGCGGTGGTCGTGGCCGCGGCGGTCTCGGCGCGGGGTTCCTCAATCAGATCCAGGTCCTCAACGTCGACTTCAAGCTCGAGAAGCTCGGCGCCGGGGACGCGATCGAGGGGCGGCCGACACAGCACTACCGCGTGACCACGGACTACCGGATCGTGTGGGGCGACCAGGCGTTCCCGGCGCACGCGGTGACGGACATCTGGACCGCGCAGCTCCCGACGAACATTCCCAACCCGTTCGAGCCGTTCACCGTCGCCGATCAATCGGCGGACGGTCCGATGATCGAGTACGCGCTCAAGCTTCGCGCCATCCACGCGCAGATCGCGGGCACCCCGGTGAAGGTCGTGACCAACACGACGCTGTCCGGCGTGAAGGACGTCGCCGGGTTCGAGGGGATGATCAATCCCGACGCACCGACCGATACGGTGCACGTGGTGCAGCAGACGCAGATCACGTCGATCCAGCCGAGCGACGTCGATCCGAAAACGGTCACGGTGCCGGACGAGGGCGGCGAGGCGCCGGAGTAGAGCTCCTCGGCTTGCACGGCCCCGGGCCGGAGCCGCGGATCACGCGGCGGGGGGGGTGGGGGCGGAATACGGATCGTTATCTCTGCCATCTTATTTCCTGGATCCAGTGCTCCGCTTCCTGCACGCCACCATGCTCCCGAGTGTCATGCCGAACAAGTTGCTCATCGCTCTCGCGTCAATCGGCGCCGTGCTCTCGCTCGGCGCTCGTCGTGCCGGCGTGACCGCGCGCGAGCCGAGCCATACGACGTGGGACAGCGTCTACACCGACTCGCAGGCGGCGCGCGGGGACTCGATTTATCACCAGGGATGCAACAAGTGCCATGGTCCCGCGCTCGCGGGCACGCCGGATGGCACCCCGCTCACCGGGCACGATTTCCTCGTGAACTGGGACGGCCTCACGCTCGGGGATCTCTATGACAAGATTCTCACGACGATGCCGCCGGACAAGCCGAACTCCGTCGCGCCTGGGGACATCGCGGACGTGATGGCGTTCGTGCTCGCGCAGAATCACTTTCCGTCCGGACAGGCCGCCCTCACGGCCGACACCGCGCGGCTGCACGACGTGAAGATCGCGAAAGATCGACCGTGAGCCGCGCGCGGCCGGCGCCAACCATTTCTCGCCGCCCGCTGTCTCACTGCCGCCATGTCTTCATTCGCCACCGAACTCCGCACCGCCGCGCGCAGTCTCCTGCGCACCCCCGGCATGGCAATCTCGGCCGTGCTCTGCCTCGCGTTGGGCATCGGCGGCACGACCGCCGTGGCGAGCGCCGTGAGCCGAGCACTGCTCCAGCCGCTCCCTGTCCGCGATGCCGGCCGCCTCGTCGGCGTGCATCGCATCACGCCACAATCGGGGCCGCAGGGGTCATGGTCCGAATCGCCGGCAAACTACGCCGACCTCGCGCGCGAGAGCCGGACCGTCGACTCCCTCGCCGCCGTCACGTTCGGAACCGCGCTCGTGAACCTCGGGTCGGAAACGGTGCAGGCGCCCGAGATGCTCGTCACCGGCAATCTGTTTCCCATGCTCGGCGCTCGGGCGCAGCTCGGACGGCTGGTGGGGCCGGCGGACGACCGGCTCGACGCGCCGCGCGTCGCGGTGCTGAGCGACGAATTCTGGCGCACGAAGTTCCGCGGCGACTCCGCGGTCGTGGGCCGCACGGTGGACATCGACGGCAGCCCGACGACCATCGTCGGGGTCGCGCCGCGCCAGTTCAGGATTCCGCACGCCTCGCGCGTGCTCACGGGCGACCTCTGGCTCCCGATCCGATTCACGGCGGACCAGCTCGCCCAGCGCGGCAACAACTCGCTGCTGATGCTCGGCCGGCTCGCGCCCGGCGCCACGGCGGCCACCGCGCAGTCCGAGATGCGCGGGCTGTTCGCGCGGCTCATCGACCAATACCCGGGACTGCGCGGCGAGAACGTGCGCGTGGCGCCGCTCGTGGCGGAGAGCGCGGCGAGCGTGCGCAAGCCGCTCCTCCTCCTGTTCGGCGCGGTCTGCATGGTCCTCCTGATCGCCGCGACCAACGTCGCCGCGCTGCTCCTCGCCCGCGGCGTGCACCGCCGGCGCGAGATGGCGGTCCGCACCGCGCTCGGCGCGAGCCGCTGGCACGTCATGCGTCCGGCGCTCGTAGAGAGTTTACTCATTAGTGTTCTTGGAACACTCGCCGGCCTGGCGCTCGCGCTCGCCGGGGTGCGCACGATCGGTGCGCTGGCGGCGGCCCGCATGCCGCAGCTCGCGGGGCTCGGGGTGGATGCCCGCGTCGTGGCGTTCGGCGTCGTCGTCGCGCTCGTCGTGAGCGTGGCGTGCGGCGCCGCGCCGGCGTGGCGCAACGCGGCCGTGGATCCGCAGGACGCCATGCGCGCCGGCCGCGGCGGCGGGAGCGGGCGCGAGCACCATCGCGCGCTGCGCCTGCTCGTCGTCTCCGAGATCGCGCTGTCGCTCGTGCTGCTCATCGGCGCGGGACTCATGCTCCGCGCCTTCACCGGACTGCTCGGCAAGGATCCCGGCTTCGAGACCGAGCACGTGCTCACGCTCGACGCGACCGTCGCCAGCGCGCGCTATCCCGACAACACCTCGGTCCGCCGGTTCCTCGAGCCCGCGCTCGATGCGGTGCGCGGCGTCCCCGGCGTCGAAGCGGCCGGGTCGATCAACCTCGTGCCGTACGTGCAGTGGGGATGGAACAGCAACATTCGCTACGAGGGCATGCCCGCGGGCGACCCGACTCGGCGGCCGCTGGTCGAAGAGCGCGAGGCCGGCCCCGGCTTCTTCGCCGTCACGAAGCAGCGGCTCCTCGCCGGCCGGCTGCTCGGGCCGGGCGACGACGACAACCCCAAGGCGCCGCCGGTCGTCGTCGTGAACGAGGCGCTCGTGAAGCGCGACTTCAAGGGCGGCAACGCGGTCGGCCGGCGTTTCTACATCTCTGATACCGGGCTGGCGACGATCGTCGGCGTCGTGAGCGACATCCGCAACGTGGGCCCGATCGCCGACCCCGCGCCGGAGATGTACTGGAGCTATCTGCAATCCGACCCGGGCGCGTCGAACTTCCCGATCATGATCCGCACGCACGGGGACCCGATGGCGGTGCTTCCCGGCGTGCGTCGAGCGATTCGCGAAACCGATCCGACCGCCGCCGTGTCGAGCGTCGCGACCATGCCGGACGTGATCACGCAGAGCCTCGGACAGCCGCGCTTCTACCTGATCATGCTCGGCGCGTTCGCCGGCGTGGCTCTCGTGCTCACGATCGCGGGACTGTACGGCGTGCTCAGCTACGCCGTCGCGCAGCGCACGCGCGAGCTCGGGATCCGCGTCGCGCTCGGCAGCTCGCGCGGCCGGCTCGTGCAACTCGTCACGCTCGACGGCGTCGCGCTCGTCGTGGGAGGCATCGGCGTGGGTGGCGTGGCGAGCTTCGCCGCGACGCGGGTGATGGTGTCGGTGCTCTACGGCGTGAGCCCGCTCGACACGCGCACGTGGGTGCTCGCGGGGATCAGCCTGTTCGTGCCCACCGTGCTGGCCACCGTGATCCCCGCGCTGCGGGCGTCGCGCGCCGATCCGATCGTCGCCATGCGCGCGGAGTAGCGCGACGCTAGAACCGGATCGCCCCGCCGGTATCGATCACCTGCCGGAGCGCCTCGCAGAGCGCGCGCTCGTCGATGCCGGCGGCGTAGGCGGCGTCGTGCACGGAGAGGCTCGCACTGCAGCAGAGCTCCACGTCGAAATCCCGAAACACGGCCGCCGTGGCGGGATACGCGCGAATGACGGATTCGACCGATTGCCGCGGGTCGAATGCTGGCGATGCACCGTGCGCATGCGGATCAGGTTGGTTCATCGCTCCTCCCGGCAAGCCAGAAATGGCGGCGCGAAACCGCACCAGGGACAAGGACATCCGGGCTAGCTCTGAGCGCGGGATCGACGTCGCCGATCGCGACCGTGGAAGGCCGGCCCAACTCGCCGCGCGCCTGCAGTCGGGCGAGCAACAGGTGGTAGTAGAGCATGCCCTGCTGCGGCTCGAGCGCTCGCAGCAGTCCGCCGACATCGCGCATCGGCGCCGTGGTGACGAACGCCAGATTCCGCGCGACACTGGTGTCGTTCATCGGGAACACGTCCAGGCGACCGAATCCGCGCAGAAGGATCACTACGGCCGTCCACGCGCCGATTCCCTTGATTTCACGCAGCCGAACCGCCGCGTCGGCGCTGGGCAGCGCCTCGAGTGCGCATTCGTCCAGCTCGCCCGAGAGAATCGCGTGTGCGCACCGCCGGAGCGTGTCGAGCTTGGCGGCGCTCAGTCCCGCCGCGCGCAGCTCTCGTGTCTGGGCGGCGAGAAACAGCTCCGCGCCCGGAAAGGGATACACCGCAACCGCGTCGAGCTCCACGCGTGCGCCGAGCGCGAGGATCAGGCGTCGTGTGATCGTGCTGGCCGCCGCGAGGCTCACCTGCTGAAAGATGACCGCGTTGACACACGCCTCCCACAACGTCGCATAGCGCGGCGGCTTCACGCCGGCCATGCGAGCGACGAGCTCGCGGAGCCACGAGACGTGGCCGGCCGCGCGACGAAACGGCCCGATGTCGCGATCGGTGCCGAGCACGCGCTGGATGGTGGCCAGCGCCGCGGCGTGCTCGCGCGGCGGCCCGTTCAACGTCACGGTGAGCGCGGTCGGGCCCGTCTGTCTCACCTGTACGAGCATGACGCCGCCTGGGACATCGAACGCCCGGAGGTATCGTGCATCGGGCGTGAGAACGTCGACGACATTGGTGGCGAGCCGCCGCAGCGCACACACCGTGAGATCGAGCCGGTACGGTGCCACGGCGTGCACCTCGTACTGGCGCTTGCGAGCGCTCTGCAGCATCTGGTGCCGCCGGTCAGGTGGTATGCGGCGCGGCCGCGAGCGCCCGTTCGAACAGCGCGCGCATCGCGTCGTCGCAGCCGTGGCCGTAGCACGTCAGCGGCGCCATCGCGACGATTCGCTGGTTCTCGATGCGCGGGTACGCGATCGGCAGGCGGAGGCGCGTGCCGTCGCCGAGCATGAGCGTCGGCGTGCCACGCACGTGATACTGCTCGCGGCCGACCCGGCTCTCCTCGACCACCGCGGTACGCGCCGCGGGATCGTTCACGTCGCGATCGAATCGCGACATGTCGACGCCGGTTTCATTCGCGATCGCGCGAATGACGTCCGCGCGCCCGATGTTCCGTCCTTCGGCGAAGAAGGCACGCCGAACGCGCAGATCGAAATCCGCGGCGAGTGGCTCGCCCTGTTGCCGCACGGCCCACATGCCGTCGAACGCCGGCAATGTGGTCGTCGGCCAATCGTCGCGCGGATACGGCTGAAATGGCGCGTCGGGCTCCTGAATCGCCGCTACCCACCATTCGTGCTCGAGCAGATCGCGCGGCGGTCCCTCGTCGCGCAGCAGTTCCAACGGGAAGAAGCAGCGCCTGACGCGCACGCGCCCTTCGTATTCCTTTTCGATTCGGTGCAGGCGCACGGCCGCGATGTAGCACCACGGTCAGAAATACTCGGCCCACTCCAACAGCTCGGGCGAACGTTCGGCAGACATGATGTCCCTCCGGCCAATCAGACGAAACGAAGATCCTGCTTCATCTTCCAACCAGTCGCATTCCCGCAGCAAGGCGAGCGCCACGCGGCGCCATCATCACGGCGTCTCGAACCCTCGAGGCTCGAGCACCGACCCGATCGCGCGCCGGCCGGCGCCGAGCGAGCCGTACACGTTCCAGTAGAGCGCGCCTCGCACACGTCCGTCGCGCAGGTAGGTGACCGCTCCCTCGACGTCGGGGATGCGCCAATCTTCGACCATCTCGAGTCGCGCATCGACTTCGCCGACGGCTTCGTAGGCCACGTCGAAGAGGTCCGAGTAGAAGAACGGCAGGTACTCGTACCGCACCGTGCGGCCAGCCATCGCGACGCCCGCGTAGCCGCCCGTGTTGTTGGCGTTGTCCGCGTGCTCCACACGGCGCCAGGTCCCCAAGGCCGCGTTATAGATCGACGCCACGTCCCCCGCCGCGAAGATGTCGGGATGGCTCGTGCGCAGCGACGCGTCGACGCGAATGCCGTCGTCGATCTCGAGGCCCGCGCCGCGCGCCAACTCGACGTTGGGCTCGACGCCTATTCCGGCGATCACGCGGTCGGCGACGATCGTGCGCTCCCGCCCGGAGTCGATCTCGCGAACGGTCACGGCCTGCTTGCCGTCGCGCGCCTCGCAGCCGATCGCCCGCGTTCGCGACACCACATCCACGCCCTTCGACCGAAAGAGTGTGCTCACGGCCCGCGCCAGGTGAGGCGGATACAGCTCGCTGCCGATGTCGTCACCCGGAAACACGAGCGTCACGCGCGTGCCGTTCATCGCCAGCGCGGCGGCCATCTCGGAGCCGATGAACCCCGCGCCGATGATGATGAACGTGGCGCCCTGCGCGGCCGCTTGCCTGACGCGCTCGTAATCATCGAGCGTGCGATAGTAAATGATGTCGTCACCGCCGAACGGCAAGCGCCGGGGCGAGGAGCCTGTTGCGAGAAGCAGCTTGTCGAAGCGATACACGTCCCTCTGATCGTCGACGACCTGCTTTCCCTGCGCATCCAGCGTGCGCGCGGTTCGCCCCTGATGGAACGTGACGGTCGAGCTGTTGGCCTTTCGCCAGATGCTGTGCAGCGGCTTGCCGCGCCAGAGCCACTTGGAGAGCGGCGGGCGGTTGTACGGCGGACGCGGCTCGGCGGTGATGACGCCGATCGAGCCCACATCATCGATCTCGCGAATGCCCGTGATGGCAGAGGCGGCGGCCATGCCGCCGCCGACGATCAGATATTTGTAATCTGGCACTGGTGTCGTCCGCTACGCGAGAAATCTGCAGTCTCTACTATGATACAGAGTCAAGGCGTCATGGCCTCACGCGCCGCCGACGACCTTGAGCTCCGCCTCCTCGGGCGGCCGCACGTCGGGCAGGAACGCGGCGAGCAGTCCCAGCAGCGGCAGGAACGCGCACACCTTGTAGACGAACTCGATGCCGAAGTGATCGGCGAGCAGGCCCAACACCGCGGCGCCGACGCCGCCCAGGCCGAAGCTGAATCCGTAGAACAGTCCCGACACCATGCCGATCCGGTGCGACAGCATGTCCTGCGCGTACACGATGATCGCCGGGAATGCCGACGCGAGCACGAGGCCGATCACGATGCTCAACGCGATCGTCCACCCGAGCCCGACGTACGGCAGCAGCAGCGTGAACGGCGCCGCGCCGAGGATCGAAAACCAGATCACACGGCGTCGGCCGACGCGGTCGCCGAGCGGGCCGCCGATGAGGGTCCCCGCGGCGACGGCGAACAGAAACGTCGCCAGCAGGTTCGCCGCCACGTGCGCGGACAAGCCGAAGCGGTGGATGAGATAGAACTCGTAATAGCTGCTGATGCTGGCGAGATAGAAGAACTTGGAGAACATCAACACCAGCAGGATGCCCACGGTGTGCCGCACGACAGGAGCGGGCAAGCGCGCCCGGGTGCTCGCGGCGTGCGTGGGCACGCGTTCGTCGATGTGGTGCTGATACCAGCGGCTCACCTGCAGCAGGATCACGATCGACAACAGCGCCGCCAGGCCGAACCAGCCCGCGTGCGAGCGCCCGAACTTCAGAATGACGGCGGCGGCGAACACCGGCCCCAGCGCCTGCCCCGTGTTGCCGCCGATCTGGAACAGCGACTGCGCGAGCCCGTAGCGTCCGCCCGAGGCCATGCGCGCCACGCGCGACGATTCCGGATGGAACACCGACGAGCCGCAGCCGATCAGCGCGACGGAAATCAGCAGCACCGTGTAGGTCGGCGCCACGGACAACAGCACGAGACCGCTCAGCGTGAAGCACATCCCGACCGGCAGTGAGTACGGCAGCGGACGCCGGTCGGTGACGGTTCCCACCACCGGCTGCAGCAGCGACGCGGTCAACTGGAAGGTGAGCGTGATCAGCCCGATCTGGACGAAGCTGAGCGCGAACTCGTTCTTGAGCAGCGGGTAGATCGTGACGATCACCGACTGCATCATGTCGTTGAGCAGGTGCACGACACTCACCGCGCCGATGATGCTGAAGCGCGTCTGGGCGTGCGCGGAGGAGGATCGAGCGGACGGGCCGTCCGCGTCGTCGGTTCGGAGGGGAGCGGCGCTCACGACGGTGAACGAGGGGGTGTATTCTCTGCGAAGGAGCAGAGGCACCGAGGTGCCACGGGTCCTTCAAGTATCGCGATCTCGCGCACCCGACGACACCCCAGCACTCCCACGCCAGCGATCGCGCCAGCTTGATTTCGCGGCCCGCCTCGACAGTATCAGGCAACGCACAACCCGGGAACGGATGCCCCTCGTCGCCTTTCTCCGCGGCGTCAACGTCGGCGGCCACCGCACCTTTCGCCCGAGCGTGCTCGCGAGGGAGCTCGCCGCGTTCGACGTCGTGAACGTCGGCGCCGCCGGCACGTTCGTCGTGCGCACGCCGGGCTCCGCGGCCAGGTTCCGCGCCGCACTGCGCGCCCGTCTCCCGTTCGAGACCCAGGTCACGCTCTGCGATTCGCGCGAATTGTTACGGATTTATAATGCTCATTCTTTGATCACGCGCTCGCGGCCGGACGTCACGCGGTTCGTGAGCGTGCTCCCGAAACCCGGCCGCACCCGCATCGCGACACCCATCGCGCTCCCGCCGCAAGGCCGCTGGCTCGTCCGGCTCCTCGCGTCGGATCGCCAGTTTCTGTTCGGGGAATACCGACGGGACATGAAGACGATCGGCTGCCTGGCGCAGATCGATGCGCTCGTCGGCGCGCCGGTGACCACGCGGAACTGGAATACGATCGCGGCGATCGCGCGCGTGCTGACGGGCGCAACGCGTTAGTCTCTCGGCGAATGTCCGTTGCCGAGCCTTTACGCTGCCGTGGTTTCACGGGCACCCGCCGAACGCTAAGTTCCCCATGCCGACGACGGCTCGCACGTTCGCTCGACCGAACCCGAGACCACCGCCATGCATTCTGTGACCCGCCGCAGCGCCATCGCCTTCGTGCTCGCGGCCGCCACGCTCTCCTGTCGCGACGCGATCGAGCCCACTGCTCCGCTCCGCGCTCCCGCCCACCGCCTCGCCACCGTCGTGCCGACGCCCAACGTCGTCATCAGCCAGGTCTACGGCGGCGGCGGCAACTCGGGCGCCACATATAAGAACGATTTCATCGAGCTCTTCAACCCTGGTACGTCGGCCGTCGCGTTGGACGGCTGGAGCGTGCAGTACGCATCCTCGACCGGCACGTCGTGGCACGTCACGGCGCTTTCCGGATCGATTCAGCCCGGCGGCTATTACCTCGTGCAGGAAGCGGCGGGCTCCGGTGGCACGACGAGTCTCCCCTCGCCGGATGCGACGGGCACCATCGCGATGGCCGCGACCGCCGGCAAAGTCGCGCTCATGAGCACGACCACCGCGATCTCCGGCGCCACCTGTCCGGCGAGCGGCGAAGTCGACGAGGTGAGCTTCGGCAGCACCGCGACCGACTGCGGCGCCGGCCACACCGCCGCGCCGAGCAACACGACCGCCGCGCTGCGCAACGGCGGCGGCTGTGCGTTCAGCGGCTCGCTCGCGGCGGACTTCGCGACCGGCGCTCCCAATCCGCGCAATCACACGTCGGCGACGCATAGCTGCGGCAGCCTCGCGATCAGTCAGCTCTATGGCGGCGGCGGCAACACGGGCGCGACCTATACCAACGATTTCATCGAGCTGTTCAACTCGAGCGGCGCCGCCGTGAGCCTCGACGGCTGGTCGGTGCAGTACACGTCGTCGACCGGCTCGACGTGGAAGGTGACGCCGCTCCACGGCACGATCGCGGCGCAGCACTACTATCTCGTACAGGAGGCCGCGGGCTCCGGAGGCACGACAGCGCTCCCGACGCCGGACGCCACCGGCACGATCGCGATGGCCGCGTCCGCCGGAAAGATCGCGCTCGTGCACGACACGGCCGCGCTCACCGGCAGCGGCGCCGGGGTCGCACCGCTTGGCGGCACCGCCTGCCCGACGGCGCCGGCCGCGGGGATCGCCGATTTCGTGGGATACGGCACCGCAACCTGCTACGAAGGCACGGCCGCGGCGCCCGCGCCGAGCGCGACGAAGTCCGACCTGCGTCGCGTCGACGGCAGCCAGGACACGAACGACAACACGTCCGACTTCGACGCCGGCACCGCCGCGCCGCGCAACTCGGCATACGTCCCGCCGACGCCCGGCGCGCTCGATCACGTCTTCATCAGCGGCGGCTCGCGCGTGGTGGTCGGCACGCCGCTCTCGCTCGGCGCCACGGCGGAAGATTCGAACGACGTACACATCGACGCCGCGACGTTCACGTGGTCGACGAGCGACCCGTCGCGCGCGACCGTGGACGCCAGCGGCCATGTCACCGCCGTGAACCCCGGCGGACTCGTCACGATCACCGCGACGACGACAGTCGACGGCATCACGAAATCGGGCAGCAGAATCCTCGCGGTCTCGTCGTCCACGGCGCTGTCGCTCTCCGGGCGCACGCCGCCGCTCCCCGTCGGCTTCCAGGACGCAATGTTCGCCTCCGGCGGCACGGCGCCGATCACCTGGATCAGCAGCAACCCGAGCGTGCTCGCCGTCGATTCGCTCGGCATCATCACCGCCACGGGCGTCGGCACGGCGACGATCGCCGCGTTCGACGCGAATCAGAGCGGCGCCGCGTGGTTCGTGAACACGGAAGCGCAGACGTTCAGCAGCACGGCGCGCAGCGGGCACAACACCGAGTTCGGCGTGCCGACGGACACCGATCCGTCGAACGACGTCATCGTCGCGCGCAAGGAATACACGCTCTCGTACAACCCGCAGCGCGGCGGCCCCAACTGGGTGAGCTGGGACCTGAGCGCGACGCACCTCGGCAGCACGGACCGCTGCAACTGCTTCACGCAGGACACAGCGCTCACCCGCCAGGGCGTCACGCCGTTCACGACGCTCGACTACATCAGCGGCGGCCAGTACGACCGCGGTCACATGGAGCCGTCGGCCGATCAGAGCACGACGGACACCGAGAACGCAACGACGTTCTTCCTGAGCAACGTGCTCCCGCAGCGGCACGATCTCAACGCCGGCCCGTGGGAGAAGCTCGAGATCGCGCTGCGCGATTCCGTGCGCGCGGGCCGCGAGGCCTACGTGATCGCCGGCGGCATCTTCGCCGCGGACACCGGGCTCGGCTCGCTCAACGGCGCGGGCAAGATCTTCATTCCAGATTCCACATGGAAGATCATCGTGCTGATGCCGGCGGGCGAAGGACTGTCCGACGTACACTCGGCGAGCGACATCAACGTGATCGCCGTCAACATGCCGAACGTGACCGCGATCATCAACAACGACTGGACGCCGTACCTCACGACGGTCGACAAGATCCAGCAGTCCACCGGATATGATTTCCTCTCGGCACTGCCGGAGTCGATCCAGTGCCAGGTGGAGGGGCGGAGCTGCTCGCCGTAAGGCCGAACTGGAATCTTACCACGGAGTGCGCGGAGTGCGGGTCCGTGTCATTCCGAGCGCAGCGAGGAATCTTCTCGAGCGGTCGAGATCTCGACCCAGCCAGTAGATCCCTCGCTTCGCTCGGGATGACGACTCCGGTGTCATTCCGAGCGCAGCGAGGGATGACGGCTCCGGTGTCATTCCGACTGCTCGAGGCCGGCCTGACTCCTACCAGTCACCCGCCGGCTGCCGCGTCGCCACGTTCAGCCGGTTGAACAGATTCGTGAGCGCGATGTGCAGCACGAGCGACGCGATCGCGCGCTCGTCGTAGTGGTTGGTCACGCGATCCCACGTTTCGTCCGGCACCGGATCGCGACGGTCGGCCAGGCGCGTCATCTCCTCCGTGAGCTCGAGTGCCGCGCGTTCCGCCTCGGTGAACTGCGACGAGTGCGGCCACGCCGCGACCATCAGCAGCCGCTCATCCAGCTCGGCGCCTGTCTTCGCGGCGTGACGAATCGTGCCCTCGATGCACGAGCTGCATCCGTTGAGCTGGCTCGCGCGCATGTGCGTCAGCTCGAGCGTGCTCTGCGGCACTCCACCCTTGTGCACCGCGACGAGCAGCTTCTGAATTCCTTCCAGCGCCTCCGGCATCAGGTACGCGGGGTTCGACAGGCGCGTGTCGATCACCACCGGCGGTTCCGCGACGGCGGTCGCGTTTGGAAGCTTCGGCATCCTTCACTCCTCCCATATCGTTAGTTGGCGACGGCGGCGGCACGTCCTGTCACACTTCAGGTGCCGCCGTTCGTCATGTTGAAGACGGAACGCGACGCGAGAGTGTGACCGATGGATGAACGCGAGCTGCTGGCTCAACGATTCGACGACTACCGACCGCACCTGCGGCGCATCGGCTACCGGATGCTCGGCTCCGCGCCCGAGGCCGACGACGCCGTACAGGAGGCGTGGCTCCGGATCAGCCGGGCCGACGCCTCGGAGGTGGACAACCTCAAGGCGTGGATGACGACGATCGTCGGGCGCGTGTGCCTGGACATGCTGCGCGCGCGCACCGCACGTCGTGAGGAGTCGCTCGGCGCGCACGAGCCGGAGCGCGCCGCGTCACCTATCGAGCAGCGAACGCCGGATGAAGACGTCGAGCTCGCCGACTCCGTGGGACTCGCGCTACTCGTCGTGCTCGAGACGCTGGAGCCGGCCGAGCGGGTGGCGTTCGTGCTCCACGACATGTTCGACCTCACGTTCGACGAGATCGCGCCGATCGTCGGACGCACAACCGTTGCGACGCGCCAGCTCGCGAGCCGCGCGCGTCGCCGCGTGCACGGCGCGCCGAAGACGGCGGTCGATCGCGATCGCAAGCGCGAGATCGTCGACGCGTTCATCGCCGCGTCGAAATCGGGCGACTTCGAGGCGCTGGTCGCCGTGCTCGATCCGGACGTCGTCCTGCGCACCGACGCGCAGGGTATCCGCATGGGCGGACCAGCCGAGGCGCGCGGTGCGCGCACCGTCGCGGGCTTCTTCCACGGACGCGCGCAGGCAGCGATTCCGGCGCTCATCGACGGCGACGTCGGCATCGCGGTCCGGCCCAAGGGGCGGCTGCTGCTGGTGCTCGCGCTGACCTACGCGAACGGAAAGATCACTGCGATCGACGCCGTGGCCGATCGCGACGCGCTCGCGGCGCTCGAGCTCGAGGATCTCGCGTGAGCGCCGCGGCGCGCGTCACAACGATGGAACGTCCGCGACGGTGCTCGTCTCGCCGAGGATCAGATAGCCCATGCTGCCCGCCGCGAGATCGATCACCGCGTGCAGCACCATGCCGGGAATGAGCGAGCGCAGCGCAACCGCGAGCGCGGCGAAGATCGCGCCGGCGACCGTCGCGCGAACAGCGCCCGTCCTGCCCATGTACGCGTGGCTCACGCCGAAGATCGCGACGCTCACCGCGGCCGCCGCCCACAGCCCGATGGAGCTCGCGAACAGCCAGATCAGAAAGCCGCGATAGACGACTTCCTCGCAGAAGCCGGCCGTGAGCGCGAGCGGAACGAACCAGCGGTGCTCGGTCGTGTCGTGCGGCAGGATGAGCGTCGCGTAGCCCAGCCTCGGCCGCAGCGCGGCGCGCCGTTCGGCATTCGCGCGCGCGACGCCCGCGACCTGCGCGACGAATACCGTCACGACTCCGATCACGAGCCCGATCGAGCCGATGAGCCACGGGCCCGCGGGCAGGCGAAGAAACAGGTCCGCGGCCGGTCGCCCGAATGCGATCCAGAGCCCGGCGACGAAGGCGACGGCGATCCACTGCGTGAGGATGGCGGCGCGGTACAACCGCCATCGCGCATTCGGCTCGCCCGCGAGCAGCCGCGCCTTCGCACGCGGCCAACTGACGAAGTAGTCCCAGAGCGGGTACGCAACGACGACCAGCACGCCGAACACGGCGTCAGCGAGATGTGGCACGGGACCTCGGGGATGGCGGCACGACGTGGGGGGCGGCGGGAGAACGCTGGCCCGCCTTCCCAATCTCGCATCTAGAGAACGCGACGCGCCACCACGAAGTACGCGACGAACCAGTCGCCGCCCGTGTTGAGATCCGTGTACCCGACCCCGCCGTTCGACGAGGACGAATGGATGATCCGCCCGTTGCCGGCGTAGATCGCCACGTGCGAGATCGCCTGCCCCGGCTCGGCGAACATCATCAAGTCGCCGGGCCGCAGATCGCGGAAGTCGGCCGGGATTGCCTCACCCACCTGCGCCTGCCCGCGCGACGTGCGCGGCAGATCGATACCATACTTTGCGAATATGTATTTCGTAAAGCCCGAGCAGTCGAAGCCCTGCCGCGGCGTATTGCCGCCCCACACGTACGGCACGCCGACGTACTCCGACGCGGTGTGCAGGATGCTCGCCGCCTCGGCCGACGGCGCCGGCGACGACGGGATGCGCCGCCGCTCGGGCGCGCGCGCGGTGGTCGTCGTGGTCGACGATGTGGGGATGTTCGCGATGACGGTGGCCAGAACGCTTGCGGGCGATACGCCGAGTGTCGCCGGCGCACAGCCGGTGAGCGTGAGGAGAGATACTGCGGCGATCGCGCCGGCTCGAGGGAGTGAGGGCGTGATCATGCCGGAAGCCAAGGCAGACTCGAGGCCAGGGCGACGAGCGCGCCGAACTGGTTGTCAGGTCCGCATTTGGCGCTCGGGGGCTGATCGTGGCGAGCGGCATCGCGTCCACCTGAGGCGACACCGGCTGTCCGGTTCGAGGACAAATCTGCATTTGACTCGGCCTGCTATTGATGGCTCTCGTTTTTCTCTGCGACCGCTGCGCTCACCGCGGTTAATCACCCCTCAGGCGCCTAGAGCTGACCAACCCCGGCGCCCCACTCCGACATGCGCGCGA
Source organism: Gemmatimonadaceae bacterium (assembly GCA_035547615.1). Taxonomy (GTDB): domain Bacteria; phylum Gemmatimonadota; class Gemmatimonadetes; order Gemmatimonadales; family Gemmatimonadaceae; genus JAQBQB01. The sequence goes on along the minus strand of DASZUN010000023.1, from coordinate 13,085 downwards.
GATACGCCGCGTCATCGTAGCGCTGTGGGTCAAGCGCGGGCGCATACTCCGGGAGCTCACCGCCCGTCACGTGCAGCGACACCAGCTCCCCCGCCGCGTGCGCCGACATGATCCCGAACCCCGACAGTGCCGCGCAGATGTACGCGCCGTCGACCGGGAGCCGCCCGATCAGCGGGCGATTCTCGCGCGTCTTGCAGTAGAAGCCCCCGTCGAGCAGGCCGCGCGCGCCGGCGCCGACATACTGCCGCATCGCCGGAATCATCGCGGCGCAGCCGCGTATGAGAATATCCTGATGATGGTCCGCGAAGCTCAGCGGCCACTCGTACGGACGAACGTCGGTCTCGTACGTCCAGATCAGGTACAGCTCGTCGCCGTGCGTGAGATCCACCGGGCGCAGGTGCGCGCCGCCCGGCAGCGCGCGGCCGTCGATCGTCAGCGGGTCGTTCCAGATCACGAACGGCGCGTGTCGCGGCACCGCGTGCGCTGCGTCGCGGAACGTGAGCTTGGCGTGCAGCTCGTGCGTGACGGGAATGGAGACGCCGAGCATCGCGCCGACCCCGTGGACCGCCGGACCGGCGGCGAGCACCACGCGCGGCGTGTCGATCGTCTCGCCCGACGCGAGCCGCACACCGCGGATCGCGCCATTCGAGATCTCGAAACCCGTCACGCGGTCCCTCACGAACGCGGCGCCGCGCGCGATCGCCTGCTTCAGGAAGAGCGCGCCGAGCGCGACGCCGTTCAGCGTTCCCGCACGGCGGATGTGCAGCGCGCCGACGGTGCGATCCGTGAGATACGGAAACGCGCGGCGCGCCGCGTCATCGATCAGGAGATCCGCGCCGATCGGCTCGTCCTCGAATCCCTCTGCGGGGTGCGGCGCGTACGTCGCGAACTCCGCGTGCTCGCGCAGCGGGCCCATCCCGAACGCGGAGACCCGCGCCGCCGTCGCGCGCATGCGCTCGAGCTCCTCGGCGTCCGCGGTCGCGAAAAGGTAGCCGCGGCGATTCATGCGAAACGCGTTGCCACACTCGCGTGCCGACTCCTCGAGCAGATCGATGCTCCGCGAGACGAAGCGGAGCATCGTGTCGTCCGGGCCCGGCCACCAATTGCGATAGCCGTGCGTGCCCTTGTCGCTCGTGAGCGTGAGCGGCTCGCGCTCGTCCACGATAATCACGCGCCCCGCGCGCTGCCGTACGGCAAGGTGGTACGCGGCGGCGGAGCCGACGATTCCGGCTCCGCAGATCACCACATCGGCTGTGCTGGACATTGCCATATAGTGCGCCGTGCGTCGGTCGCGGTCCAGCGAGGCGTGACCGGAACTTCACACCGCGGGTTGGGCATTGATGGAGCACGGGAGAAGATCATGATGCTCAAGGGTCGGAGCCTGGTCGCCGCGGGATGTCTCGTCCTCATCACCGCATGTGGATCGGACAGCACGTCGCCGCAACTCGAGGCGCTCAACGGCCCCTGGTCCACAGGCCACACGCTCGTCGGACTCGACCTGGCGCTGTCGCTCACGTGGACCAACAACGCCGTGCAGGGCAACGGCTCGTACGCCATCGCCGGCGACACGCTGCGCTGCGGCACCTCGGCCACGTCGATCCCCGTCAATGGTTCAGTGACGTTCACCGCGACGCGACCGGCGCCGGACCGCCTGACTGGCTCACTTCGCTTCGACAACGGCGCGAGTATTCCATTCGACGGCGCACTCGTCGACAGCTCGCGGATCAACGGCCAGATCCCGCGCATCGACGGCGAGATCGAGGCGGCGGACGGGACGAAATGCCCGTGGGGATTGTACCACGCGCTGGTGCCGTGAGCGCACGCGTCATTCCGAGCGACCGAGCGCAGCGGCGTCGAAGAGATTGGAATTACGAATTTGACGGATCACACGAATTGAACGAATGGCTTCGTCTTGCGCTCCGGATTCCGTGCGCCAGGAGTCGTGATGCTTTGGGTAACGCCACTCGAGACGCCACCAAAAGCATCCCGAAGCCGTCCCACAATTCGCGCCGGCCCGTGGAGCACGGAGCGATCGCGCCACACGGAGCAGTCCGCGTCAGTTCAGGCACCGTTCGCGAGTTCGCTGTGCCGCGCCGCGGCACAGCGAACCAGCGTCCCCAATCAATCCCACCCGATTCGGCGCACCGAAGCCGACGCGCGCCACGAGCCCCGCGTCGGGATGACACACGTCACCCCACCAACTCGAACCGGCTCCCGCCGCAGTACGACCTGAGCCCGCGCCCGAACACCCACGTCGCCGCGGTCGCATACACCACGGCAATTATCAGCAGCGCCGCCGCCCCGCCGAGCGTCGGTGATTGAACGAGGCGCGCCGGCACATAGCCCACGAACGCCGACGGCACGAGCGTGAACAGCAGCACGCGCAGCGCGCCGCCGAACAGCGGCTCCGGATAGAGCGAGAACGTGATCACGAGCTCGAAGAGCTGTCGCGTCGCCGCGTGGACAGGCCCGAGCCAGAACGCGGCGCTGCCGAACATCACGCCGGCCGACACCATCACCACGGCGCTCGCGACAATCGCCAGCGCGATCGGCGCGACGGTCGCCGGCCGCACCGTGCCCGCGATCGCGATCATCACGAGCCCGGTGCACAGGTCGCCCACACCCGACGCGCCCGAGCGCCGTCCGAGCACGTAGAGCAACGTCGGCTTGGGCTGTGCGAGCACCGCGTCGAGCTCACCCTCGTGGATGAATCGCGCGAGCTGCGTCACGCCGCCGGCGAGGATCATCGCGAGCCCCACGCCCGCGGCGACCGTGCCGTAGAGCACCGTCATCGTGTGCAGATCGTACCCGCGCACCGTGTGCACGCGATGGAGCAGCACGATCCAGAACGTGAAGAAGATCGCGTTGTTCAGCGCCATGAGCGCCGCCTGCATCACGAACGTGCCGCGCTGCGCCATCGCGCCGGCGAGACTCGTCCTCGCGAGCGCGACGGCGAAGCGGATCGTGCCGCGAATCGTCGATCGTTCCATGCGCGTCACCCTCCGTTGACTTGCAGCGTCCGCGTCGCGTGCCGGAAAAGGAGCCCCGCGACCGCGCACGCCGCCATCGACCAGAACAGCATCAACCCCAGCAGCTCGGCGACGCCGTACAGCGGTCGCGCGAGCACGAACGACGCCGGCCCGGTGAGGAGCGGCGGAAACGGCGTCACCATCGCGAGGCGAATCACGAGATTCGGATAGAAGCTGAGCGGCAGCAGCAGCCCGCCGAGCACGAAGGTGAACTTCTGCCAGATCCAATAGACCGGTGCGACGTCGCCGAGCCAGAACGCGAGCAGCCCGATCGAGGCGTACCACACCGACATCCCGAGCGACGCGCCGCCGCCGATCGCGATCACGCGCGCGACCATCATCGGCCGCGCGGGCGCTCCGCCGAACACCGCACCCGCGGCGCACGCCGTCGCGAGCAGCACCGGCGCGCGCACACCGAGCGCGCCGAGCCCGCGCGCGACGTGCGCGCCGAGGTACGACACCGGCCGCGCGATCTGATACGCGACGTCGCCCCGCCGCACCTCGGCTTCGATGTCGAAGTGCAGATTTGGCGCGCTCATCAGCACCCACTCCGTCATCGCGAGATACCAGACCATCGTCGCGCGCTCGCCGGCGCCGCTGCCACTCGCGCCGACGGCGCGCCAGAGCGCGGAGAACACGCCGAGGATGACGACGAGGAACGCGACGCGCGCGTACAGCTCTCCCGGCTCGGCGCGCGCCTCCGCGAAGCCGACGCGCGCGAACGCGCCGTACTTCGCCAGCTCGCGACGGACCCGGTCCTTCCACTCGTCTGTCGTCATCCCGCCTCCGCGACCTGCTCGTGCACGTGCTCCGCCGAGCGATAGAGATCTCTGATCACGTCGTCGAGCGGCGGCTCGTCGACGATCGTCACCTGCCGCGTGCGCAGGTACCGCCGCTTGAGCTCGTCGATCGACGTGTCGAGCAGGATGCGGCCGTGGTTGATGATGATGACGCGGTCGCACACCTCCTCGATGTCGCCCGTATCGTGCGACGTGAGCAAGAGCGTGGTGCCCTCGACGTCCGCGCGATGCTGGAGCAGCTCGCGGATCGTCGCCTTGGCCGTCACGTCGAGCCCGATCGTGGGCTCGTCGAGAAAGAGCACGCGCGGCGCGTGGAGGAGGCTCGCCGCCACCTCGCATCGCATGCGCTCGCCGAGCGAGAGCTGCCGCACCGGCCGGTCGAGCAGCGGCTCGAGCGCGAACGCGTGCACGAGCGCATCGAGCCGTGCGCGCCGAACGGTGTGCGGCAGCTCGTACACGTGCGCGAGCAGCTCGAACGTCGCGCGCGCCGGGAGCTGATACCAGAGCTGCGACCGCTGCCCGAACACCGTGCCGACGCGGAAGCCGAGCGTACGGCGATCGCGCCAGGGCACGAGCCCGTCGACCGTGACGTGTCCAGAATCCGGGTAGAGAATGCCGGCGAGGATCTTGAGCGTGGTCGACTTCCCCGCCCCGTTCGGCCCGATGAACGCGACGCGCTCGCCCGGCTCGATGCGGAGCGACACGCCGTCGACGGCCATGACGCGCTCGGTACGCGGCGCGACGAGGTCGGCGAGGCGTGCGCGAGCGCCCGCGCCGCGGGAACGGCGCGCGCGGAAGCTCTTTCGAAGATCGTGAATTTCGACGGCGGCGGTCTGCGCGGACTCTTGTGCGTGCATGGCGGTCTCCGTCTCGAGTGCGACGTCGAGAGAGGGTGATCGCGCCTATGCCGGAGCCCGGAGAAACTGAAAGCGCCCTTCCGGGGATTCCGGAAGGGCGCGGGTGCTGGCTCGCTGGTCTCCTACCGGGTCACACACGACGAAGCAGTTCGACGACCGACATGGCGGTGGCGAACGGCGTAATCGTGTAGGCCGGGAGGCAGCGAGAGGCGTTCATGAGTCGCAGTATGGGATGAGATTGGAGATCTGTCAAGTACACGGCGGCTCAGCGCAGGCGGCTCAGCGATTAGGCGCTCAGCTCGTCGCGCACGGTGTCACGTTCACTCCAGACAACCGGGACGATCTCGTAGTTCCTGAGGGCATCCACCACGGTGCTTGATGGCGCGCGCTCTTCATCGTTCAAGAACGCGTAAAACTGCGAATTAGGCGATCGCACTTCGCGCGTGTCGATCCACGCGAAAGCCATCGCTTCGGCGATTTCACGGCTTGGTCGACTTACAGCACGCAATAATCGTTCTGGGGCACGTCGTGATGCTGGCACGACGAAATCGAAATGGTGGTCGTATCCGCTCTTGCCGGTAAACTTGACTCGGGGCGTGAAACGCACGTCGTGCAGTTCGAGCCATCCAGTCACATCCTCCAAAAACAGACTTGCAACGACGGGAACCGCTAGGTAGAAGAGATCGTTCACCGCAAGCATCGCCTGGACGAGGTTGTGCTTGCGCAAGGCGAAGTTGCTGGAGTTCGCCTTTACCGTCAGGCGATCTCCATCGCGCTGGACGCCGAATCCATAGAGTGTCGCAGTGAGTAGGTCCCTGCGCTTTTTCGTATCGAGATCGCAGCCCGACGAGCGCAGATCTTCAATGATCTCGCCCCCATCCGTCAGCTCGAATCCGCCATTGTCCTTACGGACGTAAATCTGCGTGTAGTCGTTGTGACGGTCGAGATATGGTGTGGTTATCTCGACGTACTCGTCCCCGACCTCGCGAAGGACAGTCTTGTCGCGTACCCACTGCGCGTACTGGTCCAAGAGCGAGCGTACTTCGTCGATCATGGGAACAGGCTAGGCCGAATGTCCGGTGGCTTCGTCACGTTAATGAACCGCATAAAGTCCTGCAGCGTGGACCACGGGTCAAGCACGTTCCGAAATACGTGCGCAGGCAGGGGGTACGCCCACTTGTCACCGTAACCCTCTCGATAAAGGTGGAGGTGCGGAGACGCGATCTCCGCGTCGTCTGGGTTACGGTGCGGTTGTCCGCCGAAATCTAGCCGGGCGAGCACGACCACGCTGCGCGCGCGGTTCTGATACTTGCCTTTCCTCAGATCGATCTGCCCGCGGCTAATGTCGAGCACAAAGCTCTCGCGCTTGTCGGGACTGGTAAGCGGCACTCTAATTGCGCCGCCGAGCGACGGGTAGTCGTACGGAGTCGCATCCACCCGATGCTTCTCCAGTGCGAGCAATGCATCCGCTTCGGCCTGTGTCAGTTGAATGTCGACCACCGTTAGTACCCGCCTCGCGACGCATTCGCGTGTGTCCGCTGCATTCTGCTCGCCCCACCGCGGCCGCGGCCGCGTGATCTCGCGTTCGACCACGATGGTCCTCGCGTAATCCTTGTTGCGTCGCAGCGCCATTCAGGTGTCGGTCCAACCGAGGTGGGCCAGGGCTGTACAAAGCGCACCGTCACCCAACTACTGCCGTCTGCTCATTTAGCTTTGACCTTATGAATCTGCTGACAGCCCGGAAGGCGAGCAAGCTGGCCGCGGCCGCCAGCGACCATCTCGGACGTGCGCATCTATGCCGATAACCCTGACGGATCGCACCTGGGCTCAGATCATGCGCAAATCGGATGCGCTTCCCTGGAGACGGAGCGCGTGTATCACGCGCGGGGCCGGCTGAGCGGGTTGGAAGTAGAGGTGCTGCCGAACGGGCGGTGACGGCCGAACGTCGTCACCGCCGGTCGGAAATCCACCAGCCGGCAACGCCACCAATCACAGCTCCGATGACCGCGCCGCTCGTAATTGCTCCGTTCCGACTAGATGATCGGACGGCGCAATCACTGCAGCGCGCGCTCGGTGCGATCTCGTAGCCGACGAATGTTCCGAGAAGTGCCCCGAAGATCGCACCGCCGATGGTTCCGACGGCCGAGTGCCGGTGCCGGCGAATCGAGTCAGTCCGGGCGCGCGGAACCACGGCGGGATCGATATCGAGCGCCGGCAACCCATACGCTGCAGTCGCGGATAACGGGACGACGAGCAAAATCTCTGCGTGAGCCCATTGCAGCCGCGTCACCGATGGGATAAATAGGCTCCGCGACATGGAGGTCTGGCTCGCCGGATGTGCCTGTGCTCTTGCTGGCGATGGAAACAGCGTCAGCGCCAGGCGCACGAGGATCCCGGTAATCACGCCATTCCGCATCTACACTCCGATACGCGTGATCGGATAACCGCGCGCTGAGCTGTCGCGCGGCGCGAAGTGCTCATTTGGCTTCGCTCTTACCAATCTGTTGATGCACAGGCACGCTGTCGAGTTGCACGTGACTCCCAAGCGGCCCAAGCCTGGCCGGCTATCCGCCAGCCCCATCGTCCTCGCCTTCCCGACCATCCCATCGCGCACCGCATCGGAGCCGGCCCGCGGCACGGTCCCGATCGCCACAATACTTAGGCCTTGACCTAAGTATCCCCCGCCCCTACTATCCCTCCATCTCACCCGCCAACTCACCCCTCGGCTTGGCACCCCATGCTCCAATCCGCCGTCACCGACGACGTCTTCTACGCCCTCTCCAACGCCACCCGCCGCAAAGTCCTCGAACACCTCTCGTCCGGCCCCGCCACCGTCAGCGAGCTCGCCGCACCGTTCGACATGAAGCTCCCTTCGTTCGTGCAGCACCTCTCCGTGCTCGAACGCAGCCGGCTCGTGAAATCGAAGAAGCGCGGCCGCGTGCGCACGTACGAGATCGTCCCCGAACGGTTCCACGTCGCCGAGGACTGGCTCGCCGAGCGGCGACGGGAGTGGGAAACGCGGCTGGATCGGTTCGACGAATACGTCAAACACCTCAAGCACAAGGAATCACGGAAATGAACAAGCACTTCGCGATCGATCCCAAGCTCGACATCGTGCTCGAACGATTCATCGACGCGCCGCGGCGGCTCGTCTGGGAAGCGTTGACGAAGCCGGAGCACGTCAAAGAGTGGTACATGCCCAAGCAGTGGGGGCGTGTCGCACGCGCCGAGATGGACGTGCGCCCCGGCGGCATCTTCAGCATCGACATCGCCGTTGGCGACGGGCGCGAGGTGCCCAACCTCGGCTGCTTCCTCGATGTGGTTCCGATGGAGCGGCTCGTCTGGACCTCGATGCTCTTCCCCGGCTATCGCCCGGCCGTGTTCGACGACATTCCGATCACCGCGATCATCACCATGGAGAGCGTGGGCGAAGGAACGCGCTACGTGTTCACCGCGCTGCACCGTAGCGAGGCCGACCTGGAGAACGACAAGGCGTCGGGGTGGCTCGAGGGGACCAACATCGCGCTCGATCAGCTCGTGGCGCACGTGCAGTCGATGAAGTAGTTCGGGGGCGGTCGGCGGCAGGCGCGAAGCAAATGTCCTAGCGCGGTACTGCTGGCGCCGCTCCCCCGAGCGCCGCATGTTCTCGCCATGACGGACGCCGCTGCCCGCCTATCTTCCGCCCTCTCCGACCGCTATCGCATCGACCGCGAGCTCGGCGCGGGTGGAATGGCCACGGTCTATCTCGCGCACGATCTCAAGCACGATCGCAAAGTCGCGATCAAGGTCCTGCACCCGGACCTCGCCGCCGCCCTCGGCGCCCAGCGCTTCCTGAGCGAGATCAAGACCACCGCGAACCTGCAGCACCCGCACATCCTCCCGCTGCACGACTCGGGAGAGGCCGACGGCCTGCTCTTCTATGTGATGCCGTTCGTCGAGGGCGAATCGCTCCGCGATCGGCTCGATCGCGAGAAGCCGCTCCCCATCGACGACGCCGTGGGCATCGCGCGCGAAGTCGCCGATGCGCTGGACTACGCGCACCGGCACGGCGTGATCCACCGCGACATCAAGCCCGAGAACATCCTGCTGCACGACCGCCGCGCGCTGGTCGCCGACTTCGGCATCGCCCTCGCGGTGCAGAGCGCGGGCGGCGAACGGATGACGCAGACGGGGCTCTCGCTCGGCACGCCGCACTACATGAGTCCCGAGCAGGCGATGGGCGAGAAGCAGATCGACGCCCGGAGCGACGTGTACGCGCTGGGCGCGGTCCTTTATGAAATGCTCACGGGCGATCCGCCGTTCACCGGCTCTACGGTGCAGGCGATCGTCGCCAAGGTGATGAGCGCCGAGCCCGAGCCGGTGACGATGCTGCGGCGGAACACGCCGCCGGCCGTGGCAGGGGCGGTACATCGCGCGCTCGAGAAGCTGCCGGCCGACCGTTTTCCCTCGGCGCGTGCGTTCGCCGATGCGCTCGTGGCGTCCGCGCCAACGGCGAGTGCGGCGCCAGGCGGCGCTCGCCTCAGTGCGTGGCGCCGAGCATTCCGAGAGCCGTTGACGCTCACGCTCGCCGCGGTAACTGTCGCGGCGATCGCGATGACCGTGTGGGAGCGCGGGAGCGCGTCCGCCGCCGCGCCAGCGCAGGTGGAACGCTTCGTCGTCGATCCGCAGGCGGGCGTTCACCCGGACATCGGGCTTCAGTCCACGCAGAACGTCGCCATCGCGCCCGACGGATCGCTGATGGTGTTCGCCGCGATCGGCTCCGACGGCATGGAACGCTTGTACGCGCGCCGAGCGGATGAACTCGATGCGCGGCCGATCGAGGGGACCGAGGGCGGCAGCCAGCCGTTCTTCTCGCCCGACGGCCAGCTCGTGGCGTTCTGGGTGGCCGGTCGACTGCTCAAGATCAACGTCGGTGGCGGACCGCCCTCGCTCATCACCGATCTGCGGGACATGACCGGCGCGACGTGGACCACCGGCGGCGAGATCGTGGCGAGCGTCGGGAATCGCCTCGTCTGGTTTCCGGTCCGTGATCCGAGCCAACGGCGCACGGCATCGCTCGACACGGCGCACCATGAAGCCCTGCAAATGTTCCCGGTCGCCACGCCCGATGGCGAGCACGTGCTGTACTCGAGCTGGGGAACGGGCGGGCTGGAACAGGTGCGGCTGGGTGAGCTGTCGCTGAACACGGGGCGCTCCCGGCGGCTCGACATTCCCGGACGCAGCGCCCTCGGCATGCTCGACGGCAAATTAGTATTTTCTAACGAGACCGGTGGGATTGCGGCGGCACCGTTCGACCCCGGCCGCGGCACGATCACCGGAGCGCTGGTGCCACTCGTTTCCAACGTCGCGAATGGCCAGCGCTTCGTCGCGATCGCTTCGCTGTCCGCCACGGGCACCCTCTTCTACGTCACGGGGACGGCCCAGTCCACGCTGGTGCTCGCCGACTCCGCGGGCGACACGCCCGTGATCGCGGAATCCCGCGAGTATGCGTACCCGCGGTATTCGCCCGACGGCAAGCAGATCGCCATCGTGATCAGCGCCGGGGCCACGCGCGACGTGTGGCTGTACGATGTCGCGACCCGGGGCCTGCGCCGCCTCACGAACGGCGGATCGGTGAATGAGCGTCCCGAATGGTCGCCCGACGGCAAGCGCGTGCTCTTCCGGTCGGACCGGAGCGGCCAGACCGCCATCTGGTGGCAGCCGATCGACGAGAGCGCGCCCGCCACGATGCTCGTGGGGGACCCCAGGCTCCCGCCATACGAAGGCGTGATGATGCCCGACGGCCGAGGAATCGTGTATCAGGCGGATACGACGCGCGCCGACATCTACTACCGCGCGATCACCGGGGACACCACGCCGCAGCCGATCGCCACGTCGCCCGCCGACGAGTCGGAGCCGCGTCCGTCGCCGGATGGGCACTGGATCGCCTTTCAGGCCTCCGAGTCCGGCACCAGTCAGGTGGTGGTGCAGGCATTTCCCGGCACGGGTCCGCGGATTCCGATCTCCACCGGCGGCGGAGAGGAGCCCGTCTGGGCTCGCGACGGCCGGCATCTCTTCTATCGCGGACACGGCCAATTCGTCGTCGTCACGTTCGCGACCACGCCGAGCTTCCACGTGATCGCGCAGCACGACGTCATGCCCGACTCGTATCTGCTCACGGTGGCGCCGCACGCCAACTACGACGTGTCGCCCGACGGCCGGAAGCTGCTCGTGCTGAAGGGTGGCCGACAGCAGCTCGTCGTCGTGCGCGATTGGTGGACGGAAGTGCGCCGTCAACTCGCGAGGAAGTCGAACCAGTGAGCGACGCCGCCGATCGTCTGTCCGCCGCCCTCGCCGACCGCTATCGCATTGAACGCGAGCTCGGCGCGGGCGGCATGGCCACCGTCTATCTCGCGCACGATCTCAAACACGATCGCAAGGTCGCGATCAAGTTCCTCAAGCCCGAGCTGGCCGCCGTGCTCGGCGCCGAGCGGTTCGTGCAGGAGATCAAGACGACGGCGGCGTTGAGCCATCCGCACATCCTGCCGCTCTTCGACTCGGGGACCGCCGACGCGCAGCTCTACTACGTCATGCCCTACATCCAGGGCGAGACGCTGCGTGAGAAGTTGAATCGCGAGACGCAGCTCGGCGTCGACGAGGCGGTGCGCATCACGACCGAGATCGCCGACGCGCTCGACTACGCGCATCGCCACGGTGTGATCCATCGCGACATCAAGCCCGAGAACATCCTGCTGCACGACGGGCGACCGATGGTGATGGACTTCGGCATCGCGCTCGCCGTGAGCGCCGCCGCCGGCGGTCGCATGACGGAGACCGGGCTCTCGCTCGGCACGCCGCACTACATGAGCCCCGAGCAGGCGACGGCGGACAAGGAGATCACGGGACGCTCGGACGTCTATTCGCTGGCGACGGTGCTCTACGAGATGCTCGCCGGCGAGCCGCCGCACACGGGCAACTCGGCGCAGCAGATCATCATGAAGATCGTGACGGAGGAGGCGGCGCCGGTCACGAAGCTGCGGAAGACGGTGCCGCCGAACGTCTCCGCCGCGTTGGCGAAGGCGCTGGAGAAGCTGCCGGCGGATCGATTTGAAAGTGCTAAAGCGTTTGCCGATGCGCTGCGCGATCCGCACTTCTCCACGAATGCGACGAGAGTGGTCGGTGCGCCGAGCCGAGCGTCCATGCGCACGATTGCGCGGAGCCCGGCCGCGATCGGGTTGGCGGCCGCGCTGATCGCGGTCGGCGGATTCGCCGGCGCGCAGTGGCGCGACGCGCGCGACGTCGTTCGGCCGGTCGTGCGCTTCAACATGTCGCTGCCGTCCACGATGCTCGTCACCAACGCGGCCGAAGGGACCAATGTCGCCGTCTCGCCAGACGGCAACACCATCGCGTACGGGCTCCCCGACTCGACCGGAACGGCTCAGTTGTACCTGCGGCCCATCGGGGCGCTCGGCGCCCGCGCCGTTCCCGGGACGGACGGCGCGCAGCAGCCGTGCTTCTCGCCCGACGGCCAATGGGTGGCGTACATCGCCCGCGCGTCCGTCTGGAAGATCCCGGTGACGGGGGGCTCGCCGGTGCTCGTCGGCAGCGCCGGCGTGTCCCCGACCGGCATCGCGTGGAGCTCAACGGGGGTGATTGTGCTCGGCACGGAAGGGGGCCTGATGAGCCTTCCGGCGTCCGGCGGGTCCCCCACGACGCTGGTCAGGCCCGATCGCGCGCGGCAGGAGCTCTACTTCAACCAGCCGCGCGTGATGCCCGACGGCAAGACTGTGCTCTTCTCCATTCAACCCTACGGTGGCCTCTCCGGCATTCATCTCGGCGAGTTCACGCTGGGCAGCGGCTCCGTGAAGCGCCTCGGGTTGAACCTGATGGACGTGCTCGGATACGTGGACGGCACGCTGGTGTACGCGCTCACCTCCGGTGCGCTCATGGCGGTTCCGTTCGATTACCGGAGCGGACAGACCACCGGCAGCGCGGTCTCGCTCGGTCCTTCGGTGACGCCAATGATCGCCGTGGCCGCCAGCATGGCCGCGATGTCGCCGACGGGGACGCTCGTCTATCAGCCAGCCGACGCGCAGGGCGTGCTCGGCTGGGTGGACATGCACGGGGCGTTCACGCCCCTCATCGCCCAACCCCAGGCGTATGCATATCCGCGCATATCTCCCGACGGCAAACGCGTCGTCGTCTCGATCGGTTCTCCGGGACAGAACGACGTGTGGGTCTACGACATCGCCTCCGCCACGCTCACGCGTCTCACGACTGGTGGCGCGCAGAACGACCGCCCCGAGTGGACGCCCGACAGCCGCCGCGTGCTCTTCCGGTCCGACCGCGGCGCCAGCACCGCGATCTGGTGGCAGCCCGCCGACCTGAGCGCACCCGCCACACCGCTGATCGAGGGTAAC
>DASZUN010000022.1:0-30279 GCA_035547615.1 Gemmatimonadaceae bacterium | reverse complement strand
TTTGGCGTGGAGCTCTCGTTCCGTTCGGTGTTCGCGACGCCGACGGTCGAAGGCGTGGCGCGCGCCGTGCGTAGCGGCGCCGAAAGGCTGCCGCCCGTGACTCCGGCGCCGACGGCGGATCAGTATCCGCTGGCGTTCCCGCAGCGTGCGCTGTGGGCCGCGTGCCAGGTGCAGGACGATGCGCACGCGTACAACATGTCGGAGGCGTACCGCGTGACCGGCGCGCTGGACCTGAGCGCGTTACGGATGGCGGTCGACGCAGTCGTTCGCACGCACGAGATCCTGCGCACGGCATTCGTGCCAACGGCGGGAGACGTGGTGCAGCGCGTGTGTGACGTGCCCGCCGATCTGCTCGAGCACGTCGATCTCTCCGGCATCGCCGACGCCGAGGCGGAGGCGATGCGCCGCTGCGACGCGGCGGCCCGCGCGCCGTTCGACCTGACGTCGGGACGCATGCTGCGCGTGGCCGCGATGAGCCTCGCGCCTGGCGACCACGTGCTGCTCTTCACGGTCCACCACATCGCGTTCGACGCATGGTCCGCGCGCGTGCTGATCGACGATCTGCTCGGCGCGTACGGCGCGGCCGTGCGGGGCGAGCGAATCACCGCGGACGAGGGCCGGCTCCAGTATCGCGATTATGCCGTCTGGCAGCAGGCGCTGGTCGGATCCGGCCGCCTGGCCACCTCGCGTGCGTACTGGGAGCGCACGCTCGGCAGCCGCGCGGCCGGGCTCGAGCTGCCAGCGGATCGACCGCGTCCGCCGCGGCGTTCGCTGCTCGGCGGGCACGTCACGCGCACGCTCGACGCGCCGTCGACCGAGGCGATCCTCCGCCTCGCGCGCGAGCACGCCGCGACGCCGTTCATCGTCGTGCAAGCGCTGGTCAAGTCGCTCCTGTATCTGTACACCGGGCAGGCCGACATCACCGTGGGGACGCTGACGGCGGGCCGGTTCGAGGAAGCGCTCGAGCGACAGGTGGGCTGCTATCTCAACACGCTGGCGCTCCGCGATCGCCTCGATCCGGGCCTCGGCTTCTCGCACGCAATCGCGCGTGTGCGCGAGACGACGCTCTCGGCGTTCGAGCATCAGTTGTATCCCTTCGACAAGCTGCTCGCCGATCTGCACGTGAAGCGCGAGGCGGGGCGGCAGCCGCTGTTCGACGTCATGGTCAACGTGCTCGACGCCGAACTGACTACAGCGGATCTCGCTGACGCCGAGTGGGAGAGCGGCGACGGGGCGCTGCGTGTCACCCGAATGCCGCTCCCCGGACGCGACGCGAAGTACGATCTGACGTGGAACGTGGAGGCGAAGCGCGACGCGACGCACATCACGCTCGAGTTCAGCACCGATCTCTTCGACCGCGGTACGGCGGTCGCGATCCTCGATCGCTTCTGCTGGCTGCTCGGGGCGGTTTCCGCGCGGCCCGAGCGCGCGCTGCGGGAGCTCGCGGACGAGGCAGCGCTGCCCGCGGCGCGCCTCACCGCGCCACCGCGCGCAACGCGCGAGCCCCTGGGCGGCCTGTACGACCGCTTCGAGCGCATGGTGCGCCAAGCGCCCGACGCCATCGCGCTGTCGGACGGCGCGCGGACGATCACATACGCCGAGCTCGATCGCCGCGCGCGTACGGTGGCCGAGGCGCTGATGCAACGCGGCGTGGGGGCGGAAGCCCGCGTTGCGATCTGCATCGAGCGCACGGCGGAGCTCGTGGTGGCGATCATGGCCGTGCTCCGCGCCGGCGGTGCGTACGTGCCGATCGATCCGGAGTACCCGGGCGAACACATCGAGTATCTCGCCGCCGACTGCGGCGCTCGCGTCGCGATCACGGGGGGCGGGGTGCCTGCCACGGCGCGCGATGCGCTCGCGCGAGCCGGCGTGGAATGCATCGACGTCGACGCGGCTGCCGCAAGCGCGCCGGCGCGGGCCGTCTTCCCACCTGTCGACGCGGCGCAGGCCGCCTACGTGATCTACACGTCGGGATCGACCGGTCGGCCGAAGGGCTGCGTGGTGAGCCACGCGAACGTCATGCGCCTGCTCGATGCGACCGCAGCGGCGTTCGCCTTTGGCGCACGCGACGTGTTCACGCTCTTCCACTCCTGCTCATTCGACTTCTCTGTCTGGGAGCTGTGGGGCGCGCTCGCCTACGGCGGCCGACTGGTCGTCGTCTCGCGCGACACGGCGCGCGATCCGGCGGCGTTCGTCAGCGTCTTGCGGCGCGAGCGCGTGACGGTGCTGAATCAGACGCCGTCGGCGTTCTACCGCATCGTCGACGACCTCGCCGCGGACGCCGGCGCGGTGCGCGTGATCGTGTTTGGCGGCGAGGCACTGGACTTCGCGAGGCTGCGCCCGCTCGTGCACGCCGACGAGCGGATGCCGATGCGCCTCGTGAACATGTACGGCATCACGGAAACGACCGTACACGTGACCTATCGCGAGGTCGCGGTCGACGATGTGCTCTTCGGCGCCACGAGCGCGATCGGCGAGCCGCTCGACGATCTCGCGGTGTTCGTGCTGGACCCCGAGCTCGAGCCCGTTCCGATCGGCGCGGTCGGGGAGATCTGCGTCGCGGGCGGCGGTCTCTCGCGCGGCTATCTCGGCCGAGCGGCGCTCACGGCGGAGCGGTTCGTGCCGAATCCGTTTGCCGCGCGGCCCGGGGAGCGCCTCTACCGGTCCGGCGATCTCGCGCGGCGGCTCGCGAACGGCGACATGGAGTACATGGGCCGCGCCGATCATCAGATCAAGATCCGCGGGTTCCGGATCGAGCCGCGCGAGATCGAAGCCGCCCTGATGTCGCACCGCGGCGTGCGGGCGGCGCTCGTCGTGGCGTTGCGCGTCGGCGGCGGCGATCCGCGTCTCGTGGCGTACACCGTTCCGGCGACGCCGTTGTCGGCACCGTCGACGGGAGACCTGCGCACGCATCTGCTCGGGCGGCTTCCCGCGCACATGGTACCGGCGAGCTTCGTGTCGATCGATGCGTTCCCGCTCACGCAGAACGGCAAGATCGACCGCGCGGCGCTGCCGCTGCCGGACCGCGAAGGCGATGCGCCGGTCGCGATCCCGGCGGGTGCCGTCGAGAGGGCACTGGTCGACATCTGGCGCGACCTCCTGCGCGTCTCGAACGTGGGCGTGCATGACAACTTCTTCGAGCTCGGCGGCGACTCGATCCTCTCCGTGCAGATGGCGTCGCGCGCGGCTGCGCAGGGAATCGCGCTCGGCGCACAGGCGGTGTTCCAGCACCAGACCATCGCGGAGCTCGCGACCGTGGCGACGAGCGCCGTGAACGACGCGGCGGAGCAGGGCGCCGTTACGGGCCCCGTGCAGCTAGCCGCGATACAACGCTGGTTCCTCGAGCGGCAGCTCGCATTCCCCGAGCGGTTCTCGCAGTCGCTCCTGCTCGCGATCCACCACCCCGACATCGCGGTGCTGACGCGTGCGCTCGAGTGTGTGATCGCGCACCACGACGCACTGCGTTCGCGCGTGTGGCACAACGGTCGTGATTGGCAGGCCGAGATCGCCGCGCCTGGCGCCCCCGCGGTGCTCGAGCAGGTCGACCTGAGCGCGCTGCCGCACGCCGATCGGCGCGCGGCTATCGACGAACAGACTCGCGTCGCGCGCGCCATGCTCGACCCGGCGCGCGGGCGCATGCTCGTCGCGCGGCTGCTGCGCGTCGGCCCCGGCGAAGCCGATCGATTGCTCCTCGTCGCTCACCACCTGGTGATCGATGCCGTGTCGTGGCGCATCCTCGCCGAAGATCTCGAGGCGGCGTACCGCGCGGTGGCCGACGGGGGGCCTGTGCGCCTGCCGCCGAAGAGCGCGTCGGTGCGCGAATGGGCCGAGCAGCTGCGTCAGCTCGCGAGCTCCGGAGAGCTGGATGCGGAGCGGCGGTACTGGGAGGAGGTCGCGTCGCGTCCGACCGTGCTGCCCGGGAGCGGGCGGCGCAGTAATGCGCTGCCCGCGGCCTCAGACGGCGTGCAGCGCACTCGGATCGATCGCGCGACGACCGCCCGACTGTTGTCCGCGCCGCGCGAACGGCGCGCCGTGATCGACGAGGTGCTCGTCGCGGCACTCGCGGCGTGCTGGCGCGAGGCCGGTGCATCGGGGATGCGCATCGACATGGAGCACCACGGGCGCGATGCCTTCGGTGCGGCGCTCGACGGCGGTCGAACGGTCGGCTGGTTCACGTGCCTGTATCCCGTCTGGATCGCCCTCGACGATTCCGCGGATGTGCTCGACGCGTCGCGCGACGCGCTGCGCGCCGTCCCACGGCGGGGCGTCGGCTACGGCGTGCTCCGCGACGTCGCCCGCGACCCCGTTCTCCGCGCCGCCGAGGAGAGCAGGGCGGTCTTCAACTATCTCGGCGTCGTGGACCGCGCGCCCGCGGCGGGCGCCGCGTTCACGCTCGCGCCCGAGTCGCCCGACGAGGCCAGCGACGAGCCGGGCCACCGTACCCACGCGCTGGAGATCACCGCCTCGGTGCGCGACGGCGCGTTGGACGTGCTCTGGAGCCACGACGCGACGGTCGACCCGGCGATCGTTGCGACGATGGCCGACAGGTTCGCCAGCACGCTCGGCGCGATTCTGGACAGGCTGCGCGATGCGATCGTACCGCCGGAGTCGGCGGGGGCCGGCCTCGCGCCGGGCGACCTGGACGATCTGCTCGCGGACATACCAGAACCTGAATGACGGTTCTCATATGACCGCCGCCGCGGAGCGCCGCCAGCGGCCGGAGTCCGTGGCGCCACTGACGCCAATGCAGCAGGGCATGCTCTTTCACGCCCTGCTCGAGCCGGCGTCGCGCGCGTACGTCGTCCAGATTCGCTGTACGCTGCGCGGCCCGCTCGACGCCGGCGCGCTGCGGCGGGCCTGGCAGCACGCCCTCGACCGGCACGGGATGCTGCGCACCGCGTTCGCCTGGCAGCGGGCCGAGGGCGCGCTGCAGATCACGTGGCCGCACGCCACCGTTCCGTGGCGCGAAGTTGACTGGAGCGAAGAGCCGCCGGGAGCCGCCGACGGTCGCCTCGACGATCTGATCGAAAGCGATCGCGCCGATGGCTTCGACCTCGCGCGCGCGCCGCTGTTCCGGATTACCCTCGTCCGCCTTGGCGCCGAGCGGCACGTCCTCCTGTGGACGATGCATCACATCATCCTCGACGGCTGGTCGGTCGCACGGGTGCTCGACGAGGTCATCGCCGATTACGCGGGCGGCGCGGCGACGCAGCAGGCGCCGCGGCCGTTCACGGATTTTGTAGCCTGGCAGAGTGCGCGCTCGCGCGCCGATGCGGAAGCATACTGGCGCTCGGCGCTGCGCGGCCTCGAGGAGCCGGCGTCGCCATTCGGGCGGTCGCCCGGCAAGGCCGGCGTGGTGCGTCCCGCCGACGTCTTTCGAACGATCGACCGCGAAAGGACGCGCGCGCTTGCCGCGCTCGGCGAGCGCGCGCGCGTCACCGCGAGCACGATCGCGCTCGGCGCGTGGACGCTGGTGTTGAGCCGTACCGCCGGCCGGGCCGACGTGATGACGGGCGTCACCGTGGCCGGCCGACCGCCCGAGCTGGCCGGCGTCGATGCGATGGTCGGCCTATTCATCAATACGCTGCCGTTCCGCGCGCGCGTCGATCAGAACCAAGGACTGGATGAGTGGCTGCGCGACGTGCAGCGCCGGTCGGCCGATCTTCGCGAGCACGCGCACGTCGCACTCGTCGACGTGCAGGAGTGGAGCGGGCTCACGCGAACGAGCCCGCTCTTCGACCATCTCTTCGTCTTCGAGAACTACCCCGTCAGCGCGGCGGCGGGAGCGATCGGCGATCTGGTCGTCGAGGACGTACGCTCCGTCGAGCCCACGGAGTATCCGCTCACGGTCGTCCTCGTCCCTGGCGACGAGTGGTCGATTCAGCTGGCCTACGACGCCGCGCGTGTTCCGGCCGCCGACGTCGAGCGGCTTGCCGACCAGTTCGTCACCGTGCTGTCCTCGTTCGCGACCGGCGACGAGCGTGCGTTGTGGGAATACGAATGGCTGCGCGACGACGAACGCCGGTGCGTGACGACAACGTGGAATGCGACGGCCACCGTGTGGAACGACACCGTCGTGCCGCACGAGATGTTCGAGCGGCAGGCGCGGATCACGCCAAACGCTCCCGCGGTCGTCTTCGGCACGGAGTCGGTCACGTACGCCGAGCTCGAGGCGCGCGCGAACCAGCTCGCGCATCACCTGATCGCGCTTGGTGTGGTGGCGGAGTCGACGGTCGGCATCTTCATGGAGCGCTCCGTCGACATGGTCGTCGCGGTGCTCGCGACTCTCAAGGCCGGCGCCGCGTACGTCCCGTTGGACGCCGCCTATCCCGCAGAGCGCCTCGCGTTCATGGCCGCGGACGCCGGACTCGCCGCCTTGCTCACCCAGCGAGCGCTCGCGCCGCGCGCGCCCGCTGTCTCGTGCGGCATCATCGTCGTCGATGACGCACGCGAGGCGATTGCCGCGCAGACCGCGCGGCCGACCGACGTCGCCGTCGACCCGGGGGCGGCGCTGTACGTGATCTACACGTCCGGCTCGACCGGTCGGCCGAAAGGCATCGTGCTCTCGCACGGCGCGCTGGGGAATCTCATCCGCTGGCACGTCGATGCGCTTCGACCGGCGCCGCACATGCTCCAGTTCGCGTCGCTCAGCTTCGACGCGAGCTTTCACGAGCTGTTCGCGGCCTGGGCGACTGGCGGCTGTGCGTATCTGATCACCGACGATCAGCGACACGACGTCGACGCGCTGCTCCACGTCGTCGCGTCGCATCCGATCGACCGCGTCATCTTGCCGGTCGTCGTGCTGCAGCGGTGGGCCTCGCAGCATGGCGACGAGCTCGCGCTGTTCGCGAACCTGCGCGAGATCATCACGACGGGCGAGCAGCTTCAGATCACGCAGCCGATCGTGCAGCTCATGCGGCGGCTGCCACGCGCCGAGCTGCACAATCACTACGGGCCGGCCGAGACGCACGTCGTCACGGCGCATGCGCTCGGACCGGACCACGAGGCGTGGCCGACGTACCCACCGGTCGGCGCGCCGATCGCGAACACCAGCGCCTACGTGCTCGACGCGTGGCTCCGGCCGGTGCCGGTGAACGTTCCGGGCGAGCTGTATCTCGGCGGCGCCAATCTCGCCCGCGGCTACGCCGGCCGGCCGGCGCTCACCGCCGAGAAGTTCGTTCCGAATCCGTACGGGCCGCCGGGCAGCCGGTTGTATCGAACCGGCGACCAGGCGCGTTGGCTTCCCGACGGAAGGCTCGAGTACCTGGGCCGCCTCGATCTGATGGTCAAGATCCGCGGCAATCGCGTGGAGCTCGGCGAGGTCGAAGGCGCGCTCGGTTCGCATCCCTGTGTGGGATCGTGTGCCGTCGCAGTGCACGAGCACGCGCCCGGCGACAAGCGGCTCGTCGCATACTGCGTGGCCGCGGACGGAGCGCGCATCGACACGAGCGCACTGCGCGCGCACCTCACGGCGCGAGTACCGGATTACATGGTTCCCTCGGCGTTCGTGACGCTGCCCGCGCTGCCGTTGACGCCCAACGGGAAGATCGACCGCCGCGCGCTCCCCGCGCCGGATGCGAGTCGCACCACACACGCGCGCGCGGTGCCGCCGCGCGATGTGGTCGAGGAGGCGTTGGTCCGCGCCTGGACCGACGTGCTCGGCGTGAGCCGGGTGAGCGCGTACGACGACTTCTTCGAGCTGGGCGGCCATTCGTTGACGGCGGTGCAGGTGCTCGCGCGCGTGCGCGAGTCGTTCGGCGTGGTGCCGCCGCTCCGCGCGCTGTTCGACCGACCCGTGCTCGCCGACTTCGCGGCCGCCGTGCGCGACGCGATGGGCTCGCCCGGAGCGCCGCTGGCACCGATCGAGCCTCGCGCGATTTCCTCGGGGCCCGCGCCGCTCTCTCCGGCGCAGGAGCGACTCTACTTTCTCCAGCGGCTGGATCCGGAGTCGACCGCGTACAACCTGAGCGGACGCGTGCGACTGGACGGAGCGCTCGACCTCGAGGCATGCGCCCGTGCGCTGCGCACCGTGGTCACACGGCACGATGTGCTGCGTACGCGCTTCGTGAACGACGACGGGGTAGTGCGACCGCGCGTCGACGAACCCGAGCGCTTCGCGCTGCGGCGGATCGACCTCTCGATGCTCGATGCCGCCACCGCACAGGCGGAGCTCGACCGCGTCTCAGCGCGCGAGCTGGCGCGGCCGTTCGATCTCGACGCGGAGTGGCCGCTGCGACTCGTGCTGCTCACGCTCGATCCAGAACGGCACGCGCTCTCGATCACGCTGCACCACATCGCGGGCGACGGTGCGTCGATCGAGGTGTTTCTGCGCGAGTTCGCCGACGCGTACGAGACTGCGCTCGAGAGCGCGACGCCCGATCCGACGCCGCAACGCCTGTCGTTCGGGGACATCGCGGCGCACCTGCGCGAGCGCGACGCTCAGGTCGACGATGCCGCGCTCGCGTTCTGGCGCGACGCGCTCCGTGGCATCGAGCCGCTCGAGCTGCCGACGGACCGTCCGCGGCCGGCGGTGTCGCAGTTCCGCGGCGCTTCGACCGCGTGGACGCTCGACGCGGCACTGAGCGGCGCGATCGACCGATTGACCCGCGTGGCGGGCTGCACGCCGTCCGTCGTGTTTCTCTCCGCCTTCGCCGAGCTGCTTCGCCGCTACGCGCGCGCGAACGAGGCGGCGATCGCCATGCCCGTGTCGCTCCGGGATCGCCCGGAGCTCGAGCGGGTGATCGGTCTGCTGCTCAATACGATCGTCCTGCGCTTGCCGGGCAGCGAGGAATCGTCGGTGCGCCAGCTTCTGGCGGCAACGCGGGACGTGCTCATCGATGCATTCGCGCATCGCGACGTTCCGTTCGAGCGCATCGTCGACGCCGTGCGGCCGGCGCGCGACCGGAGCCGCGCGCCGCTCGCTCAAGTCATGTTCGACTATCACGCCTGGCGTCAGGACGACGTCCATGCAGCGGGCGTTCGCTTCGCGATCGAGGACGTGCCGGCGAACACGACCAAGTTCGACCTCACGCTCGTCGTGGAGCGGCGCGACGACGGATACTCACTCTCGCTCGAGTACGACGTCGCCCTGTTCGATCCCGAGACCGCGGGTGCGATGCGCACGCATCTCGATTGCCTGCTGCGAGCGTTCGCGTCCGATCCTGCCTCGCCGATGCGCACGATCGCGATGACCACGGCATCCGAGCGCGATGCGCTCGTCACGTGGGGTCGCCCCGTGCGAACGCACGGCGCGCCGTCGTCGATCATCCCGATGTGGGATGCGGCGTGCCGTTCCGCGCCCGACCACATCGCTCTCACCGATGCCGCGGGCTCGCTCTCCTACGGCGAGCTGAGCGCGCGCGTGGACGCGCTCGCCGCCGCGCTCCGCACAGCGGGCATCGGGCGGGGAAGTGTCGTTGCCTTGCAGATGGACCGGTCGCGCGCGCTGGTGGTCGCGCTACTCGCGGTGCTGCGCGCCGGGGCGGCCTTCGTGCCGCTCGACCCGTCCACGTCCGAGGCGTACCGGCGCGGCATCATCGAGGACGCGAGCGTCGCACTGATCCTGACGAACGACGCATTCGATCCGGCGGACGTGTTCGCGCCCTCCAGACGTCCGGTCGGCGACGATGCCGCGGCGAGCGGCGACGAGCTCGCCTACGTGCTGTACACGTCCGGGTCCACGGGCACGCCGAAGGGATGCCAGATCTCTCATCGCGCGCTCGCGGAGTACGTGTCGTGGGCGGCGCGCTGGTACTTCGCCGACGACCGGACGGAGGCAGGCGACTGCGCGCTGTTCACCGCGCTCACCTTCGATCTCACGCTCACGAGCCTGTTCCTGCCGCTCGTACGCGGCCATACGCTCACGATCCTGCCCGCCGACGCGCCCGCGACGGACCTGCCCGCGCTCGCGCTCCGACATGCGGACGTCGTCAAGCTCACGCCGTCGCACGTGATGCTCCTGGCCGACGCGCCGCCGGCTCCCGGCGTCCGCGTGGTGATCGTCGGCGGCGAGGCGCTCGCCGCGGAGCACGTGCGGATTCTCGAGCGCGTCGCACCCCGCGCGGCCATCTTCAACGAATACGGCCCGACCGAGGCGACGGTCGGCTGCGTCGTCGCGCGGGTTGTTGGCGCCACTCAAAGAATACTCATCGGGCGCCCGGTGGACTACGCGTCGGTGGCCGTAGTCGATGCGTGCGGCCGACTCGTGCCGGCGGGCGTGTTCGGTGAGCTGCTCGTCGGCGGCCCGGGTCTGGCCCGCGGATATGCGCGGCGGTCCGCGTTGTCGGCCGAGCGGTTCGTGCCCGATCCCTGGGCGCGCGAGCCCGGACAGCGTCTGTACCGCACGGGCGATCTCGCGCGCTGGACGCGCTCGGGAGAGCTGGAATACGCTG
This sequence comes from Gemmatimonadaceae bacterium, assembly GCA_035547615.1. Classification (GTDB taxonomy): domain Bacteria; phylum Gemmatimonadota; class Gemmatimonadetes; order Gemmatimonadales; family Gemmatimonadaceae; genus JAQBQB01. The sequence continues at coordinate 19,888 of DASZUN010000022.1, read as the reverse complement.
GCCGCGGCGACGACCAGCTCAAGGTGCGCGGCTACCGCATCGAACCCGAGGGGATCGCGCGCGTGCTCGAGACCCATCCGCACGTCACGCGCGCCGCGGTCGTCGGCGATCCGCCGGGCGTGTCGCCGACGCGCCTCGTGGCGTACGTCGTCGTCACCGCACCGACGCAGCCTCGCGAATTGCGCGAGTATCTCGGCGGAGCGCTGCCGGCGTACATGGTCCCCGCGCTGTTCGTGCCGGTCGACGACATTCCGCTGACCGCGCACGGCAAGCTGGATCGCCGAGCGCTCCCCGCGCTGGATCGGGCTGCCGCGACGTCGGCGGAATCGGTCGCGCCGCGCACGGCGACGGAAGCCGCCCTCGCCGAGATCTGGCGTGAGCTGTTGCACCTCGACACCGTGGGCGTGCACGACAACTTCTTCGAGCTTGGCGGCGATTCGATCGTGTCGATGCAGATGGTGTCGCGCGCCATGAGCCGCGGCATCGCCGTCGATCTCGACATGGTCCTGCGGTTGCAGACGATCGGCGCCATCGCCGCCGCCGTCGACGCGCGAGCGACGAGCGGCGCGGCGGCGAGGTCGCGTGCGCGCAGCATCGTCACGGGACCGGTCCCGGCAACGCCCGTGGCGCGCTGGTTCTTCGAGCAACGGCTCGCGAATCCCAACCACTTCAACCAGGCCGCCCTGTTGAACGTCGCCGATGCCGATCCGGCGATCGTCGAGCGGGCGCTGAATGTGTTGATGCGGCATCACGACGCGCTGCGCCTCGTTGCGCGCGAGGACGCAGGCTGGTCGTTGGAGATCGTCGACCCGGAGTCGGCGCGGCCCGTGTCGCTCCGGGTGGACGATCTGTCGGGCCTCGCGCCCGCTGCCCGTTCGGCGGAGATCGAGCGGCGGGCCGCCGCCGCGCAGGCGACGATCGATCTCGCGGCCGGACCGCCACTGGTCGCCGTGCTGTTCGACTGCGGCGCTGAGGAACCGGCGCGACTGCTCGTCGCGATCCACCACCTCGGGGTGGATGCGGTCTCGTGGCGAATCCTGCTGGAAGATCTCGAGGCCGTGTACGCGTCGCTGCTCGCCGGCAAACCGGTGCGCTTTCCGCCGAAGACGGATTCGATCGTGGAGTGGGGAGAGGCGTACGCGGCGCTTGCGCACGAGACACTGCCGCGCGAGACATTCGCGGGGTGGACGCCAGGGGCCGCGCACGAAGCGGGGCTCGCGCGCGCCCTCGGACATTCCGGTGACGCCGATCTGATCGCGGACGAGTGCGAGGTGGTGGTGGCGCTGGACGAGGCGGAGTCCGTGCTCCTGGCGCAGCGAGCGCGCACGGCTTGGGATGCGCGCATCGACGATGCGCTGCTCGCCGCGCTCGCCGTGGCGCTGCGGCCCCGTCGCCCCGGCGGATTTACCGTCGACGTGGAAGGCCACGGCCGCTCGCCCATTCGCGGCGTCGATTGTTCGCGCACGGTGGGCTGGTTCACGACGATCGTTCCAGTCCGGCTGCCCGATGCGGGCGACGCATCCCCCTCGGCGCTCGTGCGCGCGGTGCGCGACAATCTTCGCGGCGCGACCGCGCGGGCCCACGCGTACGGCGCGCTGCGCTACCTGCATGACGATGCGCGCGTTCGTGAGCATGCGCGTGCGTTGAGCGACGGTGCGGTGCTCTTCAACTATCATGGCGATCTCGACGCGGCGACGGTCGCGGGCGGCGCGTTCTCCGTCGCCGCCGAATCTCCGGGCCCCGAGAAGGACCCGGGCGGCCACCGCTCACATGCGATCGAGATCACGGCATCGATCACGGGCGGCCGCGTGCGCATCGCCTGGGCGTTCAGTCGTCGTTGCTTCGACGAGGCGAGCATCCGAGCGTTCGCCGACGCGCAGGTCCGTGCGCTGAGCGCCTTCGTACGCGATGCGGGCGATCCACATAATGCGGGCGCCGCCGAGGCGCCGTCCACGACCGCCGTGCCAGCATTCGCCGCGCTGGCCGATTCGGAATTGGCCGCCTTGGAGGCGGAACTGCTTGACTGAGTCGGTCGCACAGCCGCGGAGCGCGCGGCGGATCGAGTCGGCGTTCCCACTCACGCCGGCGCAGGAGGGAATGCTCTATCACACTCTCCTCGATCCCGCCTCGAGCGCGTACGTGGCGCAGGTGCACTGCTCGCTCGACGGCCCACTCGACGCGCGCGCGCTGCGCCACGCGTGGGATGCCGTCGTCGCGCACCACGCGGCGTTGCGGGCGGGATTCTCCTGGGAGAAGCGCGCGAGGCCCATTCAGGCGATCGTCGCGACGGCTTCCGTTCCGTGGACGGAGCTCGACTGGAGCGACCTCGCGCCCGATGCACGCGCCGCGCGGCTCACCGAGTTCCTCGCGTCCGATCGCGCGCGCGGCTTCGACCTGAAGCGGCCTCCGCTCATGCGCATCACGCTCGTGTGCTACGCGCCCGAGCGCTACGAGATGATCTGGACGGCGCATCACATTCTCCTCGATGGCTGGTCCACCGCCATCGTGTTGCGCGACGTGCGCGCGGCCTACACCGCGTTCGCCGCCGGTGCGCCTCCCGCGCTGCCGCCGACGCACCCCTTTCGCGACTTCGTCGACTGGCTCGAGCGGCGCCCGCGCGACGACGCGTCCGCGTACTGGGCGCGCGCCCTCGCCAAGTTTCCCGGCGCGGCGGAGCTCTCGCTCCCGCGTCCGACCGCAACGGCGGCTGAGGGCGGCGTCGATCCTTACGTCGACATCATGCGAGAGTGTTCGCCGGAAACGACCGCGGCCGTGCGGTCGTTCTCATCGTCGGCGCGCATCACGGAGGCAACGCTCACCTTCGGCGCGTGCTGTACCGCGCTCGCGCGGTACTCCGATCGCGATCGCTTTGCCGTCGGCCTCACCGTTGCCGGACGCCCGCCGCACTTGCCGGGCGTTGAGAACATCGTGGGGATGTTCGTCGCCAGTGTCCCGGTCGTGGTGGACGCAAATGCCGAGCAGCGGGCCGACGCGTGGCTCGCTGCGCTGCAGCGGCAGGTGCTCGACGCGCAGCAGCACGCGGGCGAGCGTGCCGCACGCCAGCGGGACGCGGCGGGGCTCGCGAGCGGCGAGCGCCTGTTCGACTGCCTCTTCGCGTACGAGAACTATCCCGACGCGCCCGCGCTCGCCGCCGCCGACGATCTGGCGGGCGTGCGCGTCGGACCGCTCCGTGGTGTCGATCGGCCCGACTATCCGCTCACGGTCGTGGTCTCGCCAGGCGAGCGACTGCGCCTCTCGGCGATCGTCGACACGCGCCGCTACGAGCGGGCGCACATCGAGCGGTTCCTCGAGCACGTCGAGCGAACACTGAGCGCGATCGCGAGGCGTCCGGCGCGCCGCCTCGAAGATCTCGACGCGCTGTCGCCCGCGGAGCAGGCCCGCCTGGACCAGTGGTCCGGCGCCAAGCGAAGCTATCCGCGCGATGCCAGCCTGTTCGCACTCTTCGAGGAGTGCGCGAGCCGATGCCCGACGGCGACGGCGCTGCGGCACGGCGACGTGGAATACACGTACGGCGAGCTGGCCGAGCGTGCGGCGAAGGTCCATGCCGCACTGGCCGCGCGCGGCATCGGTCCCGGCGATCGCGTGGCGCTCCTGCTCGACCGCGGGATCGACTTCGTCGCGACGATGCTCGGCATCCTCCGGGCGGGCGCGACGTACGTCCCGATTGCCGCGGGGACTCCCGATGCGCGAGTCGCGTTCATCCTGAACGACACCGGTGCGGCGCTGCTCGTGGTCGCCAATGCGGCGGACGAGCGGCGGCAGCACGCGGCGTGTGCGCGCGCGGCGTCGCTCGCCGTGACCGAGCGGGATGCGCCCGAGCCCGCGGCGGTCGACGGCGGCGCGGCGGCGTACGTGATCTACACGTCCGGCTCGACGGGCCGCCCGAAGGGCATCGCCGTGCCCCACCGCGCGGTGTCGCGCCTGGTGATCAATTCGAGTTTCCTCGACATGCCGGCCGCGCCGCGCGTCGGCTTCGCGTCCAACGTCGCGTTCGACGCGTCGACGCTCGAGTTGTGGGCCGCGCTCCTGCACGGCGGCACGCTCGTCGTGATCGATCAGGACACGCTGCTCGACGCGCACCGGTTCGCCGGCGCGCTGGCGAAGTCGCCCGTGGATCTGCTCTGGCTCACCTCTGGCCTGTTCAGTGAGATCGCGCGCGTCGCGCCACACGCATTCACGCCCGTCGAGACGCTGATCGTCGGTGGCGATGTCGTGGACCCCGCGACCGTCCGCGCCGTCGCCGCCGCGGGTGGGCCGCGACGCATGCTCAACGGATACGGTCCCACTGAGAACACGACGTTCACGACCACGTTCGACATGGCCGCACTCGGCGCGGAAGCGTCGACGGTGCCGCTCGGCGCGCCGGTCACGAACACGAGCGTGCGCGTACTCGATCGGCACATGCGACCGTCGCCCATCGGCGTCGCCGGCGAGCTGTACGCTGGGGGGGATGGGCTCGCGACAGCGTACGTGCGCCGTCCAGCGCTCACGGCCGAACGCTTCGTGCCGGATGCGTGGAGTGATCGCGCCGGTGCGCGGTTGTATCGCACGGGCGATCTCGTGCGCTTCACGGACGACGGCACGCTGGAGTTCCTCGGCCGCGTCGACGAGCAGGTGAAGATTCGCGGATTCCGCATCGAGCCGGGCGAGATCGAGGCTGCGCTCGGCGCGATCCCCGGCATCGAGCGCGCGCTGGTCGTCGCGGAGGGTGCGAGCGCGGCGGAGCGCCGACTGATCGCCTACGTCGCGGGCGCCGAGCTGCCGCCCGTCGCGGCGATTCGCGATCGACTCGCCGACACGCTGCCGCCGTACATGGTCCCAGCGGCGATCGTTCCGCTGGCGGCGTTCCCGCTCACGGGGAACGGCAAGGTGGATCGACGGGCGTTGCCCTCGCCATCGGCGCGACGAGAACCCGCTGACCGCGGCGACGCGCTCTCGACGGAACGTCCGACGCGGCGCATGCTCGCCGGCATCTGGGCGACATTGCTCGGCGTCGACGCCATCGAGGATGACGACGATTTCTTTGCGCGCGGCGGGCACTCGCTGATCGCGATGCAGCTCGCATCGCGCGTGCGTGAGGCATTCGGCATCGCGCTGCCGCTCCGTGTGATTTTCGACGCGCCCGTGCTCGCCGACCAGGCCGACTGGATCGATCGACTGCGAGCCGCGGAGCAGCCGGCGCCGCCGCCACTCGTCGCGGGCGAGCGTCCGAGCGAGCTGCCGCTCTCGTTCGCCCAGCAGCGACTGTGGTTCCTCGATCGGTACGCGCCGCTGAGCGCCGCCTACCACGTGCCGCATGCGATCCGCCTGCACGGCGAGATCGACGCGGCGGCGCTCGAGGCGAGTCTCAGCGACATCGTCGCGCGGCACGAGTCGCTGCGCACCGTGTTCGCGGCCGCGGGCGGCCGGCCCACGCAGATCATCTGTCCGCCCGCGCCGCTCCCGCTCGCGTGGATCAATCTGTCCGCGCTTGCCCCCGATGAGCGGGAGCGCGCGCTCGAGGCCGCACTCGAGAGCCAGTTCGGCACGCCGTTCGATCTCGGCGCGGGCTCCCTCGTGCGCTGCGCGCTCGTTCGCCTGGCGCCCGACGAGCACGTGCTCTCCGTGACGATGCACCACATCGTGGCCGACGGATGGTCGATCGGCATCTTCACGCGCGAGCTCGGCGAGTGCTACGACGCGCGGCGACACGGTCGGGTTCCCGCGTTGCCGCCGCTGGCGGTGCAGTACGCCGATTTCGCGCTGTGGCAGCGCGGGTGGCTCGACGGCGACGCACGCGAAGGTGTCGTCGGCTACTGGAAGCAGGCGCTCACCGGCGCGCGCATCACCGAGCTTCCCCCGGATCGCCCACGCCCCCCCGCGCAGTCATTCCGCGGCGACAGCATCGAGTTCGGCCTGCCGGACGATCTTGCCGCGCGCGTCGGGACATTCGCGCGGGAGAAGGACTGCACGCCGTTCATGTGCCTGTTCGCGGCGTACGCCGCGTTCGTCGCTCGGGTGAGCGGGGAAGACGACCTCACCATCGGCGTGCCGATCGCGGGCCGCACGCACGAGTCGATCGAGCCGCTGATCGGATTCTTCGTCAACATGCTGCCGATCCGGGTGCGTGTCGCGCCTGACGATACGTTCGCGTCGCTGCTGCTCCGCGTGCGCGCTGCGGTGCTCGACGCGTTCCAGCACCAGGACGTGCCGTTCGAGGCGATCGTCGACGCCGTCAATCCGCCGCGCGATCCGGGCCGGCAGCCGCTGGTGCAGCTCACCTTCGCGGTTCACGACTTCGCCAGCCAGGAGCTCGACCTCGCCGGGCTGCGCGTGGGCGAGGCCCGCACCGATCTGCACTGGGTCCGGTTCGATGCGGAGCTGCACCTGTGGCACGCCGAGGGCGCACTTCGCGGCTACTGGGCCTACGCCTCCGACCTGTTCGAGCGCGCGACGATCGAGGCGCATCACGCGCGCTTCGTGCGGCTGCTCGCCTCCGCGCTCGGCGATCCCGCGCGCCGGGTGCACGCCCTCGCACTGCTCGATGCCGCCGATGAGCATACGCTCATCAGCGTTTGGAACGGCGCCGCGGCCCCGTGCGCTACGGCCGCGCTGCACGACCTGGTCGAGGAGCGCACCGCCGGCCGGGACTCGGCTCCGGCGATCATCGACGATGCCGGCGTGCTCACGTACGGCGAGTTGCGGGAGCGGGCGAATGCCGTGGCGCGCGCGCTGATCGCGCGCGGCGTCCGGCCTGGGGACACGGTGGCCATGCTCCTCGATCGCCGCGCCGCGCTCGTCGTCGCCATGCTGGCCGCCATGAAGGCCGGCGCAGCCTACGCGCCGATCGATCCCGACCAGCCGGGCGAGCGCGCGCGACACATGCTCGTCGTCGCAGCGCCGGCGGCCGTGATCATCGAGCGCGCGCACGCCGCTCGCGTCGAGGGGACCTGGCCAGTCCTGTGCGTGGACGCCGCCGGCCGCGTACTCGACTCACCCGCCGATGCGTGCGACATCGCGCTGCCTCGCATCGATCCGGCGCAGGGCGCGTACGTCATCTTCACGTCGGGGTCGACCGGCGCGCCCAAGGCCGTGCTCGTGCCGCACGCGGCAATCGTCAATCACATGGCGTGGATGCAGCGCCGATTTCCGCTCGACGCCAGCGACCGCGTGCTGCAGAAGACCGCCGTCACGTTCGATGCCTCGGTCTGGGAGTTCTGGGCGCCGCTGCTCGCCGGCGCGACGCTCGTGCTCGCGACGCCCGGTCGTCACGCCGATCCCGCCTATCTCGCCCAGGCCATTCGCGATCACGCGATCAGTACGATCCAGCTCGTTCCGTCGGTCGCGGAGCTGCTGTTGCGCGCACCAGGAATCGAAGAGTGTCGGTCGCTGCGGCGCGTCTTCCTGGGCGGGGAAGCGCTCGACTGGCCGCTCGTCGATCGGCTGCACGCGACACTCGACGTCGAGGTCGTCAACCTCTACGGGCCCGCCGAAGCCACAGTCGATGCGACGTTCGCGGTCTGGGCGCGCCACGGCGAGCACGCGCATCGCCCCATCGGGCTTCCGATCGACAACGTGCAGGCGTTCGTGCTCGATCGCGAGTTGCGGCCGGTTCCCATCGGAGTACCGGGAGAGCTCTATCTCGCCGGCCATGCGCTCGCCCGCGGCTACATCGGCCAGCCCGGCCAGACCGCCGAGCGGTTCGTGCCGAATCCATTCTCCGACGAGCTCGGCGCGCGCATGTATCGCACGGGCGACATCGTGCGCCGCTTGCGAGACGGACAGCTCGAGTACGTCGGCCGTCGCGATCACCAGGTGAAGATCCGCGGCCAGCGGACCGAGTTGGGCGAGATCGAGACCGCGATCCGCCACGTGCCGGGTGTGCGCGAAGCCGTCGTCGCGCTCGCCGCTGACGAGGAGAGCGTCGTCGCGTGGGTCACGCTCGACGACGAGCACACGCTCGAATCCGCAGACGGCGCGCGTGTGGAACAGTGGCACGAGCTGTACGAGGAGGTCTACCGCGCCGACGCCGAGGAGGAGATCGATCCGGCGTTCGACATCCGCGGTTGGAACGACAGCGCGACCGGCGCGCCGATTCCCGCCGGCGAGATGCGCGTGTGGCTCGACTCCACGCTGCACAGGATTCGCGCGCTTGGCCCGCGGCACGTGCTCGAGATCGGCGCGGGCTCCGGTCTCATCGCGTTCGGCATCGCCCCGCACGTGGAGCGCTACGTCGCCACGGACTTCGCCGCCGCGGCGGTCGAACGCCTGCGGCGCCACACGCGCGCGCGCGGCCTCTCGAACGTCGAGCTCGCGGTCGCCGGTGCCGCGGAAACTCCGGCCGTGCTCTCCGGCACGCCGCCCGTCGACGTGGTCGTGCTGAATTCGGTCGTGCAGTACTTCCCGTCCGCCGCCTATCTCGCGTCGACCATCGAGCGGGCGGCGGCGGTCACGGCAGCGGGCGGCGCGATTTTCGTCGGCGACGTGCGCGCGCTCCCGCTCCTCGACGCGCACCTCGCCGAGAGCGAGCTCGCGCGCGCCACCGACGACATGTCGCTCGACGAGCTGCGGCGCCGCGTGCGCCAGCGTCGCCGCGTCGAAGAAGAGCTGGTCCTCGACTCGCGATTCTTCGCTGCGCTCCGCCGTCGCATCCCGCGCATCGCCCGCGTCGACGTGCAGCTCAAGCGCGGCACGGACCGGAACGAGCTCACGCGCTTTCGCTATGATGTCACGCTGCACCTCGATGCCGCGCCGGCGCGCACCGCGGGTGATGCGCTGCACATCGAGGGTGACGCAAGTCTCGCCGCGCTCGAGGCGATGCTCCTGCGCGAGCGCCCGGCGTGCGTTCGCCTCTCCAGCGTTCGCAACGCGCGCGTTGCCAGTGCGCTGGCGCTCGTCAATGCGCTCGACGCCAATCGCTTTGCACGCGTCGGGGAGTTGCGCGCGCATCTGGGTTCGATTGACGCGCCGGGCGAGGAGCCGGAGCGCTTCTGGCAACTGGGCGACCGGCTCGGCTACGATGTGACCGTCGAATGGGCGGACGATCCGGCCTGCGTGGACGTTCACCTGTACAGGCGCGCCGAAGCGACCGCCACGCGCGCGCGCGAACGGGATCCGTTCGATGCGTCCACGCTGCCGCCCTCGTATGCGCTGGCGCACGATCCGGAACGCGCGCGTCGCCTGCGCGCAGCGCCCGCGGCGATTCGCGCGTCGCTCGAATCGCGCGTGCCGCGATACATGATTCCGAGCGCCATCCTCGCGCTCGATGCAATGCCGCTCACGCCCAACGGCAAGGTGGACCGCCGTGCGCTCCCCATACCCGATCCCGAGCACGCCGATGCCGCGGCAGAGTTCGAGCCGCCGGTCGGCGAGGTGGAAGCGGCGCTCGCGTCGATCTGGAGCGACGTACTCGAGGCACGTCGCGTCGGGGCGCAGGATGACTTTTTCGCCTGCGGCGGCAACTCGCTCTCCGCCGTCATCCTCGCCGCGGCGATCCGCGAGCGATTGGGCGTCGATCTCCCTGTGGCGCGCCTCTTCGCCGCCACCACGGTGCGCGCCCAGGCCGGCGAAATCGAACGGGCGCGCTCGGCGGAGCGGGGCGGCCCCTCGGCTGTGATCCTTGGCGATGCAACCGCACGGCCGGTGTTCTGCTTTCCGCCGCTGGCCGGCTACGGGCTTGCCTTCAAGGCGCTCGCCGAAGGCATTCCCACGCACGCGCTCCACGCCTTCGATTTCCCGGTCGGCGATCCGTCGCCGATCGCGTCGCTCGCCGACGCCGTCTGCGCGGCGGCACCGGCGGAGCCGCTCATCTTCGTCGGCTATTCCGCCGGCGGCCCAGTGGCGCTCGAGGTCGCGAAAGCGGTTACCGCGCGCGGGCGGCACGTCTCCGATCTCGTGATGATCGATGCCGCCGTCGTCGATCGGCGCGCGCGATTGTCCGATGCTGCGCTCGACGCCGTGATCGCGGAGAATCTCGACTACTTCGAGAACGTGATCGTCGGCGATCCTGCGCTGCGCGCGCGGTTCGGGGATTCCGCAGGGCGCACGGCCATGTCGGCGACAATGCGCGCGTATGCTCGCTTCCTCGACGACCTCACGCACACTGGGCGCGTGGCCGCGGCGATCCACCTGGTCCGCGCGGACGACAATGCTGACGCGTCGGACGACGAACGACAGCCGTGGGCACTGCACACGACCGGGCAGGTACACGAATACGCCGGCGCGGGATCGCACGTCGACATGCTGACCGTGCACGCCGCCGCGAACGCCACGCTCGTGGCGTCGATTCTCGATCGCATCGCGCGCCGGAGCGGCGCCTCAGCGATCGACTGACAGCGCGTCGAGGATCGTCGTGAATACGCCGCGCGCGAACGCTCGCTGCGCGGGCGGCGGGCTCGTCGCCAGCCACGCCTCGTAGTCGGCCATCCGGTCGTTGAACAGCGCGCGGTACACGGGCGCGAGCGCCGCGGACATATCGAACGCGGCGCGCGCCGCGGCCGCGTCCACCACCCCGGTCCACGGCTCCAGGTAGGCTTCGCGAAGCGCCTCCGGCGAGGAGCCTGCCGCGGTCGCGATGAAATGGTGCGCGCTGAAGAACGGGTGCGCGACAGCCACATCGGACCAGTCGACGAACACGAGCTCGCCGCCCGCGCCCAGCACGTTGCCCGGCTGGAAGTCGTCGTGCACGAGGGTGTCGGGAATCCCGCACGCGCCGAGCTGCTCGCACAGTGCGTCGACGTGCGGGAGCGCGCCGCGCAACGCCGTGGCCTCAGCCGCGGAGAGCAATCCGCCGCGATGCAACTGCTCGGGGACGTCGACGAGCAGGCGCGGGAGCCGCGCGCGCATCATCGCGCCCCGACGGTCCGGCGCACCGGTCGCGAGCCACTCGGCGGCGTGGGGTGCCTCGGCGCGCTGCAGCTCGGCGAATTGCCGGAGTGCGTCGGGAAAGCGCGCGGCGTCCGCCTGCCCGCCGGCCGCGGCCATGAGCATCCACGTATTAGCATGTTCTATAGCGAGGATGCCAGGCGCCCCGCGGCGGCGGCCGCTCAGCCCCGCGAGCACCGCCGGCTCGATCGACGGCCCGGAGGCGGCCTTGAAGTACACGTCGCCTGCGCTCGTCGCGGCGGCGAATACAGCGGATTCATCCCAGCCGCCCTTGATCTGGCGCAGCGGACCGACGCGCGCGGCGCCGCGCTCCGCGAGCCGCGCATCGATCCACGCGCGCGCCGCGGCAAACCACCCGCGCTGCATCCACGGTGCGGCGCCCGCGTCGGGGAGTGCCGCCTTCCACCGCTGAACGATGGCCCGCGCGTCTGCGTCGAGCAGCAGCTCGTCCAACGCGGACACGTCGACGAGCGCTGCGCCCGATTGCATCGGCGCGTCTGAGATGCGCTCCAGCTCGACGGCTCGATCGTCGACGTCGCCCGCGATCTCGCGCAGCACGACCGCGTCGACACCGAGCCCGTCGCGCACCGCCGCCTGGATCGCGCCCACTTCAGCGGCAATCCAGTCGCTCTCGATCGTCACGGTGGGCAGCGCGAGGCGCTCCCCGTCGCGCACCACGAGCAGACAGCTGCGGTCTGCCGACGGGATGAGCACCGTGCACCGGGGCATCGCGAGCGGTCGCTAGACCGGTGCTTCCTCGGCGCGCGAGTGCAGATCGAGTCCCTTGTCCTCGGCCCGCACGACCTGCTTGCGCTTGAAGATGAACTCCGGCGCGAGCGCCACGCCGAGCAGCGTCACCGGAATGATCTGCTGCGTCTGGATCAGGAACGCGACGGCGATCGCCTCGTCCTTGTTCATCCCGAAGCTGGCGGCCGTGAGCGCGTACACAGCCTGGAACACGCCAACGTTCCCGGGCGTCGCGCGTACCGCGAAGCCGAGGTTCACCGCGAGCAGCGCGGCCACCGTGCCCACGAGCGACAGATTGAAGTTGGCGGCGCGCGCCGTCCACGCGTACGTCCACACCTGCATCGCCCAGATGCCGACCGAGAGCGCCATTGCGGCGCCGAAGCGCGGGCCCGTCGAGAGTCCGCCGATCGTCTTGCCGAGCTGCTTGAAGTACGCACCCAGGCGGCCGCGCCACGTGCCGGGCGGAGCCGTGATCTCGACGAACGCCTCGTCGAGGCTCGGGCGGCGCACGAGGTACACGAGCAGCACCACGACGCCCGCGAGCGCGAGCCAGGCGATCGGACGCGTGCGCGACAGCGCCGGCGGCAGCTCGAGGAACGACACCGAGAGCGCGAGCAGCACCACGTACCCGATCAGCTCGAACAGCCGCTCCAGCGCGAGCGTCGCGAGTACCTTGGCGCTCTGCACGTGTGCCGCGCGTGCCACGAACACCACGCGCGCCGCCTCGCCCCCGTTCGCCACGAGCACATTGTTCAGTCCGGCGCCCGCGAACGTCGCGCGCAGCGCCATCCACAGGGAATCCGCGCCGACCGGACGCAGGAAGACCCACCACCGCACGCCCTTGAGCGCGAGCGACGCGAGGTTGACGAGCGCGGCCGCGAGCAGGATCCACCAGTTCGCGTCCTTGATGCTCGTCCACGTGGTGTGCCAGTTCACCTTGCGCGCGAAGACGACGAGCGCGGCGATGATCACCACGCTCAACGCGATGCGAATCGTATGAGAAACGGCTTTCTTCATGCGGCGTCCACGCGCTCGAACCGATAGCCCTGTTCCAGCAAGCGATCGACGATGAGAGGCACCGCGCGTGCCGTCTGCACCCGATCGCCATGAAGATCGTATCCGTCGCCGTCGTGCAGCAGCAGGATCGAGCCTGGATGGGCGCCGTGGACGGTGCGATCAGCGATCACGTCGACGCCGGGGCGATCGGAGTCCCACACGCCCAGCGACCAGCCCACCGTGCGCTGCCCGAGCGACCGCGCGATGCGCGTCACCCAGGGGCTCCGGAATCCGTGTGGCGCGCGGAACAGGGTGGGGCGGACGTGCGCCGCGCGCTCGATCGCCTGCGTCCCGAGCTCGAGGTCGCGCCGAACGTAGCCGGGCGACTTGAAGTGCAATTTTCGATGATAGTAGCCGTGGTTCCCGATCGCGTGGCCTTCGTCGGCGACGCGCTTCACCAGCTCCGGCCACCGCTCCGCGTGCCGCCCGAGGATGAAGAACGTCGCCTTCACGTCGCGCTCGGCGAGGGCGTCGAGGATGCGCGGGGTGGCGTCGGGATTCGGGCCGTCGTCGAACGTCAACGCGACGGCCTTGCCGGCGCCATGCACCCGGGTGATCGGCCGGCCGAAGAGTGGACTATTGCGGTGGAACGCGCCGTGCGCCGCGCCGCCCAGCAGCACGACGGCGCCGGCGCCGAGGCCGAGCATCATACCGCGACGGCGACGCGACCGAGAACGTTTTGATACACGTCGAGTACGCGGGACGTGACACGCGCCCACGAGTATTCGAGCGAATTCTGACGGCCGGTGGTGCCGAGCTGGATCGCGAGCCCTTCGTCGTCGAGCACGCGAACGAGCGCGTCGGCGAGCGCATCGCGGTCGCCGCACGGCACCATCAGCGCTTCACGCTCGTTCACGACCACATCACGGAAGCCGAGAATGTCGGAGCACACCACGGGCGTTTCGCAGGCCATCGCCTCGAGTAGCGTGATGCCGAACGACGCTTTCGTCGTCGGGCACGCGTACACGGAGCTGTGCGCGTAGTAGCTCGGGCGACCCTCGAGCACGGCGCCGACGAACACGATGTCCTTGTCGCCGTTCGCCTGCTTGTAGTAGTGCTCGCGGAGCGGACCGTCGCCCACGACGACCAGGCGCGCCTGGCGCCCGTGCGCGCCGCGGGCCCGCACGCGCCGGAACGAGTCGATCAGCGTCGAGAGTCCGTTGCGCGGGTCGAAGCGCCCGAGGAAGAGAATCGTCGGAACGTCCTTTTCGAGCCCTGGGGGCGGAGGAGCACTCGGATGAAAGACGTCGGTGTCGATCCCGTTGGGAATGATCTGCCAGTCGGCCTCGAAGTACCGGTTCAAGGCGACGGTCGTGCTGTGCGAGACCGCGATGGCCGCGCTCAACATGTCGAGCCGGCGCTGGAAGAAGCGTCGGCCGAGCGTGTACCCGACCGAGCGGTCGAAGTAGGTGTGGAACGTGCCGACGACCGGACAGTCCGCCTCCTCGATCGCGAGGATGGGCAGGACGGGCGTGAGCGGCGAGTGCACGTGCACGATGTCGTACTGGCCCTGTCGCAGCACGCGGCGCATGTCGCGGCGGAGATTCCACCCGAGTGTAATGCGCGCCTGTGAGCCGTTGGCGTAGACCGGCTGGCTGCGGCCCAGCCGGATCACGTGCGGCTGCTCTTCGGCACCCGGAATGTGCGACGTGATGACGTCGACGTGGTGCCCGCGACGCCGCGCCTCGCGCGCGAAGAAATGGACGTGCTCGCAGACCCCGCCCAGATGCGGATAGTAGTACTCCGTGACGAGTGCGATCCGGAGCGGACGCTCGTCCCGCGACATGGGGAGTGACGGGAGCTGCGGGAGGACCGGATGACTACGACGTCGTCTGAGCGGTCCGGGTGGGTTCAAGAGCGGCATGGGCTGCGGCGAGGCGTGCGATTGGAACGCGGTATGGGGAGCAGGAGACGTAATCGAGGCCGATCGTGTGACAGAACTTCACGGAGCGCGGTTCGCCGCCATGTTCACCGCAGATACCCACCTTCAGCTGAGGGCGGACGCTCCGACCGGCAGATACGGCAAATCCAATCAGCTTGCCAACTCCATTCTGATCAAGGACCTGGAATGGATCGTCGGGAAGTATACCACGATCGACGTAGTTGGGTAGGAACCGTCCGGCATCGTCCCGACTGAGGCCGAACGTCGTCTGGGTCAAATCATTGGTGCCAAAGGAAAAGAACTCCGCCCGTCGTGCGATCTCGTCAGCGGTCAGGGCCGCGCGGGGCAGCTCGATCATCGTCCCGATCGTGTAGGGCACTTCCTCGCCCATGCCGCCCAGGACCTGCCGCGCCACCTCCTCGAGAATGGCGCGCTGATTCTCGAACTCCGCCAGCGTGGCCACCAACGGAATCATGATCTCAGGACGGACATCGATGCCTCTGCGTTTCGCTTTCACAGCGGCCTCGAATATGGCCCGGCCCTGCATTTCCGTGATTTCCGGATAGGTGATACCCAATCTGCAGCCCCGATGTCCCAGCATCGGGTTGGTCTCGCGCAAAGATTCCACAATGCGGGACAGCTCAGCCCGAGCGATCCCGAGCGTGCGCGCGAGAAGCTTGCTCTCCTCGCCCCCGTGCGGCAGGAACTCGTGGAGCGGGGGATCCAATAAACGGATCGTTACCGGCAATCCGTCCATCGCCTCGAAGATGCCGTCGAAGTCCGCGCGCTGCATGGGCAGCAGCTTGGCGAGCGCGCGCCGCCGGCCGCCCTCGTCCCGCGCGACGATCATCTCGCGCATGGCCGTGATGCGGTCCCCCTCGAAGAACATGTGCTCGGTCCGGCACAGACCGATGCCTTCCGCGCCAAAGCCGCGCGCGATTCGCGCGTCCTGCGGCGTGTCCGCGTTCGCCCGCACCTTGAGCCGGCGCACGTCGTCCGCCCAACCGAGGAGCCGCGCGAAGGACTGATAGTTGGGCGCGGTCCGTTCGTCCCGCGTGCCGCGAATGACCTGCACGACTTCGCTCGGCGTCGTCGGCAGATCGCCCTTGTAGACTTTGCCGTTCGC
This sequence comes from Gemmatimonadaceae bacterium, assembly GCA_035547615.1. Lineage (GTDB taxonomy): Bacteria > Gemmatimonadota > Gemmatimonadetes > Gemmatimonadales > Gemmatimonadaceae > JAQBQB01. The sequence continues at coordinate 4,193 of DASZUN010000022.1, read as the reverse complement.
GCCGTCGAGGGTGATCCAGTCGCCTTCGGAGATCACCTCGTCGCCGACCGTGAATCGGCGATGCTGCAGATCGACCGCGATGTCCCGGCATCCCACCACCGCGCACTTGCCCATGCCGCGCGCGACCACGGCGGCGTGGCTCGTCATGCCGCCGCGGGCAGTCAGCACCGCGCGCGCGGCGACGATGCCGTGGAAATCTTCCGGCGTCGTTTCGTCGCGCACGAGAATCACGCGCTGGCCCGCGGCCGCACGCTGCTCGGCAACGTCAGGGTCGAATACGGCCATGCCGCTCGCCGCGCCAGGGCTCGCCGGCAGTCCTGCGCAGAGCGGTTTCGCGCGCACGCCGTCGTCGATCACGGGATGCAGCAGCTGATCGAGCTGCTCGGGCGCGACGCGCTTCACCGCGGTCGACCGGTCGATCAAGCCTTCGTCGACCATCTCCGTCGCGACGCGCACGGCCGCGAGCGCGGTGCGTTTGCCCGTGCGCGTCTGCAGCAGATAGAGGCGGCCGCGTTCGACGGTGAACTCGATGTCCTGCATGTCGTGGAAGTGCCGCTCCAGGCGCTCCTGCGTCGCGAGCAGCTCCGTGTACGCCTCGGGCAGGCGCGTCGCCATCTCCTCGATGCTGAGCGGCGTGCGAATGCCGGCGACCACGTCCTCCCCCTGCGCGTTCACCAGGAACTCGCCGTAGAACTTCCGTTCGCCGGTCGACGGGTTGCGCGTGAACGCGACGCCGGTACCGGAGTCGTCGCCGAGATTGCCGAACACCATCGAGACCACGTTGACCGCCGTGCCGAGGTCCTCGCTGATCCCGTTCACGCGGCGATAGTCGACGGCCTTCTTCAGCATCCACGAGCGCCACACCGCTTCGATCGCGCCCCAGAGCTGCTGCTCCGGATCCATCGGGAATTCGCTGCCCGTCTGTGCGCGGACGAGCGCCTTGTACTCCTCCACGAGATTGCGCAGCGTGTGCTCGTCGAGCTCGGCGTCGGAGCTCGCGCCGGCGGTCATCCGCTTGGCGGCGAGCAGATGCTCGAACTGCGAGAACGGCACGCCGAGCACGACGTCGCCGTACATCTGGATGAACCGGCGGTACGAGTCGTAGGCGAAGCGCGCGTTGCCGCTGGCGCGCTCCAGCCCTATTACAGTTCTATCATTGAGCCCGAGATTGAGGATCGTCTCCATCATCCCGGGCATCGACACCGGCGCGCCCGAGCGCACGGAGACGAGCAGCGGGTTGCCCGTATCGCCGAATCGCTTGCCCGCCACCTGCTCGAGCCGGCGCAGCGCGTCCGCCACCTCGGTGCGGAGCGTGTCCGGGATCTGCCGGTCGCGCAGGTAGGCCACGCAGAGCGAGCAGGCGATGGTGAACCCCGGTGGAACGGGCACGCCCAGGTTCGTCATCTCGGCCAGGTTGGCGCCCTTGCCGCCAAGGATCGGCTTCATGTCCTTGGTGCCGTCGGCCTTGCCGTCGCCGAAGAAATAGACCGCGCGCGGCTCCGCGGCTGGCGCGGGCGGCTGCTGATCAAGGGCAGCGCCAGGCGCCGCCTGTTCGAGCTCAGTCGATGAGGCCATGATGTCCGTTCCGGTTTGAGCGCCGCTCCGGCTGCGTGCTAACAGCCGCAGCCGAACCGAAGTTTGTCAGGATCGGTAGGCGGGGGTGTCGGGTAATCGCCGGAAAAGCATGCGTGGCAAAACCCGTGCGGGCCCGACGGTACGGACTCCAGCATCCCCTCGAGGGAGATGTAGCCGAGCGAATCCACCCCGAGCTGTGTGGCGATCTCGGGGATCGTGTAATTGGCGGCGATCAGCTCTTCGCGCGACGGCGTGTCGATGCCGTAATAGCACGGCCCGGTCACGGGCGCGGAGCTCACGCGCATGTGGACTTCGCGCGCGCCCGCGGCGCGGATCATCGCCACGAGGCCGCGCGTCGTGGTGCCGCGCACGATCGAATCGTCGACCATCACCACGCTCTTGCCGTCCAGCACCTCGCGCACCGCATTGTACTTGACCTTCACCTTGGCGTCGCGGCCCGCCTGGGTGGGCTGGATGAACGTCCGCCCCACGTAGTGATTGCGAATCAGCGCGAGCTCGTACGGCAGCCCGCTGGCCTCGGCGAACCCGAGCGCGGCCGAGTTCGACGAGTCGGGCACGCTGAACACGAGTTCCGCCGTGGGCGCGGGGTGCTCCTGCGCCAGCCGGCGGCCGAGCGCGCGCCGCGCGCGGTCCACCGATCCGCCGAACACGCGGCTGTCCGGCCGCGCGAAGTACACGTACTCGAACACGCAGCGCCGCGATTCGCGCGGGGGCAGGGGATGCGTGGAATGCATCCCGGTCGCGTCGACCGCGATGATCTCGCCCGGCGCGACGTCGCGCTCGTACGTTGCGCCGACGATGTCGAGCGCGCACGTCTCGGAGGCGAACACGATCGCGTCGCCGAGCCGCCCCATGGCGAGCGGCCGCCATCCGCGCGGATCACGGGCCGCGAGCAGCGTGTCGCCCATCGCGACGATCAGGCTGTAGGCGCCCTCCACCTCGCAGAGCGCGTCGGCCAGCCGCTCGGCGGGCGTCGGCGCGTTGGAGCGCGCCAGGCGGTGCACGACGACCTCGGAATCGTTGGTCGACGCGAAGATGGACCCCTGATCCTCGAGGGCGAGCCGCAGCTCCGCGGCGTTCACGATGTTGCCGTTGTGCGCCAGGGTGATGAAGCCGCCCTTGGAGCGGACGACCACCGGCTGCGCGTTCTCGATCGTCGACGAGCCGGACGTGCTGTAGCGCGTGTGCCCGACGGCGGACACGCCGGGAAAGCGCGCGAGCTCCTGCGCGAACGCGTCGTTGAGCGTGCCCATGGAGCGGACGGCGTGCGCCGCCGCGTTCCGGTCGATCGACACGACGCCGACCGACTCCTGCCCTCGGTGCTGGAGCGAATACAGCCCGAGCTGCGCGATGTGGACCGCGTCCGGGTGGCCCCGCACGCCGAAAATGCCGCACATATCTATGCCATCCTGCCACGCGGGCCGTGAGGATCAGTCATTAAGGTATTGGTATACCACTATTGTGATGCAACGGCGCGAGCCATCGCGCGGGGAATCGCCTCGTGGTACGCGTCGTCGAGGCGCGCGAGCGAGGCCTCGAGCACCGCGTCCTCCGTCGTAATGTGCAACGGGGCGTCAGGCCCGCCGACGTGTCCGATGACCCGCGCCGCGATACCGTGCGTCTTCGCGATCGCGACCACCGTGTCCGGCGACGGGCTCGACACCACGATCCGCCCCTGCGCTTCGCCGAACAGCACCGCCCGCGCCGGCAGCGTCCGCCACGCCGTGAGGTCCACGCGCGCGCCGTGCGGCGCGCGGCGGTCCATCACGCAGCACTCGGCGAGGGCGACCGCCAGGCCGCCGTCGCTGCAGTCGTGGGCCGAGCGCACCACGCCGCCGGCGATCGCCTCGAGCAGCGCGTCGACGAGCGCACGCTCCCGCGCGAGATCGCAGGCCGGCGGTGCGCCCGCGACCACGCCGTGGATGCGCGCCAGATACTCGCTCGCGCCGAGCTCGCCCGTCGGCTCGCCCAGCAGCACGATCGCGTCGCGCTCCGCCTGGAACGCCGACGGCGTCACGTGCATCAGCGACTCGATCAGCCCGACCATGCCGATCACCGGGGTGGGGTACACCGCGCCGTTCGGGTTCTCGTTGTAGAGCGAGACGTTCCCGCCGGTCACGGGCGTGCCGAGTGCCTCGCACGCCTCGCCCATTCCGCGCACGGCCTCGCGAAGCTGGTAATAGACTTCCGGCCGCCGCGGATTGCCGAAGTTCAGATTGTTCGTGACCGCCATCGGCCGGCCGCCGGCGCACGCCACGTTGCGCGCCGCCTCGCAGACCGCGATCTGCGCGCCGAGCCGCGGGTCCAGGTACACGTACCGGCTATTGCAGTCGGTCTTGAGCGCGAGCGCGCGATCGGTGCCGCGCACGCGCACCACCGCCGCGTCGCCGCCCGGGCCGATCACCGTGTTCGTGCGCACCGTCGTGTCGTACTGCCGATAGACCCACGTCTTGGACGCGATCGTCGGCGACGAGAGCAGCCGCTCGAGCGTCCAGGCCGGGTCGCGCTCCTCGGGCAGCGCCGCGATCGCGCTCACGTCGCGCCGGCGCAGTTCGGCGACGTCGATGCTCTCGACCGCGTCCGGCGTGTACGTCGGG
>DASZUN010000021.1:0-2336 GCA_035547615.1 Gemmatimonadaceae bacterium | reverse complement strand
CGACGCGTTGTTCGACCGATCGACCTCGTCGGACGATACGGTGCGCGAGCGCACGGCCGAGATCGTGCGCGACGTGCGTTCGCGCGGCGACGCCGCACTCCGCGAATATGCGCGCCGGTTCGACAATGTGGAGCTCGACTCGCTCGAGGTGCCCCGGTCGAAATGGACGGAGGCGCTCGACCAGCTCGAGCCCGCGCTTCGCCGAGCGATGGAGCGTTCGGCGCGGAACATCACGCGCGCGCACGAAGCGTTCATGCCGTCGGCCGCGGAGTGCGAGACCGAACCCGGGATCGTCGTTGGCCGCCGGCCGGACCCGCTCGGGCGCGTCGGCGTGTACGCGCCGGGCGGACGCGCAGCCTACCCGAGCAGCGTGCTGATGGGCGCACTGCCGGCGCGCGTGGCGGGCGTCGGCGAGGTGATCGTCTGCTCGCCACCGGACGCGAGCGGCGCACCGTCGGCCGTCATTCTCGCCGCTGCCGCCCTCGCGAACGCGGACCGGTTCTTCGCGATCGGCGGCGCGGGCGCGATCGCGGCGATGGCGTACGGGACCGCCACCGTGCCGCGCGTCGACAGGATCGTGGGACCGGGCAACGCGTACGTGGCAGAAGCAAAGCTGCAGGTCGCGGGCGCCGTCGCGATCGACTCGCCCGCGGGACCGAGCGAGTTGCTGCTGCTCGCCGACGGTTCGGCGGATGCACGCGCCGTCGCCGCAGAGCTGATCGCGCAGGCCGAACACGACCCGCGCGCGTGCGTCGTCGCTGTGGTGCTCGACGAGCGGTTCGCGAGTGCGGTGCTCGATTCGGTGTCGGCGCTGATCGATGACCAGCCGCGCCGCGCGATCGCTCTGGACGCATTCGCGAGCAACGGCGGCGTGCTCGTCGCCGATTCGCTCGATCAGGCGATCGAATTCTCGAACTCGTATGCGCCGGAACACCTGCTCGTCGCGATCGCCGATCCCGATGCGGCGGTGTCGCGGCTCCGCAACGCGGGGACGATCTTCCTCGGCACGCGCACGTCGGTCGCATTCGGCGATTACATGACCGGCGCCAATCACGTGCTGCCGACCGGCGGCCTCGCGCGGTCGTATTCGGGGCTCTCGGTGCTGGATTTCATCCGTTGGACGACGTACCAGCGCGTGTCGGGCGAGGCGGCTGCCTCGCTCGCGAGAGACGTCGCCACGTTCGCCGGGTCCGAGGGGCTTCCGGGTCACGCGAGTGCGGCGCGCATCGCGGGAGGTGCGCGATGATCGACGCCGAATCGCCGCTCGGCAGTCGCGCGAGCTACGCGGGTATCACGCTGTATGCGCCAGACCGGCGCCCGTGCGCGATCGACCTGAGCGACAATACGAACCTGTGGGGTGCGCCGCCCAGCGCCGAGCGGGTTATTCACGAGGCGATGAGCGCCTCGCTCACCCGGTACCCGCAGCTCTACGCCGGCACGCTCAAGGATGCACTGGCGCGGTACGCGGGCGTGTCGCCGGATTGGATCGTGACCGGGTGCGGCTCCGACGACGTGCTCGACTCGGCGATCCGCGCGTTCGCCGAGGCGGGTGACCGCATCGCGATCCCCGATCCGTCGTTCGCGATGATTCCGATCTTCGCGCAAATGAACTCGCTCGAGCCGGTGCTCGTCCCACTCACGTCGTCGTACGACGTGGATGTGGAGCGCACGCTCGCCGCGCGCGCGCGGATCATCTATCTGTGCTCGCCGAACAATCCCACGGGCACCGCATTCGCGCGAGAGTCGATCGAACGCATCGTGGCCGGCGCGCCCGGGCTGGTGATCATCGACGAGGCGTACGCCGAGTTCGCGGGCGCGAACGTGCTCGACCTGGCGCGCGCGAGCGAGCGCGTGCTCGTCGCGCGCACGATCTCCAAGGCGTTCGGGCTCGCGGGACTGCGGATCGGCTACGCCATCGGAAACCCGCGACTCGTGCAGGAGGTGGAGAAGTCGCGCGGCCCCTACAAGGTGAGCGGACTCGCCGAGCGCGCCGCCGTCGCTGCATTGACTGACGACATGGAGTGGGTGCGCGCCAACGTGCAGACCGCCATCGAAAATCGGAGCCGGTTCGTGGCCGCGCTCGGGCCGCTCGGCTTGAGCGCGCTGCCGTCGAGCGCGAACTTCGTGCTCGTCCCGGTGCGCGGCGCGGGGCGGATCGGCGCGGCGCTGCGCGATCGCGGCATCGCCGTGCGCCCGTTCGAGGGACTCACCGCCCAGCCGGACACCGCACTCGCCGCGACCGGCGGCGACGCGCTCCGGATCACCATCGGCCCGTGGGACATGCTCGAGACGACGCTGGCGCAATTGCGCGAGGTGATCGGCTGATGCGCGTCACG
>DASZUN010000020.1:0-10538 GCA_035547615.1 Gemmatimonadaceae bacterium | reverse complement strand
GGGAGCGACGAGCCGCGGCGCGTGGTGATCGTGGCCGCGTCGGATCTCTGGCGATGGGCCTTTCGCGGCGGTGTCGCCGCCGACGCGTTCAGCGCGGTGTGGGGGAGTATATTTGACTGGTTGGCCGCGCAGCGCGCGGATCGGCGCGCTGCGGTGCCCGACGAGCGTCTGGTGCGCGCCGGCGATCCCATTCGCTGGCGACGGGGATCGCCGAGCGACAGCGTGGTCCCCGTGACGTTGCGGCGGCGTGGTACGACGCGCGTCGATTCGCTGACGCTCCGTTTCGCGTCCGATGCCAGTATCGTGGAGAGCGCGCCGCTCGCGGCCGGGCTCTACGACGTGGCGACTCGCGGCGGCGCGGCGCTGCTCGCGGTGAATGCGTCGCGCGAGTGGTTGCCGAGGGCGCCGGGTCTGCGCTCGGGTCTGGTTGGCGGTGCGCGCGCGACCGGATCGGCGCCGCGGCTCCGGGACATGGGATGGGTGTACGCGCTCGCCATCGTGCTGCTCTGCGTCGAGTGGCTGCTGAGGCGGCGCACGGGCATGCGATGATCGAGACTGAAGCATATGCGGCTACTTCGTAAATCCGGCGACGTTCCCAAGCGCACGCTCTGGCAGCGCATCAAGGACGTCGCGCTCATGGACGTCGGCGTGCTCGCGCGCGGCGGCGTGTCCGCCGGCTCGCTCGAGCAGCTCGAGCAGCTGCTGCTCGAGTCGGACTTCGGCGTCCCGGTGACGCTGCGGCTCGTCGAGGAGGTCGAGCGTCGGGCGAAGCGCGGCCAGGTGAAGACGCAGGACGAGTTTCACGACGCGCTGGCCGAGGGGATCGACGAAGCGCTGCGTGCCGGCAACGCCGATCCCGCGCTGCGCATGTCCACGGCCGCGCCGACCGTGGTGCTCATCGTCGGCGTGAACGGGGCGGGGAAGACGACGTTCGTCGGCAAGCTCGCCGCGCGCTTCCGCGGCGAGGGACGCCGCGTGATGGTCGCCGCCGGCGACACGTTCCGCGCCGGCGCGATCGACCAGCTCAAGGTCTGGGCGGACCGCACGGGAGCGGAGTTCGTCGGCGCGAAGCCGGGGTCCGATCCGGCCGCCGTCGCGTTCGACGCGATCGACGCGGCCATCGCGCGCGCCGTCGACGTGCTGATCGTCGACACCGCCGGCCGGCTGCACACGAGCGAAGGCTTGATGGACGAGCTGAAGAAGGTGGCGCGCGTCATCGCCAAGCGCCTGCCCGGGGCGCCGCACGAGACGCTGCTCGTGCTCGACGGCACGATCGGCCAGAACGCCGTGCAGCAGGCGAAGACGTTCTCCGCGGCGGTCCCGGTGACCGGACTCGTCGTGACGAAGCTCGACGGCACCGCCCGCGGCGGTGTGGTGGTCGCCGTCCACGAAGCGATCGACGTGCCCGTGAAATTCCTCGGCGTGGGCGAATCCGCCGCGGATCTCGTTCCCTTCGACCCGACGATGTTCGCGCGGGAGCTGTTGGAAGAATGACCGCTCGAGATGGAGGCGTCCCGTCATTCCGAGCGCAGCGAGGAATCTCGTGTCCGGGTCGAGATCGCGACCCAGTGAGAACATCCCTCGCTCGCTCCGCTCGTTCGGGATGACAACGAAACAACGCCTCTATCTCGACACCCCGGTCACGTACCTCAAGGGCGTCGGGCCGGCGCGCGCCGAGGCGCTCAGGCGCCTGGGCATCATCACCGCGGGCGACCTGCTGTTCCACGTTCCGCACCGCTACGAGGACGCGAGCACGGTCGCGCCGATCCGGTCGCTGGAGCCGGGCATGCAGGGAACGGTGATCGGGACGGTCATCTCCAAGGGCGTGATTCCCACGCGCAAGGGCCTGCGGATCTTCCAGGCCGTGCTGCGTGATGAAACTGGAATGATAGAAGTATCATGGCCCGGCCAGCCCTTCCTCGACCGGACCATTCAGAAGGGCGACGTGCTCCTCGTCACGGGGACGGTGCGCTTCTTCCACGGACGGCAGCTGCAGCCCCGCGAGTTCATCAACCTCGGCGACGAGGAGGCCGCGACGACGCAGGGCCGCGTGCTCTCGGTCTATCCGGCCACGGAAGGGCTGTCGTTCAAGCTCATCCGCTCGATCATCGACACGCACCTCGACGCGCTGCTGCCGCTCGTCACCGAGTACCTGCCGGCCGACGCGCTGAAGATGGGGGGCGTGCCCGGCATCGCCGACGCGCTGCGCATGGTGCACCGGCCGGCGTCGCTCGCCGAGGCGCACACGGGGCGCTCGCGGCTCGCGTTCGAGGAGCTCTTCTTCGTGCAGCTCCTCCAGCAGCGCGCCAAGGAGCTCGCGCGCGAGCGGCGCGCCGGCATCACGTTCGTGAACAAGCGCTCGCTCACCACCAGGCTGCGCGAGTCGCTGCCGTTCCAGCTCACCGGCGCGCAGGTGCGGTCGATTCGCGAGATCGTCGCCGACATGTGCAGCGACCGGCGCATGCACCGGCTGCTGCAGGGCGACGTGGGCAGCGGGAAGACGATCGTCGCGCTCTTCGCCGCGCTGCTCGCGATCGAGAACGACCATCAGGCGGCGATCATGGCCCCCACGGAGCTGCTCGCCGAGCAGCACGCGCGCACGACGACCCGCCTGCTCGAGCCGCTCGGCATCGTGCCGATCCTGCTCACGGGCAGCCTGCCGGCGCGCGAGCGCAAGGCGATCGCCACCCGGCTCGCGAGCGGCGAGCCCGTGCTCGTCGTCGGTACGCACGCGCTCGTGCAGGAAGCGACGGTGTTCGCGAAGCTCGGCTTCGCGGCAATCGACGAGCAGCACCGCTTCGGCGTGGAGCAGCGGAAGGCGCTGGGCGCCAAGGGCGAGGCGCCGGACGTGCTCCTCATGTCCGCCACCCCGATCCCGCGTTCGCTGGCGCTCACGCTCTACGGCGACCTGGACCTGAGCATCCTCGACGAGCGCCCACCGGGCCGGCAGCCGATCGCGACCGCCCTCCGCCCCGACTCGGCGCGCGGACGCGTGCTGCGGTTCATCGACCGCCAGATCGCCCAGGGGCGGCAGGGATACATTGTGTATCCTGTAATTGAAGAATCGGAAAAGACCGACCTCAAGGCCGCGACGACGATGTTCGAGGCGCTCGCGGGCGGCCCGTTCGCCGAGCGGCGGCTGGCGCTGCTGCACGGCCGCATTCCGCCCGACGAGCGCGACGCAATCATGCGCCGGTTCCGCGAGCACGAGATCGACCTCCTCGTCGCGACCACGGTGATCGAGGTCGGCATCGACGTGGCGAACGCCACCGTGATGCTGATCGAGCATCCGGAGCGCTTCGGCCTGTCGCAGCTGCACCAGCTCCGCGGGCGGGTGGGGCGCGGCGCCGAGGAGTCCTACTGCATCCTGCTCGGCGACGTGAGCCCCGAGGCGGCCGCGCGCCTGCAGGTGTTCGTCCGCACGGACGACGGTTTCGAGATTGCTCGCGAGGATCTGCGCATGCGCGGCATGGGCGACCTGTTCGGCGAGCGCCAGAGCGGCGTGCCGACGTTCCGCATCGCCGATCCGCTCCGCGACGAGGCGCTCAACGAGCGCGCACGCGCGGCGGCCGAGGCGCTCCTGGCGCGCGACCCCGGGCTGGAGCTGCCGGCCCACGCCGGGCTCCGGCGCGTGCTCGGCGAACGCTACGCGCGCTCGCTCGAGCTGTTCCGCGTGGGGTAGATCCGGCTCGCGCGCGTCAGCGCGGCGGCTTTCCGGGCGGCTGCGCCAGGCGCCGCTTGATGCGATCGAGCTCCGCGTTCGCTTTCGCCAGCTCGTCGCGCAGGCGCCGGATCTCCGCGTCGGCCGCGCTGGGCTGATCCGGGTTCGGCTTGGCGTCCGCCGGTTGGCTCGCCTGGTCTTTGGGCGCAGTCATCGCGCTCGCCGCGAGCTTGTTGAGGTTGACGAGCTGACCGGCGATGCGGCGCAGCGTTTCCGCTTCAGAGGCGTGCTCCGCGCTCTGGACGCTCCCGATGTAGGCATCGAGCGCTGCCACCGCCGTCGACAGCGAGGCGTGCGGGTTGGCCGGATCCATCTTGTACAGTGCGCGCCAGTAGCTGCTCTCGACGGCGGGCGCCGAGCCCGGATACCGCGCCGCGAAATCGGCGAGGAGCGAGTCTGCGGCATCGAACTGCCGTTCCTGTGCGCGCTGCTGCGCGAGCTGCAGGGTCGCGGGCCACTGCCGCTCCGGGGCCGGACGCATGAACGGGGGCGCATGAATCGAGACGCAGCCGCCTCCCGCCGCGATGACCGCCGCCGCCGCCCAGCGGCGTGACGCCCGCGCGAGTGCGGTCACGCGTGCGCCGGGATGGCGCGCTGCATCGACGACCGCCGGGTGACGCGCGTCGGGAGCGTGATGGCGAACGTCGTCCCCTGTCCGAGCGTGCTCTCGCACGTGATGGTGCCTCCGTGTGCTTCGACGATCTGTTTCGCGATCGCAAGACCCAAGCCCGACCCGGCCGCCCGCGCGGACTTCTGATTGTCGGCTTGATAGAACTTGTCAAAGATACGCGGCACCTGCTCCGGCGGGATGCCCGCGCCGGTGTCACGGACTTGCATGCGCACGCCGTTGTCCACCGGCGCCACGACGAGATCGATCGAGCCGCCGTGCGGGGTGAACTTGAACGCGTTCGACAGCAGATTGCCGAGCACCTCGTTGATGCGATCGAGATCCCAGAACACCTGGTCGGGAAGGCCGGGCTTCCGCTGCACGGTGAAGTGCACCTCGCGCTGCAGCGCGAGCACGTGGAACGCGCGCTCCAATTCGCCGAGCAGATCGTCGAGCGCGATCGGCCGCGGCTCGAGCCGGCCGCCGCCGGCCTCGAACCGGCTCACGTCGAGCAGCTGCTTCACGAGCCGCGACAGCGTGTTCGCCTGCGCGACCAGCGTCTTGTGCACGTCGCGCTGCTCGGGCGTGAGCGGGCCGTAGATGCCCTCCTCGAGCAGCTGGAGATAGCCGATCATCACGTTGATCGGCGTCTTGAGCTCGTGCGACGCCACCGAGACGAACTCGGCCTTGAGCTTGTCGAGCTCGCCGAGCTGCCGTACCATCTCCTCGAAGCTGGTCGCGAGCTGGCCGAGCTCGTCGCTGCGGTCGGCGGGAATGCTCAGCCGATAGTCGAGGTCCCCGTCGGCGACGGATCGCATGCCCTGCTCGAGATCGTCGATCGGGCGGGTGATCGAGCGCGTGAGCAGGAACGCGATCAGCATCGCGATGATCAGCGCGAGGACGAGCGCGACGCCGGAGACCGTGGCCGTCGTCGCGATCGTCGCGGCCTGTCCGGTCACGCGCTGCTGCGTGCGGATGCGCAGCTCCTTCTCGGCCCGCTGCACGACCGAGTCGGCGTGGTTGAGCGCCGGCACGAACACGTTGAGCGACGTCGAGTCGGCGCGCGTGGTGTCGCCCGCGAGCGCGAAGCCGTATTCCACCGGCGCGGCGTTGGCGATCTTCTTGATCGAGGCGCCGAGATCCTTCGCGTAGTCCGGGAGCTGAAAGTGGCTCAGCGAATCGCCGAGCTCCGCGACGCTGCTCACCTGCCGATCCATCGCGTTGCGCGAGGCGGTGTCGCGGGCAAAGAGCAGCGCGAGCTCGCCGCGGCGCAGGTCGTTCAGCCCCTCGCGCAACTGCCCGAGCAGCAGCGACGCCGCGAACTCCTTGTCGCGGAACGCGCGCACGTCGTCACGCAGCCGATAGAGCGACTGAATGGCGATGACGAGCGGCCCGACGAGGATGATGGCGATGAGGACGAGGCCAGTGACGAGCCTCGAGCGCAGGGTCATGTCGGCGCGGTTCGGTCAGAAGTCGTGCTGCACGATGCGAGCATGTCGTTCATTGCAAGGAAAACACCGCGAGGTCGAACCCGCTACCAGGGGTACCAGAGGCTCCATGGGGAATGTAGCGTTATAGCTCGCCCCCACAGCCGCTTATACCGCGTTCCATGCCCGAAACGACTCCCCGCATCGCCGAGCTCAAAGACCACGTTGGACAGACCGTCACGATCCGGGGTTGGGTCACGCACCTCCGGTCGTCCGGAAAGGTCGCGTTCGCCGTGATCCGGGACGGCACCGGGATCATGCAAGCGGTGTTCGTGAAGACCGCGCTGCCCGCCGAAGCGTGGGAACGATTCAAGGAGCTGACGCTCGAAACGTCGGTGTACGTGACGGGGGACGTGAAGGCGGAGCCGCGCGCGCCGGGCGGGTACGAGATTTCGGTGACGGGGCTCACGATCTTCGGCACCAGTCCGATCGATTACCCGATCCAGCCGAAGGAGCACGGCATCGACTTCCTGCTCGACAACCGACACTTCTGGCTGCGCAGTCCCCGACAGCGCGCGATCTTCGCGGTGCGCAACGAGGTGGAGCAGGCGATCCACGACTTCTTCTACCAGCGCGGGTTCCTGCGCGTCGACACGCCGATCCTGACCGCGGCGATCGGCGAGCGCAGCGGGCTGTTCTCCACCGAGTATTTCGATGAGGGGAACGCCTACCTCGCGCAGACCGGCCAGCTCTACGGCGAAGCGGCGGCGGCGGCGTTCGGCAAGATCTACACGTTCGGACCCACGTTTCGCGCCGAGAAATCGAAGACGCGTCGGCATCTGACGGAGTTCTGGATGATCGAGCCCGAGGTCGCGTGGAACGACTCGGCGGACAACATGCGGCTGCAGGAAGACTTCGTGTCCTTCCTGGTACAGCGCTGCCTCGAGCGGCGTTCCGCGGAGCTCCAGGAGCTGGAGCGCGACGTCGCGCCGCTCGAGCGCGTCCAGGCGCCGTTTCACCGCGTCGAGTACACCGAGGCGGTGCGGATTCTCCAGGGCAAGGGGAGCAGCATCCAGTGGGGCGACGATCTGGGCGCCGAAGACGAGGCGCTCCTCGTGGCCGACTACGATCGGCCGGTGTTCGTGATGAACTACCCCAAGGAAGCGAAAGCTTTCTACATGAAGGAGAACCCCGAGGATCCGCGCACGGTGTTGTGCGACGATTGTCTCGCGCCCGAAGGCTACGGCGAGATCATCGGCGGCTCGCAGCGCGAGGACGACTACGACAAGCTGCTGCACCGCATTCGCGAGGAAGGGCTGCCCGAGGCGGCGTACGACTGGTATCTCGCGCTGCGGAAGTACGGCACGTTCGTGCACTCGGGCTTCGGCCTCGGCCTCGAGCGCACCGTCGCCTGGATCTGCGGATTGAAGCACATCCGCGAAGCGAGCGCGTTCCCGCGGATGATGGCGAGGCTGCGGCCGTAGGGTCGCCCGTCGTCCGTCGTTCAACCACGGACTACGGACGCACCGACTCGAGATTCAGCAGGACAGGGAAGACAGCGCGCTTCGCGCCCCACGTGACCACCTGTGCCGCCGCGGCACCGGTCCCGTTCTGCACGATCACGAGCAACCGTGCGTTCTGCGGGATGTTGCAGAGATAGAATCGGCCGTCGTCGCCGGTTCGATCCTCGATCGTCGTTTCCCCCGCCGCGCCGAGCGCCCACGGCGCGCCGACCTGCGAAACGGGCTTCGCGGCGGGACCGTCTGCCGGGCCGAGGTCGCGGAGCAGGAGCGTGGCGCGCCCCGCGGGCGCACCGTCCGCGTATCGCGCTCGGCCGGCGATCAGGTTCGCCTCGTCCGACTGGCGCGCGTCCGAGCACTTCCGTCGAACGACGTCGTGCAGCGTCGGCATCGTGACCGCGAGGTGTACGACGGAGTCCCGGGCGGCGCGGAATCGCTCGCCGCGCGTGATCTCGAGCGCGAGCTCGTCGAGCGTCGGCTCGTCGACCATGACCTCGTACGGTCCGGGCAGCAGATGAGAGATCTCGAATCGGCCGAGCGAATCGGTTTCCGCCCGATAGTCCGTGCCGGCGAGCTGGATGGCCGCGTGCGGCACCGGCTTGTCGAAGGCGGAGACGGTGCCCTGCACGGTGCCGAGTGAATCCTCCCAGGTCACGCCGGAATCCCACTTCGCGATCGCGATCTCACCGCCGCCCTCGTGCGGCTCGGGGACCGGCATGCTCGCGCGCGTCAGCGGTCCGATGGGGTCGCGGAAGGTGATCAGGCGCAGGTACCACCGATCGATGATCGGCACGCCATTTGGCATCGTGCGAAACGAGATCAGGCCGCCGGCGTGCAGGTCGCGCTCGCGACTCGAAACGCCCAGGTAGCGAAAGTCGAGGCGGGTGAGCGAGCGCGCGACCGTGTCGACCCACAGCGTGCCCTCGAGATCGATGTGATCGCGCTCGTGGCGGGCCGGCGTGAACGCGAGGCCGATCTCGCGCGGACGGTCCTTTGGCCCGTCCTGCAGTTGGAAGCAATACGCCCGCGCGAAGGCGGGATCGAGCAGCACGTCGGCGTCGGGGCCGTAGAAGGTGCGGACGCTCGATCCCGCGCTCGCGAATCCGTTCTCGATGAACTGGCGCGCGGGCTTCGCGGCGACGAACGGGTGTGTCGTGCGCCCGGTGCGCATGCGGACCGTCTGCGTGATGACGGTGTCGCGCCGCGGGTCGAGGGTCCGATCGAACTCGAGCGCCTCGGCGAGCGCGGGATTCTCGTCGCGCGCCACGACGGTGGCGAGCAGCTCCGCCCGTGCCTGCTCCCAGAGCGCGAATGCCTTGGGCCGGTCGGCACGGCGGGGGCACGCCGGTTGATCGTTCACCTCCACCACGTCGAGCAGCTGCGGAATGCGCGCCATCATCACGTCGAGTCGCTCGTGCCCCGCACGTGCGGCGTCGCTCACCACCAGCACGCGCGGCCGGAAGCCGATCCGGAGCACCTGCAGCGACCGTACGGCGTCGATGTCGGCGAGCCGGAACTCCCCGCGTTCGTTCGTGAGGTTCCGGCCGATGGTGGTCCCGTTCGCGTCGCGGAGCAGGAGGACGGCGCCGGGGATGACCCCGCCGGTCGCGCTGTCGCGGACGGTCCCGCGGAGCTCCTGGCCGTGCGCCGGGCGCGCCGCGCACGCGACGAGGGCGATGACCGCGAGCCACCGCATCACACGCGAACCGTCCATCGGGCGACGCCTCCATCGGCGGAGTTCAGCCGATTGTATGCAAATCGGACGCTCCGCGCAATGGTGTAATCAGATCCTCATTCGCCTTCTTTGACTTCGTCCCAGATCGCGTCGAGCTGTTCGAGCGTGGCGTCGCCGACCTTGAGCCCGCGCGCCGCGGCTCGCTGCTCCACCGCGGAGAACCGCCGTGCGAACTTCACGTTCGCCTTGTCCAGCGCCAGCGCGGGGTGCACCCCCGCCTTGCGGCACAGATTGACCACCGCGAACAGCAGGTCCCCCAACTCGCCCTCCAGGCGCTCGTGCGCGGCATCGTAGGCCGGCGGCGCGTGCGGATCGCGCGGGCCGCGCCCGTCGAGCTCCTCGCGCACTTCAGAGAGTTCTTCTTCTATTTTTTGAATCGGCCCTTCCACGTCCGGCCAGTCGAAGCCCACGCCGGCCGCGCGGTCCTGGAGCCGGAACGCGCGGTGCAGGGCGGGGAGGTCCGCCGGCAGACCGTCCACGATGCTGGCGCGCTTCTTCGCCTTCATCTGCTCCCACGGCTGCCGGGCGCCCTCGCCGTACAGGTGCGGATGCCGTCCCCTCATCTTCGTGATGAACCCATCCGCGACGTCGTGCAGCGTGAACGCGCCGCGCTCTTCGGCGAGCACGGCGTGGAAGAGGACCTGCAGGAGCAGATCGCCCAGCTCTTCGCGCAGCATGCGGTCGTCGCCGGCGCGAATCGCGTCGTCCACCTCGTAGGCCTCTTCGATCAGATATGGGCGCAACGACTCATGGGTCTGCGCCGCATCCCACTCGCAGCGCGCGCGCAGATCGCGCATGAGTGAGAGTGTATCTTCAAGCGTCGGTTTCACTTGCATCGCCTCCTCGGGTCCGGTATACTACCCGGCTTCGGAATCTTCGGTCAATGCACAGCCTGATCAGACGCGCCTGGGTCGAGATCGACCTCGGCGCGTTGTTACGCAACGGGGCGAAAATCGCGGCGCACAGCGGGGTGCCGCTGCTCCCAATGGTGAAGGCGGACGCCTACGGCCTCGGCGCCGTCCGGGTCGCGCGCGCCCTCGAGCGGCTGCAACCCTGGGGCTTCGGCGTCGCGACGATCGTCGAGGGCGAGGAGCTGCGAGCGGCCGGGATCACGCGGCCGATCGTCGTCTTCACCCCGCTCCTCACCGAGGAATTCGATGCCGCGATCCGCGCGAACCTCACGCCGACGCTCGGCGATCGCGTGTCGATCGAGCGGTGGAGCGTGTACAAGCGACCGTGGCAGCTCTCGATCGACACGGGCATGAGTCGCGCTGGGATTCCGTGGAATCGCGTCGACGAGCTGCGCGATCTGCTCCCGATGTGCCCACCGGAAGGCGTGTTCACGCACTTCCACTCGGCGGAGCTGACCGACGCGAGCCGCGAGCAGCAGGAGCGCCGGTTCGCCGACGCCCTGGCGAAGTTGCCCGTCCGTGTGCCGATGGTGCACGCCGAGAACGGCGCCGCGGTCGAGCATCGCGGCGGGTCGCGATGGAGCGTGGTGCGGCCGGGCATCTTCCTCTACGGCGTG
>DASZUN010000019.1:0-3005 GCA_035547615.1 Gemmatimonadaceae bacterium | reverse complement strand
CGCGCGCCGCGTGCGCGACGCGCTCCGCGGCGCGGGCTACGACGCGACGGAGCTGTCGATGGGGATGTCCAACGACTACGAGGTCGCGGTCGAGGAAGGGGCGACGCTGGTCCGCCTCGGAACGGTACTCTTCGGAGCGAGGCACGCATGATCGACGAGACGTTTCATCTCACGCCGCTCGACGTTCGGCGCTACGAGTTTGGGAAGAAGGCGCTCGGCGGCTACGATCCCGAGCGTGTCGATCAGTTCCGCGAGCAGGTGGCCGAGGAGCTGGAGCGCCTCTCGCGCGTGAATCAGGATCTCGACGCCAAGGCGCGCGGGTTTCACGAACAGCTGCGCGCGTTTCGCGAGCGGGACAAGGCGATCAACGAAGCGCTGATCTCGGCGCAGCAACTGCGCGCCGACATCCGTGAGCAGGCGGAGAAGGAAGGACAGCTCATCATCCGCGAAGCGCGCGGCGACGCCGACCGGCTGCTCGACGAAGCGCGCGCGGAGATCCGTCGCATGGAGGACCAGCTGGCCGCGCTCGAGCGCGCGCGGCGCGCCTACCTCGCGCAGATTCGCGCGCTGGTCGAGCGTCAGCTGTCGGAGATCACGGCCGCCGAGCAGACGTCGATGACCGAAGCGACCCCGCGGGAAGGCGGGGCGGGCGCGCCAGAGTGGATGGGATCGCTCGTCAAAGAATGACCAACGTCAGTTCAACTCTCGACTCGCCGCGCGGCGGCGCGCCGGATCTGCACGCACACGAATCGATCGAGGAAGCGGCATCGATCGTTCGCGAGCAGTTCGCCGTGCGTCCGGACGTCGCGATCATCCTCGGCACCGGGCTCGGACGCCTCGCGGCCGAGATCGAATCGCCCACCGTCATCGAATACGGCGAGATTCCGGGCTTTCCGCTCTCGACCGTGGAGTCGCATGCGGGTCGGCTGTTGTGCGGCACGCTCGGCGGCAAGACCGTGGTCGCGATGCAGGGTCGCTTCCATCGCTACGAGGGCTACTCGCTCCGCCAGGTGACGTTTCCCGTGCGCGTGCTCCACGCGCTCGGCGCGAAGACGCTGGTCGTGTCGAACGCGTGCGGCGGACTGCATCCGCTCTGGTCGGCCGGCGATCTCATGCTGATTGCCGATCACATCAACCTGCTCGGTGACAGCCCGCTGATCGGCCCCAACGACGACCGGCTTGGACCGCGGTTCCCGGACCTCTCGGCGCCGTACGACGACGCGCTGCGGCGCCTGGCGCGCACGGTCGCGATGGAGCAGGGCATCACGCTCCGTGAAGGCGTGTACGTCGCGGTGAGCGGTCCGAACCTGGAGACGCGGGCCGAGTACCGGATGCTGCGCGCGGTCGGCGCCGACGTGGTTGGCATGTCGACGGTGCCGGAGGTGATCGTGGCCGTGCACGCCGGAATGCGCGTGCTCGGGCTCTCGATCGTGACGGACATGTGCCTGCCGGACGCGCTGGAGCCGGCGACGATGGAGAAGATCGTCGCCGTGGCGAACCGGGCCGAACCCCATTTGACGTCCGTGGTGCGCGGCGTGCTGGAGCGGCTATGACCGCGGCGAGCACGGTGCACTACCAGCCGCTGCCGCCGGACGGCCCGGCGGACGCGATGGAGCTCGAGCTGCTGGCGCGCTGGGAGCAGGAAGACCTGTTCCGGCGGACGCTCGAGGGGCGCGAGGGCGCCCCGCCATTCGTATTCTTTGAAGGCCCGCCGACCGCCAACGGCCGGCCCGGCATCCATCACGTCTTCTCGCGCACGATCAAGGATCTCTTCTGTCGCTATCGCGCGATGAAGGGATACCGGGTCTCGCGGAAGGCCGGCTGGGATACGCACGGCCTGCCGGTCGAGATCGAGGTCGAGAAGCAGCTCGGCATCAGCGGCAAGCAGCAGATCGAGGCGCTCGGCGTGGCGGAGTTCAACCGCCTGTGCCGCGAGAGCGTGTTCAAGTATCGCTCCGACTGGGAGCGGCTCAGCGCGCGGATCGGGTACTGGCTCGACTACGAGCATCCGTACGTCACGTTCTCGAACGAGTACGTCGAGAGCGTGTGGTGGGCGCTGAAGACGCTGTTCGACAAGAACCTCCTGTACCGCGGGCACAAGATCCTGCCGTATTGCCCGCGCTGCGGCACCGCGCTCTCGAGCCACGAGGTCGGGCAGCCGGGCGCGTATCAGGACGTCGAGGATCCGAGCGTGTACATCGCGCTCGAGCTGGTCGACGACGCGGGCGCGCCGAGCGGACGCCGCATTCTTGTGTGGACGACGACGCCCTGGACGCTGGTGTCGAACGCCGCGCTCGCCGTGCATCCCGAGCTCGCGTACGTCGAGGTGATGCGCCGCGAGGAGGGGAAGGATAAGAGAACTCTAATACTCGCCGAATCGCGCATCCGCGCGGTGCTCGGCGACGATTTCGAGAAGCGGTGGGACGTGGTCGGGCGGATGACGGGGGCGGACCTCGTCGGCCGCCGCTATCAGCGGCCGCTCGATCTGGTCGCGTATCCGGCCGGCGCGAATCACGAGATCATCGTCGGCGAGGACTTCGTCTCGGCGGAGGATGGCAGCGGCGTCGTGCACATGTCGCCCGCGTTCGGCGCGGACGACTATGCGGCCGGGCAGCGCCACAACCTCGCGTTCCTGCAGCCCGTCGACGCGCGCGGCCAGTTTCCGTCGGAGCTGCCGATCGTGGGCGGGCTGTTCTTCAAGGACGCCGATCCGCTCCTCATCGAAGAGCTGAAGCGGCGCGGTGTGCTGTGGAAGGCGGGGCGCATGGTGCACGCGTACCCGCACTGCTGGCGCTGCGGCACGCCGCTGCTCTACTACGCGCGCACCTCGTGGTTCGTGCGGACGACGGCCTACCGCGACCGGATGCTGGCGCGCAACGCGCGGGTGGACTGGCACCCGCCGGAGGTGGGAGAGGGGCGCTTCGGCGAGTGGCTCAAGAACAACATCGACTGGGCGCTCTCGCGCGATCGCTACTGGGGCACGCCGCTCCCGGTGTGGGTGTGCG
>DASZUN010000018.1:0-33800 GCA_035547615.1 Gemmatimonadaceae bacterium | reverse complement strand
TTCCGGTACGTCACGCGCTTTCCACCGATGTGGTCCGCGCTCGCGCTCCTCGCGCTCGTCGCCACGATGGGCATGCCGTACACGGTGCTGATGCCCGCGATCGCGGGGAGCGTGCTGCACGGCGGGCCGCACACTCTCGGTTTCCTCATGACCGCATCGGGCGCCGGCGCGCTCGTCGGAGCGCTCTATCTCGCGTCGCGTTCGTCCGTGCTCGGACTCGGCCGCGTGATGGTACTCGCGACGTCGGTGTTCGGGATCTCGCTCATCTTCTTCGGCCTGTCGCACCAGCTCTGGCTCTCGCTCGTCGTGCTGCCGTTCGTCGGTGCCGGCATGATGATCGAGACGGCCGCCACGAACACGGTGCTGCAGACCATCGTCGAAGAGCAGCTCCGCGGACGCGTGATGGCGTTCTACACGATGGCGTTTCTCGGCACCGCGCCGATCGGAAGCCTGCTCGGCGGCGTGGTGGCCGACCGCATCGGCGCCCCCGCGACGATCATGCTCGGCGGCGCGGCCTGTCTCGTGGGCGCGTTCTGGTTCGCGCGCCGGCTGCCCCGACTGCGCGACCTCGTGCGTCCGGTGTACATGGAACGCGGCATTCTCACCGGCTGAGCGTCGGCGCGCGGCTATTCGCCGCGCGCCGGTGTCACGTCCTTCACGAAGAGGATCGCGTCGTAGCTCTTCGGCAGCTCGATCGGAGTCTCGAACGAATCCGGCAGTTGCGGCACGTACACGTCGCTGATCAGGCGAATCGGATGCGGCCCGTGCAGCCACGCGCCCGCCGTGTCCGCGGGCAACGCGCGGGCATCGAGCCAGAACGCCGCCGTAGAGGCGCGCGACAGCACGTCCTCGTACGTCCCCGGCCGCGGCGGAAGGACGGCCATGTCGGAGTAGCGGCCAACGTCCGTGGCGCCCGTCTGCCGGTTGAACGACGGCTGCCGCGCGCGAATGCGCCCGTTGCCGATCGCGAAGCCGATCGGTCGATACCGCGCGCCCAGCTCCTTGTCGAGCGCGAGCCCCATCTGCGGAACCTTGCCCTCGAGATTGATGCGTCCGATCTCCACGTCGCCGCCCCACACGAGCAACTTCGCGTCGGCGCCAAGCCGATTCGCGAGGTACATCGTGTGCGCGGCGACGCCCTCGTGCCGCGGCAGATGCCGGAGCCCCACGTCGACGTGATGCTTCACGAGATCGGCCATCTCCTGGGCGAACGCGAGATCTGACGCCGCGCGCGAACCGCTCGGCACCGCGCGCAGCCGCGCCGTCACGCTGTCGAGCGCCGCGACCGTCACGCCGCGGCAGCGGTTCCAGAACGTGCTGTCCGCCGCGCGTCCTTCGAGTCCCCAGTGCGCGGCCTCGTCCTGCGAGACGCACGTGTACGCGCCGCGCAGCCATGCGTTGAGCGACGCGCCCATCTCGGAATCCGGCAGCGTCGTGATCACGTGCAGCGCGTGCTCGGCCGTCGGTATCTCGAATCCGTAGAAGCCGAGCTGCTTGTCCGTCGCATGCGACTGGTTCCATCCGCGCATCGCCGCGACCAGTCCGAGCATCTCCTGCGTTTCCCACTGCGTGCTGCCGAGCGTCCGGAGAAGCCGCCGCGGATCGCCGACGCCGGTGCGCACGTAGCGATCGAGCTCCATCGCCTCGGGCATCGGCGCCTGGATGGCGAGGCCTTTCACGCCGACCGTGTCCGCCAGCGCGAAGAGCAGACGCCGTATGAGAATTGGAAACTGATGCGTGCCCTCGGTGAGCTCGCTCACGCCGATGATGCGCGCGTCGCCGGCGATCGCCGCGGCGCGCGCGCGGTCCTCGGCGGTCTCGACCGAATCGCTCGGCGAGATGGCGAGCGCGTGCGCGTCGACCCAGCGCAGCGCGGCCGCCGCGGAATCCGTGAGCGCCACCGGTGCAGGAGGCGGAGGCGGCGCCGATTTGGTGCACGCGGCGATCGCGAGCCCGGAGAGTGCGACGACGATGATGGTGCGCGTGTTCATGGCTTCCCTGGTCTTTCCCAACGTGAATTCTACCGGCTGGCGCCGCCGTCGCCCGAGGCGTCCGCGGCGACCGTGCCGGCATCTTCCTCGAGCAGCTGCGACAGCTCACGTGCCGGCGCGGTCGGCGAGCGGCCCTCGAGCGTGAGACGCGTGAGCTGTCGCACGATCTTGAACCCCCGCACCGGCACGACCACGACCTTTCCCAACTGCAACTGATCCGCGGCCGCTGCGCGCGATACGATGGCAAGGCCCAAGCCCGCGGCAACACCCTGCTTCATTGCCTCCGTACCACCGACACGCATGGTCCTGCTCAACCGCACGCCGGAGCGCTCGAGTGCGTTCTCCGTGACGACGCGCGTGCCGGATCCGGGTTCGCGGACGAGAAATGTCTCGTGTGCGAGATCGGTGACGTCTGCTCCCGCCACGAGCCGATGATCGGGCGGCGCAATGACCACGAGCTCGTCGTCGCGCCACGGGTGAGCGTGAACCCGCGGATGAGTCGCCGGTCCTTCCACCAAGGCAACATCAACATGCCACTGAAGCAGCATTTTGAGCACCTGCCGAGTGTTCGCGCTCGCCACACTGATTTGTACGCCCGGATGCCGCAAGTGAAATCTGCCGAGTGCACCAGGAAGCATGTAGGTGGCAATGGTGGTGCTCGCCGCAACGCGAAGCACGCCGCGCTTCATCCCCCGCAGTTCTCGCAGGTCCTGCTCGGCCGCTCGCTCGACGCCGAACAGCTGCTTCGCGTGGGCGTAGAGCGTTTCACCCGCGTCCGTCAGCTTGACCGTCCGACTGCTGCGATCCAGCAGAGAGAGGTGCAGCTGTTTCTCCAACTCGTTGATCGACTTCGAGATCGCCGGCTGGCTCAGGTGGAGTGCCGCGGCCGCCTTCGTGAAGCCTCCGCGGTCGACGACAGACGTGAAGAGCCGAAGGTGATGCAGATTGATCGACATAACCAAACGTAATCGGACTGTGCAAACAATGTATTTGATTCATGTATGCACCGGCCGCTACCCTGCGGCATGTCGATCTCTGTCGCACTTCGCGCAACTCCGCGGGCCGAGAAGGCCGTCGCCCTCGTGCCGGGACTCGTCGTTTCGGTCATTGTCTCAGTCCTCGCGGTCGCCGGCGGCCGCCTCGAGGAGTGGACGCTCGGCCGCGCCATCATCGAGCCGCTCGTGCTCGCGATTCTCATTGGAATGCTCGCGCGGACGGTGCGCGGCGGGCGCGCGCGCGAGGAAGCCGGCGTGCGATTTGTCGCCAAGGATCTGCTCGAGATAGCCGTCTGTCTCCTCGGCGCCACCATGGACGTGCCGCGGCTGTTCGCCTCTGGCCCCACGCTCGCGATCGGAATCGCCGCGCTCGTGACGACGGCGCTCGTCGCCGGGTTCGCGATCGGACGGCTCACCGGTCTCTCGCCCAAGCTCGCGACGCTCGTCGCCTGCGGAAACGCCATCTGCGGCAACTCGGCGATTGCCGCCGTCGCGCCGGTGATCGATGCCGACCGCGAGGACGTCGCCGCATCGATCGCACTCACCGCCGTGCTCGGCGTCGTGGTGGTGCTCGGGTTGCCGCTCCTCGCCAGGCCGCTTGGCTTCTCGAATTACCAGTACGGCGTGCTCGCGGGGCTTACGGTGTACGCGGTGCCGCAGGTCCTCGCCGCCGCGTTCGCGGTCAGTCCGCTGAGCGGGCAGGTCGCAACGGCCGTGAAGCTCGGGCGCGTGCTCATGCTCGGTCCCGTGGTGACCTTCTTCGCGCTCAGGAACCGGGACGCCCAGGCCGAGGGCGGCGAGGCGACGGCGAGCCCGCGCGCGATCCTGCGTTACGTGCCCTGGTTCGTGATCGGGTTCGTGGTGCTCGCCACGCTGCGCTCGCTGCACGTGGTCCCCGACGACGCCGCCGCCATCGTCAAATCGGTGGCCGGCTGGCTCACGATCGCGGCGATGGCGGCGCTGGGGCTCGGCGTCGACGTGCGCTCGGTGCGGCGCGTCGGCGCGCGGGTGACGATCGCCGTGGGCGGATCGCTCGCCGCGCTCCTCGTGCTCGCGATCGGGCTGATCCGCTTCGGCAGGATTTAGAAGACGAGTATTACAGTTTCACGACGGCCGCGGCCCACTGCGCGCCGTCGGTGTCTTCCTGGTAGAGCTTGTCGAGGTCCACGGCCACGCCCGTGCCCTGCTTGCTGATGGCGAACCGATCCATGTTGCGCGTCGCGCGGCCGCTGCCCTGTTCGTAGGTGCCGTCGGGCTGGAACTTGGAGTGGTGCTTGGGGCACTGGAACTCGTGGTCGTTGTCGTTCCACTTGAGCGCCGTGTTCTGGTGCGGGCACGACAGGTCGAAGGCGTAGATCGCGTTCTGCCAGCGAACCAGGATGACCTCGTTCTCCTTGTCGATCTGCGCCCCGTCGGCCGCGGGCACCGTGTAGCTGCGCATGCTGCCGCCGGCGTTCGTCGCAGACGTGAAGTCGAGCGGCATGGCCAGCGCGGTGCTCTTGTTCACGCCGACGGCGATCATCGCACCGGCAACGCTCAAGAAGCTGTCGCGCAAAAAGCGACGCCGATCCCGCGAGACGAAGCAGTTCTGCTCCTCGCATTCGGCGTGGATGTTCGATTCGTCGGACATGTGAATAGCCTCCATCGGCCAGGACACTCGAGCCCGGTCGCAACCCTGCTGCGTGTCGTGTTGATCGTTTCGGCGAACAGGTAGGAGTGCTCGCCGTTTCTGCTCTACCCTCTAAGGCGCGGACCGTGCCACCCGTCCCGTCTCGGGTAAAGCCTTCCTTCAGCAGTACTTACGCAATCAGCGCGAAAAACGTTCGCCGCGCGGGTGTCCGTAATGCAAGACGACCCCGTCCGATGTCTCGGACGAGGTCGTCGGGGTTCGTGCGAATGCCCGGCCGAAGCGTTACTTGCTCGCGCCGCCGCCGAGCTGCTTCTGGAGCTGCTGCGCCCGATCGAGGTGCTTTTGAAGCTCCGGCAGCGCCTTTTGCAGCAGGCTCTTCACCTGCGGCTTCTGGGCCGCCTGCTCCGCCTGCTTCGCGTTCGCGATGTCCGACTGGTGGTCCTCCACCTCGTGGTTCACGAACGCCGTGTCGCGGTCCATACCGCTTAGCGACTTCAGGTGGTCGAGCGTGTGAGCGGTTTCCTGTGCGGTCGTGTCGTTCGGCGGCGACTGCGGCGTGAGCGACGTCTGCTTGGCCACCGTCTTCACTTCCGTCATGCCCTTGCTGTGGTCGTTGTTCAGCATTCTCGCATAGCTCCTCACGGACGCGTTCATGCCGTTCGCCATCATGTACTTGGCGATGACGACCTCGGCGGAATCGCCCCCCATCTCCTCGCCGAGGATCGACGCGTCATTGAGGCCCGCCGCGCCCGCGTTGGACGTGTCAGGCGTCGTCGCCGCGACGGTGTCCCGGCCCATCGTGCCCGAGTCACCCGCCGCCGCCGGGCCCTGCGCGGCGGCGCTGTCGATCGAGTTCCCGTTGGACTTGTTGCATGCGAACAGCGCGCTCGCGACGAGCACGGCCATGCCGGCTCGATAGGTGTTTCGACTCATTTCCCTACACCTCGTTGTGGGTCCGTGGGCCTCCGCCGAGGGCAAGCGCGAGGCCAACGCAGGCATTGTGCGTCGGCTGCACGGCTCGCTCGGCGAGAATTAGTCACGCTTCCGCGCGCCGATCGCCGCGAACGACACGCCGCGTCACGGCGCGTTCGTTCACCGTGTCACCCAGCTCGACGTTCTTCCCGCGCGGCTCGAGCTCGACCTTGATCCACCCGGCCTCGCGACGGTCGAATGCCTCGTACGCGGCGATCGCGTCGGTGATCGGCTCGCGTTGCGTGAGGACCTGCGCGGGATCGAAGGCGCCCGACGCGACGAGATCCACCAGGCGCGGCAGATACCGCCGATGGTTGCAGTCGCCGGCTTTCACCGTGATGTTCTTGCCCATCGCCTCGCCGATCGGATAGAACTGCGCCGTCTTGGGATAGACGCCGATGATCGCGTGCGTGCCGGCCTTGGCGAGGATCTGGACGCCCCATCGAATCGCTTGCGACGGCCCGTCGCCCGGGTGCCAGTTGTCGCCCTGCGGGTGCTGCTTCGGCGCGACCGTCTCGAGCTCCTGCTCGAACTCCTGGCTCTGCTTTTTCGCCTTCTTGCCTGCCGGCCCGTGGTGCGCATGCTGCGCGTCGATGCCGACCGCGTCGATGACGCGATCGACGCCGATCCCGCCGGTGATCTCCACGACCGTCTCGACCGGATCCTCCTGCTCGAAGTTGACCACTTCGGCGCCCTGCAACCGCGCCATCTCGAGGCGTGACGGAACGCAGTCGACGGCGAGCACCCGGCCCGCCCCCATCAGCTTGGCACTCGCGATCGCGAACTGTCCGACCGGGCCGCAGCCGAGCACGCAGACCGTGTTGCCGGCCTCGATGTCGGCCAGGTGCGCGCCGAAATAGCCCGTCGGGAAGATGTCGGAGAGCAAAATCGCCTGATCGTCGCTCACGTGATCCGGCAGCTTCACCATCGTGACGTTCGCGAACGGGATGCGCGCCTTCTCCGCCTGCAGCCCGTCGATGCCGCCCGATTCCTCCGGACCGCCGAAGAACACCGCACCGGCGCGCTTGCCCATCGGATTGGCATTGTCGCACTTGGAGAAGTAGCCGGCGCGGCAGTACGAGCAGTACCCGCAGCCGATCGTCGAGCCCACGACGACGCGCTCGCCCTCGCGGAAGTTGCGCACGCCCTTGCCGAGCTCCTCGACCACGCCCACGGCCTCGTGTCCGACGATGCGGCCGGGCTTCATGCCAGGCATCGTGCCGCGCACGAAGTGCAGGTCCGTGCCGCAGATCGCGCTGGTCGTGATGCGGAGAACCGCATCCGTGTCGTCCTGCAGCTTCGGATCGGGCACCTCGTCCAGGCGAATGTCGCCGATCCCGTGGAACACGACTGCTTTCATGAGACCACCTCGTTGCGAGACTTCGAATGGCGTTTCAGCGGACGGCGCTCCGTCTGCAAGCTCCGCGCACGGCGGCCACAAAGAAGAACGCCGGCCGCGTGTCGCGGCCGGCGTCGTTCATGAGCTCGCGGGAAAGGCGATCAGTCGCCGCCGTGCCCGCCGTGCTCGTCGTGGTCGTCGCGGCCGTCGTGATCGCGATCGCCGAACGCGCGCAGCGACGACGCGATGTTCCGCTGCACCGTCGCCAGCAACTGCGGCGAGAACTTGAGCTGATTCGGATCGATCAGCGACCCGTCGCGGTTCACGAGGAACTTCGAGACGGGCACGTTGATCGTGATGTTCACCGGCTCCCCGGCCGTCACCACGAGCGGCGACGCGAACACGATGTTGTCGCGTGCGTTCACCGGGACGTTCACACTGAACGCGTTGCCGTCGTACGTGCCCGCGAGATCGACGCTCGCGACCCGCACCTCGAGCATCCGATACGTCCCCGGCGGAATGGTGTCGGCCGCGATCGTGACGATGTTCGTGTCGAGCGGAAGGTTGATGGTCTGATTGTGGATCGTGACCGGCGCGCAGCTCTGATCGACGTGCACCGTGTCGCGCTGGCCGTGGTCGTCGTCCTCGTCTCCCTTACACGCCGTGTCCGTCTGGGTGCGCTTCAGCTCGGCGCGCGACACGTTGAGTCCGACCTGCGTCAGGTTCAGCACGTGTCCGCCGGCGGTGTCGGGAATGGTCGCGGCGGACGCGGCCACGACGCCCTTGTTGGTCGTGAACGAGAGCTGCGACTGCGTCGACGGGTGCGCGGCGGTGGTGTCCGACGAACACGCGGCGATGGCGCCGATGCCAAGCACCGTGGTCGCGAGCGCGACGCGACGTGCGACCACGCGGTGAACGAAATCCGGTAGCTGCATACTGCATCCTCCGAGAGAATGAACGACGAGAACTCCGAGCGCAGAGTATTGCTGCACTCGGCGCGCCGAATTCCTGTGCCCTCGGTCACACACACGCAAATCGTGATTCACGTGTTCCGTTTCGCTGCACGCGATGCACGGCGCCGCATGCGGCGCGCGGCGCGGGAACCTGCACGGGCGAGTTCGGCTTTCGTGATGGATCGCCTGACGCCCCGGAGTACTCGTGCCGATATCACCCCGTTCCCTGCTCGTCCTCGCGCTCGACGGAGCGCACGCGGACGTGTGGCCGCGGCTCGCTCGAGAGGCGGGCCTGGATCTCGTGCGGGTCGCGAGTCTCGAGGCATTTCACGGCGCCAGTCGGGCGATCGGGATCGTAGCCGCGGATGGCGACGCCGGGCAACTATGCGCGGCCTTTAGAGAACTGGCAAACCCTCCGCTTCCGATCGCGGCCGTCGCGTCGGGATTGGATCATCGCGCCGCCGTCGCGCTGTGCCGCGCCGGCGCGTCGGAGGTCTTCGTCCTCGAGCGCGAGTATCCGCTCGTGCGCACATGGCTCGTCGAGCGGGCCACCGCCTTCGTGCCCAACGGCGTGCATCTCGAGCGGCTCGACACGATCATCCGCCGGACCGTCGGTGAGGCGGTGGAGGCGTGCGGAGGAAACAAGAGCGATGCGGCTCGACGGCTCGGCATCTCACGCACGCGTCTGCAGCGCCTGCTCAGAGCCGAGCCGCGCAACCGGTCGTCGAACCCCGTCGCGGAGCGAGCCGATGCCTGAGCAGGTTCGGGCCGATGATGCGCCGACCGATGCCCAGGCGCTCGTGTCGGCTGCGCTGCAGCACGCGGTGCACTCCGAATCCCGCGATGCGGGACAGCTTCGGTCCCGAGTGCTGCTGTACGTGCGGGCGCGGAAACGCGTCGGGTTGCGACCGGAGGAAGTCGTGATCGAGCTGAAGACGGAGATCGCGAAGACGCTGCAACGGCGCCCACCTGCCGCGGCGTGGTCGGCGACGGGCAACGCGGTCGACGTCCTCGCCGAGCAGGTGATCCGACTCGCGATCGAAGCGTACTTCGCGGAATAGCAGCGTCTTTCTCCGACGGGCCGAGCGCGAATCGCCCGACGCGCATCGACGCCGCGGCGACTAGGATGTGACGAGAGGTGCTCGTCTCATGCCGTCGTCGCATCCACGGCCGTTCGTCGCCGCGATGCTCGCCGCGCTCCTGGCCGTGCCGGCACGTGCCGGCGCGCAGAGCTCCGCGGTCTGCTCCGAAGCCGACCCGCTCGCACGGGTCGCGGGCCCAGCGGGATTCTCCACGCAGGATCTCGATCGCGTGGCGCGCGGCGAGGTCGTCGTTCGCCAGCTCCCAGCGCCCGACCGGAACGAGGTCGCCCTGGCCGGCATCGTGCGCGTTGCCGCGCCCCGCGACGCGATCGCGGCCCGTGCGGTGGCGCGGTTCACCTATCGCTCGCGCGACGGACGGCGCGCCGGCGGCAGGTTCAGCACACCGCCTTCGGTGGATGACGTGCGCGATCTCACGATCGACCCGAGCGACCTCGACGCGCTGCGCGCGTGCCGGCCGGGCGACTGCAACGTGAAGCTTCCCGCGAGCGGCATTCGCCTGTTCCTGTGGTCCGTCGAGTGGAGCGCGCCGCATCCAGAGCTGGCCGCCGCGTCGATCGCGCGCGCGCGGATCGTCGACTACGTCGCGCGCTACCGCCGCGCCGGCGACGCCGCGCTCGTCGTCTACGACGACCAGGCGACGCCCACGCCGGCGGCGGCCGCCGCGCAATCGCTGCTCGGCGAGTCGCCGATCCTCCGCGACGAAGCCCCCGTGCTCGCGGACTTCCTCCGCCGCTATCCGGCGGAGCCGCCCGCGGGAGTGCGTGAGTGCATCGAATGGTCGGTGGATCAGCTGCCCGGACTGCGCCCGATCACGAGCGTCACCCAGATCGTCGCGTACGTTCCCGCGAACGCCGATCCGGCGTTCGTCGTCGGCAAGCAGTTGTACGCCAGCCATTACTTCGACGCCGCGCTCGATGTGAGAATCATCATGAGCGATCCGGAACACCCCGGGGCGAGCGTGTACGTGGTCCTGCGGCGGCTGCGCTTCGACCACCTGCCATCGGGTGGTCTGTTGAACACGCGCGGGCGCGTGATCGGCCGGCTGCGGGGCGGCCTCGGCGACGAGCTCGCCGCGATGCGCGACTGGGGCGCGGGCGGCGGCCGTTAACGCTCGTGAATGGCGCGCGCCGCGCTGCGGAGCGTGGCCGGTTCCATCGTGTCGAGCGGCAGCGCGAGCAGCGCCTCGATGCGCGCGGAGAGCGCATCGTACGTGGCGTCGAACGCGCGGCGCGCCGCGTCGGGATCCGTTTCCTCGGCCGGATCCGGCAGGCCCCAGTGCACCTGGGCGGCGGCACCCGGATAGAATGGGCACGCGTCGCGCGCGTTGTCGCACACCGTGATCACCAGGTCGAACGGTTGACCGTGCAGATCGTCGATGCTCTTCGGCACGCGGTCACTCCACTCGATGCCGTGCGCGCGCAGCACGTCGACCGCGTGCGCGTTGACGCGCGCCGCCGGCCGCGAGCCGGCGCTCGCCGCCGCGATGCGCGCTCCGCCGCGCGCGGTGAGCAGCGCCTCCGCGATCTGACTGCGCGCCGAGTTGCCGGTGCACAGCACGAGAATGCGAAACGGCTGCTCGCTCATCCGGCCGCCGGTGCCGCGGCGGCGGACGCGCGCCCGTCGAAGAAACGTCGGCGCGCCCACAGTGAGACGTAGACGAGCCCGATCAGCGCCGGCACTTCGATCAGTGGTCCCACGACGGCCGCCAGCGCCTCGCCCGACCCGATGCCGAATGTCGCCACGGCGACCGCGATCGCCAGCTCGAAGTTGTTGCCCGCGGCCGTGAACGAGAGCGACGCGGTCTCCTCGTAGTTGAATCCGAGCTTCGCCGAGACGACAAAGGCGAGGCCGAACATCACGCCGAAGTAGAGGAGCAGCGGAGCGGCGATGCGGAGCACGTCGACGGGAAGCTGCAGGATGCGATTGCCCTGCATCGCGAACATGAGAACGATCGTATAGAGCAGCCCGACGAGCGCGGTCGGCCCGAACTTCGGCATGAACGTGGTCGTGTACCAGGCCTCGCCGCGACGTGCCACGAGCGTGCGGCGCGTGAGATAGCCGAGCACCAGCGGAATGCCAAGGAAGATCAGCACCGCCTTCGCGATCGACCACATCGAGACGTGGAGCGCGGCCGTGTCGCCGCCGAACCACGCGGGCACGACGGAGATGAACAGCCACCCGAGCACGCTATACGTGAGGATCTGGAACACCGAGTTGAGGGCGACGAGCACCGCCGCGAGCTCGCCCGAGCCACAGGCGAGCGAGTTCCAGATGAGCACCATGGCGATGCAGCGCGCCAGCCCGATCAGCACGAGTCCCGTGCGATAGTGCGGCAGATCCGGCAGGAAGGCCCACGCGAGCGCGAACATTACGACGGGGCCGAGCACCCAATTGAAGAACAGCGACGTGCCCACGAGTCGGCCGTTCGCGACGTGCTTTCCGATCGTTTCGTAGCGGACCTTCGCGAGCACCGGATACATCATCCACAGCAGTCCGATGCCGATCGGCACGGACACGCCGGCGACCTGCACGCGGTCGAGCACGGCGCCGAGACCGGGGAACGCGCGGCCGAGCAGAATCCCGAGCGCCATCGCGGCGAAGATCCACACCGGCAGGAGCCGGTCGAGCGTGGACAGGCGCCCCGCGACCGACGGCTCGCGCACAAGCGCCGCCGACGCCGGAGCCCGCGTCGCCTCAGTCATGGCTCAGCGCTCGGCACATCACGGTGGCGGATGCCGGACAGGCGCCCTGAAATTCCTTCGTCGCACGCACGTCCTCCGGCACGTCGTCGCGCGCGACCTCGCGAAACCCGAAGCTCGGGAAGTACTGCTCCGCCGTCGTCGTGAGGAGATAGAGCGCGTGGAGACCACGCGCGTCGGCGTCCGCGATCGCGCGCGTGACCAGCGCGCGTCCCACGCCGCGCGAGCGCCATGCGTCCGCCACCGCCACGGACCGCAGCAGCGCGTTGTCGCAGCAGACCTCCAGCCCGGCCACGCCGACGATCTCGCCGTCGGACTGCGCGACGACGAACGTCGGCAGCGCTTCACGCACGCCGTCGAGCGGGAGATCGCTCGCGGTGAGCAGCGCCTCGATCGCGGCGAGATCGCTCGGCCGCGCGGCGCGGACTTCGGCGGCGGGACTGACGGTCGGCATATAAGTAGTCTCTAATCGTTGTCAGCGGCAGCAGCCGTCGTCGCAGCCGCAGTCCCGCGTGGACGCGGCGGCGCCGAGCGACGCGAGCGCACGCCGCGGCTTCGTGGACCGGGCATCGGCGGCACCCGGCTTGGTCGCGCGCACGAAGGCGCTCATGATCTTGCCCTGCACGTCGTCGGCGAGCGCGAGGTCGATGCCGGTGCCCTGGAGCAACGCGACGGCATCGTCGCGCGTGTAGACGCGGGTCGGCTCGATGCTCGCGTTCTCGAAGCCGACCTCGGTGAGCAGGCGAATGAACTCCTGCTCCTCGAGCGCACCGGCCACGCAGCCGGTCCACATCGGCATGCTCTCCTTCACCGCATCCGGAAGCCCTTCGCGCACGATGACGTCACTGACCGCAAAGCGGCCGCCCGGCTTCAGCACGCGGAACGCCTCCGCGAGCACCTTACGCTTGTCGCCCGAGAGGTTGATCACGCAATTCGAGATGATGACGTCGACCGTCTTCGACGGCAGCGGGATGGATTCGATGTGCCCCTTGAGGAACTCGACGTTCGTGGCGCCGGCCTTCTCCTTGTTCTCCATCGCGAGGTCGAGCATCTCGTCGGTCATGTCGAGCCCGTACGCCTTGCCGGTGGGACCGACGCGCTTGGCCGAGAGCAGCACGTCGATGCCGCCGCCGGAGCCGAGGTCGAGCACCACCTCGCCTTCGTGGAGCTCGGCGAGCGCGGTCGGATTGCCACAGCCGAGGGAGGCGAGCAGCGCTTCGGCTGGAAGGCCCGCCGTTTCGCCGGCGTCGTACAGATCGGCCGTGATCGGATCCCACGTCTCGCTCGTCGAGCCGCAGCAGCCGCTCGATCCGTCGCCCGGCGCGCAGCACGCCGCTCCCGCGCCTTCGGTGACGCGCTTCGCCGTCGCGCCGTAGCGGGCCTGCACCGTCGCGCGAATCTCGTCCAGCGTCGTGGGCATCTTCGTCGAACCCTGCTCCGTCTTGGCGCTCATGGCCGCCTCTTGATGATCAAAAAAAGTTGATATGTTGGTGAGAAAAAAAGACCCTCAACGGCAGCACGCGGCCCGCACCACGGGGAGCGCGCCTTTCTTCGGCTGCATCGCGACCGCGAGGTCGTGCACTTCGGTCAGCGCCTCCGGCACGATCGTGTAGTACGACCACCGTCCGTCGCGCCGATCGGAGACCAGGCCCGCTTCCTTGAGCACGCGCAAATGGAACGAGAGCCGCGACTGCGCGGCGTCGAGCTCGTCCTGCAGCTCGCACACGCACCGCTCGCCGTCGCGCAGCATCTCGAGGATCGAGAGCCGCGTCTCGTCGGAGAGCGCGTGAAAGAGCATCACGGCGCGATCCAGGTCGCGAGCGGAGCGAGTGGCGGTGGTCACAGCGATGAATATATCAAGATTTTTTGTTCTGTCAACAAAGACTCGGCGCGTGGACACGCGAGGACCTTGCTGCTCCCGGGAGTTCGCGACAGTTTGGCCGCGATACGTCGTTGTGCTCACTGACAGAGGAACAGTTGCCATGTTGAAAGCGCCACACGTCCTGCTGCTTGCATCTCTGACCCTCGGCCTTGCCGCGCCCTCCCCGGCGCCGGTCCAACCGAATCCGCTCACGAGCGCGCTGCGTTGGCGCAGCGTGGGCCCGTACACCGGCGGCCGCGTCACCACCGTCGCCGGCATCGCCAGCCAGCCGAACGTCTTCTATATGGGTACCGCCGGTGGCGGCGTCTGGAAGACCGACGACTACGGGCAGAACTGGACGCCCATCTCCGACAAGGACTTCAAGACCAGCAACATCGGCGCGATGGCGATCGCGCCTTCCGATCCGAACGTGATCTACGTCGGCACCGGCGACTCGGCGCCGCGCAACACCGTCCTCACCGGCGAAGGGATGTACAAGTCCACCGACGGTGGAAAGACCTGGCAGTACATCGGACTCGGCGACACGCACATCATCACATGGCTGCTCGTGGATCCCAGCAATCCCGACGTCGTGTACGCCGCGGCGCTCGGCCACCTGTTCGCACCGAACGCCGAGCGCGGTGTCTACAAGACCACTGACGGCGGCAAGACGTGGAAGAAGATTCTGTTCGTCGACGACAGCACGGGCGCGTACGCGCTGACGATGGATCCCGCGAATCCCAACGTGCTGTACGCCTCGATGTGGCAGATGTCGCGCAACCATTGGTCGTTCTCGAGCGGCGGCCCTGGCAGCGGCATTTACAAGACGACGGACGGCGGCGCGCACTGGGCGAACATCACCCACGGCGCCGGCCTGCCGACCGGCATCTTCGGCAAGGTGGGAATCGCGGTGGCGCCGAGCAGCCCGAACACGGTGTACGCGCTGGTGCAGGCGACGTACAAGGATCAGGCGGGCGGCCTGTTCCGGTCGGATGATGCCGGCCAGAGCTGGCATCTCGTGAACAACAGCATGGACATCACGCAGCGCGCGTTCTACTACGGCAACGTGTTCGTCGACCCGAAGGACGCGAACACGATCTATCTGCCGAACGTGGGCGTGTACGTGTCGCACGACGGCGGCAAAACACTGAACCCGCTTCGCCCCGCTCACGGCGACAATCACGTGCTGTGGATCAACCCGAACAATCCGCAGATCTTCATCGAAGGGAACGACGGCGGCGCGGGCGTCACGCTGAACGGTGGAAAGTCGTTCAGCTCCGAAGACAACCAGCCGACCGGGCAGTTCTATCACGCGAATCTCGACGACCAGTTCCCGTTCCACATCTACGGTGCGCAGCAGGATCGCAGCTCCGTGACCGCGCCGAGCGTGGGCGCGCCGCCCGTGTGGCAGACCGTGCAGGGCGGTGAGATGAGCTGGGTCGTGCCAACGCCGGGGCAGCCGTGGATCACCTACGGCAGCGGCTACTACAGCATGGAGTGGCGGGAGAACAGCCGCACGGGATTGGTGACGAACGTGGCGCCCTGGCCGGAATACAAGTTCGGCCTGCAGGGATCGGACATCAAATACCGCTACGGCTGGAACCACCATCCGGTGGTGTTCGCGTCGCACAATCCCAAAGAGCTGCTGATGGGCGCGCAGGTCCTGTTCGAGACGACGGACGAGGGCACGCACTGGAAGGTGATCAGCCCCGACCTCACGCGGAACGACAAGAGCAAGCAGCAGCGGCCGGGCGGACCGATCAGCGCGGACGTCACGGGCGAGGAGATGTTCGGCACCATCTCGTCGATCGCGTTCTCGCCGCTCACGGACAGCGAGATCTGGACGGGCTCCGACGACGGCCTGGTGTACGTGACGACCGACGCGGGCGCGCACTGGAACCAGGTGCGGCCGCCGGAGCTCCCGACGTGGTCCACGATCACCTGCATCGAGCCGTCGCACACGGCGAAGGGCACGGCCTACGTGTCCGCGAGCCGGTTCGACTGGGACGACTTTAAACCCTACGTATTCAAGACCACTGATTACGGCAAGCACTGGACGGCGCTGACCACCGGCCTGCCGAACGACGAGTACGTCGAGAGCGTGCGGCAGGACCCCGACGACGCCAGCCTGCTGTTCGCGGGCACCAGCGCGAGCGCGTACTTCAGCGTCGACGGCGGGCAGCAGTGGCAGCCGCTCAAGCTCAACCTGCCGGCCGTGCGCGTGAACGACATCGAGATCCAGCCCGAGCAGCACGCCGTCGTGCTCGCGACGTTCGGCCGCGGCTTCTATGTGCTCGACGACCTGCAGTTCCTGGAGCAGCTCAAGAGCGCCGAGCCGCCCGCCGATGCGCCGCTGCTGTTCAAGCCGCAGCAGGCGTGGTTGATGGCGCGGAGTGGGCGCGGCGGTCCGGGGGCTGGTCCGGGTTCCGGCGCAACGGTGTTCTTCCGCGTGCCGGCGAACTATCAGGGCAACACGCCCGTGACGCTCAGCTTCACCACGGCGAACGGTCAGCTCATCCGCAGCTACACGCTGCACCCGAACACGAACGCCAGAGCGCGGGGCGCGTCGCGCATGCCGTCGGAGATGCGGCAGCTCCAGGAGGAGCGGGCGACGTCGATCGAACCGGGCATGAACCGGTTCCAGTGGGATCTCCGGTATCCGAGCGCGGTCGAAGTGAAGGGGATCTACAACTCGGGCTTCTCGGCGAGCGAGCCGGTGGGTCCCGAGGTGCTGCCAGGCACGTATTACGTAACGCTGAACTACGGCGGTACCACGTTGAAGCAGCCGTTCGTCGTGAAGCTCGATCCGCGCCTGCACACGACGATGGCCGAGCTGCAGCAGCGGTTCGACGTGCTCAAGCGCGTGCATGATGCGGTGAATCAGCTCGACCTCACGCTCAATCAGGCGATCGACGCTCGCGACTCGCTCCAGAAGGCCGTCGACGCGGGCAAGGCCGACGCGCAGACGCGCTCCGCGCTGGACAAGCTCAATCACGACATCGACGATCTGGTGGATCTGAAGATCCAGTCCGGTGAAGGCGCGCTGGTCTATCCGCCGCGGCTCCGCTCGTGGCTCTCGGCGATCACGGGTCAGGTGGACATGGCGTTCGTGCCGCCGACGCCCGCGATGCTGCAGGTGGCGAATGGGTACGTCGTCGAAGCCGGCGCAGGAGTGGCGCGACTCAAGGCCGATCTCGCGGCGACGCGAAAGCCGCTGCCGTGAAAAGGGCCGGACGTCGCATTCGACCTTGAGTTGAGCGCGGGGGCCGACGATCACGTCGGCCCCCGCGTTGCGTCTACACCCCGCCCCGCTCTTGCGAGTTCGTGAACGAGCGTTTGATTAGCCGCGTCCGCGTCGAAGGCCCGCCCCCCATCGCCCGGAGGACTGATCATGCCCGATTCGCCGCCGCCCGAAGCACCCGCTGGCTCGAGCCAGCCGGCTGCTCCCTCCATTGGCACGAGACCGATTGGTGGACCGTACACGCCAGACGTAGCGTACGAGCCGGCCGCGGCAATTCCGACCGAGTCGTGGAGCGTGGGACAGCGCGTTGGATTTCGCTTCATCGTCGCCTACGTACTGCTCTACACCGTTCCATTCCCGCTGGACTATCTGTCGCTCGGACGCATCGGTCTCTGGGTGCGTGCCGGCTGGATGTTGATCGTGCCCTGGGTTGGCGCGCACGTGCTCGCGTTGTCGCACCCGGTGAACCTCCAGCAGTCCGGCAGCGGCGACAAACTGTTCGACTGGATTCAGGTGCTCACGATGCTGGGCCTCGCCGCGATCGCGGCGGGCGTCTGGACGGCGCTCGACCGCGGCCGACGCGCGTATCCGCGCGTATTGGCGTGGGGGCGCGTGTATCTGCGGTTCTATCTCACCGTCGTGCTGTACAGCTATGCGTTCGACAAGATGTTTCCGAATCAATTCTTTCATCTCGACCCGCTGCGACTCACGAAGTACGTGGGTGAGATGTCGCCGGGCGGATACGGATGGCTGTTCCTCGGACTGTCCATCCCATACGAGATGTTCGCCGGCTTCTGCGAATTCGCGGCTGGGACGCTGCTGTTGTTCCGCCGCACCGAGACGCTGGGCGCGCTCTTCGGCGCGGGCGTGATGGCGAACGTGTTTCTGCTCAACATGAGCTTCGACGTTCCCGTGAAGCTCTTCTCGTTCCACCTCTTCCTGTTCTTGTGCGTGCTGGCGTCGGGCGATGCGCGTCGTCTCCTGAACATGTTCGTGTTCAATCGCACGGTCGAGCCGGCGCGCCGCGTGCCGCTCATCGAGCGCACCAATCGCCGGAGAGTCGCCGCGGCGCTCGCGACGTTGTTCGTGGCGTGGATCGTCTATCAGGACGTTCGCAACGAATGGCAGGGGCTGCACCAGTTCGGCATTCTGCGCCCCGTCCCGGCGCTTGCCGGGATTTTCGAGGTGGACTCGGTCGCGAAGAACGGCGTCGTCACGCCGGGTCTTGTGACTGACGGGACGCGGTGGCGGCGCATCGCGATGAGCGGTTTTTCCCCGACGCAGCTCTCGGCATACGTCCGAATGGCGGACGACCACCTCATGTCGTACGGCGTGCGCGTGGACAGCGTGAAGCATGCTCTCCGACTGCTGCCTTCGATCCCGGACACGGTCTTCGGGACGCCGGCGCAAGCGCCCTATCTCGCCACGCTCATCAAGTACTACGGTCCGAAGGCGGACAGCGCGCCCCCCAAGGAGCCGCCTCCCGCGTGGCTCCCGCCCGCGTACCGGTTGGCGTACGCGATGCCCGATCACGATCACCTCGTGCTGCGCGGTCGCGTGGGCGCCGACTCGATCGAGATGCGACTGCACCGCCAGCCCGAGTCGAGCTATCTGCTCGTGCGCCACGGGATGTTCCACTGGGTGAACGAGGTTCCGTTCTTCCGCTGATCCGCCGAGCCGGTCTGGATGTGCTCGGGGGGCCGACGAAAACGTCGGCCCCCCGTCTTGCGCGTGATGCCCGCGTCTGATGCTACGCGCGCACCAGCTTCTTGTACGCGACGCGGTGCGGCTGGTCCGCATCGGGGCCTTTCCGCTTGTGCAGGTCGTCGATGTACGACTGGTAGTTCCCCTCGTGCCACACCACCTCGCTGTTCCCCTCGAAGGCGAGGATGTGCGTGGCGATGCGATCGAGGAACCACCGATCGTGCGAGATCACGACCGCGCAGCCGGCGAAGTCGACGAGCGCGTCTTCCAGCGCACGGAGCGTGTCGACGTCGAGATCGTTCGTCGGCTCGTCGAGGAGCAGCAGGTTCCCGCCGCTCATGAGCGTTTTGGCAAGGTGCAGCCGGTTGCGCTCACCGCCCGAGAGCTGTCCGACCTTCTTCTGCTGATCGGTGCCCTTGAAGTTGAAGCTCGAGAGATAGGCGCGGCTGTTGAGCTCCTTCCTGCCGACCATGATCATCTCCTGGCCACCGGAGATCTCCTGCCACGCCGTCTTGTCGCCGTCGAGCGTGCGGTTCTGATCGGTGTACGCGATCTGCACCGTCTCGCCGATCTTCATCGTCCCCGAATCGGGCGTCTCCTGGCCGACGATCATCTTGAACAGCGTCGTCTTGCCGGCGCCATTCGGGCCGATGATGCCGACGATGCCGCCGCGCGGGAGCGAGAACGACAGCCCGTCGATGAGCACCTTGTCGCCGAACGCCTTCTTGATGTCGTTGGCGATCACGACGTCGTTGCCGAGGCGCGGCGGCGGCGGGATCACGATCTCGTGCTGCAGGATCTTTTCCGCCGTCTCCTGCGCCGCCATCTCCTCGTACTTCTGGATGCGCGCCTTGTTCTTGGCCTGCCGCGCGCGCGGCGCGAGGCGCACCCACTCGAGCTCGCGCTCGAGGGTCCGCTGCCGCGCCGATTCCGTCTTCTCTTCCTGCGCCAGGCGCGTCTTCTTCTGCTCGAGCCACGAGGTGTAGTTCCCCTCGTAGGGGATGCCCGCGCCGCGATCGAGCTCGAGGATCCAGCCGGCGACGTTGTCGAGGAAGTAGCGATCGTGCGTGACCGCGACGACGGTGCCCGCGAAATCGTGCAGGTACCGCTCGAGCCACGCGACCGACTCGGCGTCGAGGTGGTTCGTGGGCTCGTCGAGGAGCAGCATGTCCGGCTCCTCGAGCAGCACGCGGCAGAGCGCCACACGGCGCCGTTCACCGCCTGAGAGCTTCGTGACGTCCGCATCGGCCGGGGGCAGCCGCAGCGCGTCCATCGCGATCTCGATCTTGTTATCGAGATTCCACAGGTCGTGCGCGTCGATCTGCTCCTGCACGCGCGCCTGGCGCGCGAGGAGCTTCTCCATCGCCTCGTCGCTCATCGGCTCGGCGAACATCATCGAGATGTTCTCGAACTCCTTGAGCAGATCGCGCTGCGCCTTCACGGCGAGCTCGACGTTGCCTTTCACGTCGAGGTTGGGATCGAGCTGCGGCTCCTGCGGCAGATAGCCGATGCGCGTGCCATCGGCGGCCCACGCTTCACCCTGAAAATCGGTGTCGACGCCGGCCATGATGCGCAGCAGCGACGATTTGCCGGCGCCGTTCGCGCCGAGCACGCCGATCTTCGCGCCGTGGTAGAAGGAGAGCCAGATGCCGCGCAAGATCTCCCGCGAGGGCGGGACGACCTTGCGCAGGTCTTTCATGACGTAGATGAAGGATGGGGGGGCCATGGGGGCGAAAGGTAACGGCGTGTAGGGTCGCCGCGCGACGCGCGGCTGTCGGGTCGGCGGCGCTGCGCGCGCCTGTAGGGTTCGCGTCCGCGGCTGCGCCGCGTCGCGGGAGGATGTGACGGCGCAGTGTGTACGGTGGGCGCCGCCGTTACACCCTACCCGGAGCGCGCAGCGCGACCACCCGACAGCGTCGCGCGAGCGCGCGCGACCCTACAGAGCAGCGACCCTACACGCCGTTGTCGCCGACCTACCGAAGCTCCATCCCCCACGACTCCGCCTGCAGCGGCACGCCGAAGTACTCGTGCCCTTCCGTGCCCGTGATCTCGAAGCCCGCGGCTTTGTAGATCCTCCGCGCCGACGTGAGGTTCCGCTGTGTCCACAGCTCGAGCCGCTTGTACCCCACCTGTTTCGCGAAACGGATCACCTCGTCCACCAGGCGCGCGCCGATCCCGAGTCCACGCGCCGACGGCTCGACGAGCAGCAGCCGCAGCTGCGCCGTGGTCTTGTTCTTCGCCACGCAGAAGATCGAGCCCACGATCTCGCCATCGCGCTCGGCGATCCAGCAGCGTTCGCGCTCGGGATCGAAGTCCTTGATGAACTGCGACACCACGCCGGCGACCAGCGCCTCGAAGCGCTCGTCCCAGCCGTACTCCTCGGAGTACAGGACGCCGTGCCGATGCACGACCCAGCCCATGTCACCGGCGCGGTGCGGGCGAATGACGAACGGCTGCGAGCGGTCCGGCTGAGCGTCGGGATCGCCCAGAATGCCGCGGATGGAGCGCATCGCCTCGAGGAGCCGTGACTGCTCGCTGGCGGCGAGCGGCCGGAGCATCTGGACGATCTCCTCGCGCGCACCGTCGTCGAGCGGCGCGAAGGCACGGCGGCCTTTCGCGGTGAGCTCGAGCACCTTGCGGCGCGCGTCGTCTGACGCGGGCTTCGCCTGGAGGAGACCGCGGGTCTTGAACGAGCGCAGCGTGCGGCTCAGGTACGTTTTGTCGAGCCCGAGCCCCTCGGCGATGTCGCCGGCGGTGGGCGCGTCGCGGTGCGCGAGCTCGTAGAGGACGCGGACCTCGGTCAGCGAGAAGTCGCTGCCGAGGTGCCCCTCGCCCAGGGCGCCGATGCGGCGCGTGTAGAAGCGGTTGAAGGCGCGCACGGCCTCGGCGCGCTGTTCGATGCTGCTCATCGGCCCTCCGATTTGAAGGCTAATGTCAACTAATTGGTTGTCTTTGTCAACTATTGGGGTGGTTGTCACCGCGGAGGGCACAGAGCGCGCGGAGGGAACGGCGAAGGAGGCACGACGTGCGCGCGCGGCGGTCATCCCGAGCGACCCGGAGCGAAGCGAAAGGGGAGTCGAGGGATCTACTCGCTGGGTCGAGATCTCGGCCGGGACAGTAGATTCCTCGCTGCGCTCGGAATGACGTCATCGTCGTTCCTCCGCGCCTTCCGCGCCTTCCGCGCCTTCCGCGCCTTCCGCGCCTTCCGCGCCTTCCGCGCCTTCCGCGCCGTCCGCGCCGGCCGCGCCGTCCGCGCCAGCCGCGCCGGCCGCGCCGTCCGCGCCGTCCGCGCCGTCCGCGCCGTCCGCGCCGTCCGTCGCCGTCCGTCGCCGTCCGTCGCCGTCCGCGGTGAACACACGGCCCCGGCGCAGCGCTGCCTCACGCGATCGTCGGGAACCAGATGGCGACGGCGAGCGTTCTGGCAGTCCGGGCCGTTACTCTGTGTAGCTGGCGTGCGGTCATAGCTTTCCCTCCGTCGTGCTGACGCCGATTTCCCCGCGTCCCTCAAGGCCACGTGCAAATCTCCGTTCCGAATCTCTCGACGAGCCCGCTGCACGCGATCCCGCTGGTGTTCGTCGGGGGCGTGTTGACGAGTCTGACGCCGTGCATCTACCCGATGATCCCGATCACGGCGGCGATCGTCGGTGGCACGTCGGTCGAGGGCGTCGCGGCGCGCGGGTCCAGGTGGCGGCCGCTCGCGCTCACGCTCTCCTACGTGATCGGCCTGGCGCTGGTATACTCGGCGCTGGGACTGTTCGCCGGGCTCACGGGAACGCTGTTCGGAACCGTGAGTACCAATCCGTGGTTGTACTTCGCGATGGCGAACCTGCTGCTCGTGGCGGCGCTCGCCATGCTCGACGTGCTGCCGGTGCGGGTGCCGACCGCGATTCTGGCTCGCGCGAGCGCGATGGGTCAGGCGGGCCGGCTCTCGGGCGCGTTCACGATGGGTGCGATGTCGGG
This sequence comes from Gemmatimonadaceae bacterium, assembly GCA_035547615.1. Classification (GTDB taxonomy): domain Bacteria; phylum Gemmatimonadota; class Gemmatimonadetes; order Gemmatimonadales; family Gemmatimonadaceae; genus JAQBQB01. The sequence continues at coordinate 11,352 of DASZUN010000018.1, read as the reverse complement.
GCTCGTCGCCGCGCCGTGCTCGGCGCCGGTGATGGCGGCGGTGCTGACGTGGGTGTCGTCGACCAAGAGCGCGGTGCTCGGCTTCGTGTATCTGTTCGTCTTCTCGCTCGGCATGTGCACGATCCTGGTGGTGGTCGGACTCTCCTCGGGCGCGATCGCGCGGCTGCCGCGCGCCGGCACGTGGATGGTGTGGATCAAGCGGTTGTTCGCGCTGCTGATGATCGGCGCGGCGGAGTACTACCTCGTCAAAATGGGGCAGCTCGTCATATGAGAATGCTGATCGGCGCCGCACTGGCGCTCACCGTGGCCGCGGGCGCGGCGCAGGCGCAGGACCTGGGGGTGAAGCTCGGCACCACGGCGCCCGCCGCGGTCGTGACCAGTCTCGACGGCGCGGCGGCGAACCTGTCGCAGTACGTCGGCACGACGCCGGTGCTCATGGAGTTCTGGGCCACGTGGTGCCCCAACTGCGCCGAGCTCGAGCCGACGCTCGTGGCGGCGGCGAAGAAGTACGGCGACAAGATCCGCTTCGTGGGCGTCGCGGTGTCGGTGAACGAGAATCCGGCGCGGGTGAAGGCGTTCGTCGCCAAGCACGGGCTGCCGGGCGATCAGTACTTCGACATCAAGGGCGACGCGACGGACAAGTACGACGTGCCGGCCACGTCGTACGTCGTCGTGTTCAACAAGCAGGGCAAGGTCGTGTACACGGGCCTCGGCGGCAAACAGGACCTCGAGGCGGCGATCAAGAAGGCGCTTTAAGCGAGCGCCGCGATGCCGTCGAGCACCGCGCGCACATCGTCCACCGTGGTGCGCGGATTCATGATCGTCACACGCAGCACGCGGCGGCCGCCGAGATTGGTCGCGGTGATCCAGCCCTCGCCCGAGACGTTGTAGCGCTCGCGCAGCTCGCGGTTGAGCTGATCGAGCGCTTCGTCGTTCATGGAGCCGTCGCCGACGTAGCGGAAGCAGAGGATGTTGGATTCCGGCTCGTGGAGCGCAACGAAGTCGTCGCGCGCCTCGATCTGCTCCCACATCGCGTGCGCCACGCCGCAGAGATGGTCGTAGAGCGCGCCGAAGAAGTCGGCGCCGTAGCGCTGCAGCGCCACCCAGACCTTGAGCACGTCGGCGCGATGCGAGCAGAGGAAGCTGCGCGTGCCCTGATCCCAGGCGCGCTCGCCCTGCTCGCCGTGAAACAGGTACGGCGCGCGCTGCGCGAACGCGGCGTCGAGATCGCGCTCGTCGCGCACGAGCACGAGGCCGGCCTGGAGCGGCAGGAGCATCATCTTGTGCGGATCCCAGGCGATCGAGCGCGCGCGCTCGATGCCGCGCAGCCGGTGCTTGTGGCGCTCCGAGAACAGCGCCGACGCGCCGTGCGCGCCGTCGACGTGCAGCCACACGTTGTGCGTGTCGCAGAGCTGGCTGATGGTCTCGAGGTCATCGAACGAGCCGGTCGCCGTGGAGCCCGCGGTGGCGACGACGGCGAGAATGCGGCGACCCTCGCGCGCAAGCGACTGGAGCGCGGCGCGGAGCGCGTCGGTGTCCATCGTGTAGTTCTTCGAGCGGATCGGGAGCACGTTGCGCGTGCCGACCCCGAGCTCGCCCGCGGCGCGCGACACGGCATAGTGCGCGTGCTCGCCGCACAGGAGCACGGGCGGCTCGCCGCCCACACCGTTGGTCCACGCGTCGGGCACCACGGCGCCGCGCGCCGCGAGCAGCGCGGTGAAGGTCGCCTCGGTGCCGCCGGTGGTGAGCGTGCCGCTCGCCGTCGCGGGAAAGCCGGCGAGATCGCAGAACCACCGCGCGACCCGGTGCTCGAGCACCGTACCGACGGGCGACATCTCGAAGACCGCCGTCGACTGATTGAGCGCGGCGATGAGCGATTCCATCCACACCGCGGCCGGCAGTGGCGCCGAGACCTGGTGGCCGACGTAGCGCGGGTGAAAGAGGTGATTGCAGTCGGGGACGACGTCGTGCCGCAGCCGCTCGATCACGGACTCGATCGAGTGCTCGTCGCGCGGCAGCGGCTCGTCGAAGCGCGGGGCGAGGCCGGCCGGCGTGTGCGGGGTGGACACGCGCGCGTCGCGGTTGCGCGTCTGCGCGAAGTACTCGGCGGCGAGCGCGACGAACGCGCGGCCGACGGCGGCATCGCAGTCGGCTTCGATGGTGGCGCGGATGTGGTCGGAGGAGGATGGTGCGGTCATGTGGGAACGCCGGTCAGCGGCATATCGAAGATCTTTTTCGTTCTGGTCAGGTCGACGGCACGATAAGCCTGGATGGCGTCGATCCGGATCGGCTCGTCGATCCGCTCGCGGAGCAGCCCGCGCACGCGATCGCGCGACAGTTCCGGATAGAAGCTGAGCGTGAGGTGGGGCGTGAAGGTGAATCGCGGCTGCTCGTAGGATAATCCGCTGAGCTTGATGCGTTCGTGCAGGGCGCGGATCGGGCCGTTGGGATCGATCTCCATCACGACGACGTTGCTCTGCATGAACTGTTTTGGCCGCTGTACGCGAACGTCGAACGGCGGCGTGTCGCGTGCGACGCGCGCGAGGGCCTCGGCGACGGCCTCGTCGGAGGTATCGGGGGCGATCGGCCCCATGCCGGAGGAACCGGCGATCGTGATGTGCGGCGGGAGCTCGCGGAGCATGCGCGGGTCGACGCGCGCCTGGATGGCCCGCACGCGCTCGGCGAGCGCGCCTCGGAGCTCGGTCATGACGATGATGCCGGGTTTCACGCGGAAACCCGGCGGCTCAGCGCAGCATCGGCACCAGCGAAAACGTCACGTGGGTCAGGTCCTTCGGATTCACCGACGCGTTGAGGAGCCATCGATCGAACGTCTTGTTGTGGTGCGTACGATGATAGCGGACGACCTTGATTCCCGCGAAGGTGCCGATGGCGGCGCCGGTGATGACGTCGCTCGCCCAGTGTCGGTTTTCGTACATGCGCGACAGTGCCACCATGGTGGCGCCCCCGTACATCGCCGGCCCGACGGCGTAGATCCAGTTCGGGTACCAGCGGCTCACCTCCGAGCTCACCGCGGCCGCGGCGGCGAAGGCGGCGACGGAGTGCCCTGAGGGAAATGACTGATATTTGGGTCCGCCGTGCAAGCCACGCATCAACTGCCAGTTGTCCGGGTTGGGGACCGAGTCGACGTACGGGCGCGCGCGCCCGAAGACGAGCTTGTGCACGTCCGCCGAGCCGCCGCCGACGAGCAGCGCCTCGGTGCCGAAGAGGCCCAGCTCCGCGAGGCGATCGTTGTTCGCGAGGCGGCCCGCCGCGTACATGGAGCCGCCGATGACGACGGCGCCGGGCACCGCGATCTGGCGGACGATGTCGGCGGTGACGCGCAGCACGCGGTTGCGCTGCGGCGCGGGCTGCTGCATGGCGTGCGCGGCGCTCTTGTCGAGCGGGCGGGCGGCGATCGTGCCGAGCGTGAACGCGCCGGCGAGCACGGCATCACGCCAGGTGAAGAGCGCGCCGTGGAAGCTGGAATCGGCCTGGGCGAGCGCAGGGGCGATCGGGGCCGCCGCGACGAGGAGCGCGGCGGTGAGTGATTTGACAATCCTCATGACTGCGCGACGCCCTGGAGCTGCACCTCGCGCGAGATCTCGAGATCGGCGAGGAACATCTCCTCGGCCTCGGCGCCGAGGCGCACGTCCTCGATCACCGCGTCGAGCTCGTAGTTGATCGCGACACCCAGCGGATTGAAATCCGTCGATCCGACGCGCACCCATCGCCCGTCGATGACACTCGTCTTCGCGTGCATCATCTCCCCCTGCCATTCCCAGATTCGTACGCCGTTGGTCAGGAGCCGACGATAGAATCTCCGTGCCACCAACGACATCCACGGGTGGTCATTTCGGCTGGGGACGAGAATTCTCACATCGACGCCGTCGCGTGCGGCGCCGTTGAGCGCTTCGACCTCGGAGGGCGACGGCGTGAAATACGCCGTGGCGATCCAGATGGACCGGTGCGCCGAGATGGCCTGGATCTGCAGCGCGCGCGAGACGCGGAGGCGGAGCGGCTCCCCCTCCACGATGCCGACGAGGGCGGGCGTGTCGGTGGCCGGATCGAGGTGCGCGCCGCGCGCTGGGCGGCGCAGGAACCGATGCGATCCGCGGCGCTCGTGTCCGGCGGTGCGGCGCCACATGTGCTCGAACGCGCGGGTCATGTCGTGCGCGGCGGGGCCGTCGATCACCACGGCGGTGTCGCGCCAGCGGGAGCGATGCAGCTTCTGCACGCCGGTGGTCCACTCGCGTCCCACCCCGACGCCGCCGGTGATGCCGATGCGATCGTCCACGACGAGGAGCTTGCGGTGATCGCGCGGCACGACGCCGAGCCAGCGGCGGAGGCCGAACGGATTGAAGATCGCGACCTCGACGCCGGAGCGTCGGATGTCCTTGATGAAGCGGTGCGAGGTGCCGCGGGCGCCGATCCAGTCGAGGAGCAGGCGGACGTTGAGGCCGCGCTTGGCGGCGCGGCTCAGCGCGTCGGCAAAGCGCCGGCCGACCTCGTCGGAGCGGAAGATGTAGCTCTCGAGCGCGATGCTCGTGCTCGCGTTCTCGATGAGATCGATCATCGAATCGAACGTGGCCGGGCCGTCGCGCAGGAGCACGACCCGATTGCCGCTGGACACGTCCGCCGCGGCGATGCGCCAGAGACCGCGCGCGAACGACGGCCCGGCGACGGACAGGTCGCCGGTCCGGCGGAAGCTGAGCTCACGCGCTGGCATGGACACGACGTCGGACCGTTTCACGATGCATGCCGATCAGGTCGCGGACCACCCGGCTATCAAACGCTCGAGCTCGGTCATGTCGAACGGCTTCGAGAGGACCGGTCGCTGATACAGATCGAGCATCCGCTGGGTTTCGGGCTCGAAGATCACTTCCCCCGTGACGACGGCCACCCGGGTCAGGAGGTGCGGCTGGTGCATGTCGATCCACTCGAGCAGGTCGAATCCGCTCTCGGGACCGAGCCAGAGGTCGATCAACGCGCCGTCCACCGCGTTCGCGGCGAGCACGCCGCGCGCTTCGGCGATGCTGCCGGCCGTGAGCACGGTGTGCCCTTTGCGCGAGAGCAGGGAGCGAATCGCCCGCTGGATCGCTGCCTCGTCGTCCACGTAGAGAATGGTCGACATGCGCCGGTCTACTGTATAATTGGTGCCATGCTCAACATTGACCTGACGGGACGACGCGCGCTCGTGGCGGGCGTAGCCGACGACGCGGGATTCGGATTCGCCATTGCGAAGGCGCTGGCCGAAGCCGGCGCCAGCGTCTGCGTGGGGACGTGGCCACCTGCCCTCAACATCTTTCTCAATCTGCTCGAGCGCGGCAAGATGGACGAGTCTCGACGGTTGTCGTCGGGCGAATTGCTGACGTTCGAGAAGATCTATCCCCTCGACGCCCTGTATGACTCGTACGGCGAGATCCCGGAGGATGTTCGAGCGAGCAAGCGGTACAAGGAGGTCGGCGACTGCTCGATCGACGGCATGGCGCACCGCCTCGTCGAGGATTTCGGCGAGCGGCCGCTCGATATCGTCGTGCACTCGCTGGCGAATGGTCCCGAGGTCAAGAAGCCGCTGCTCGAGGTGAGCCGCAACGGCTATCTGGGCGCGGTGAGCGCGAGCGCCTATTCGCTCGTGTCGATGGTGCAGCGGCTCGGTCCGCTGATGCGCGAGCACGGCGCGTTCGCGTCGCTCACGTACATGGCCAGCGAGCGCGTGATTCCGGGGTACGGCGGCGGGATGTCCTCGGCCAAAGCGGCGCTGGAGAGCGATACGCGAACGCTCGCGTTCGAGGCCGGCCGCAAGTTCGGCGTGCGCGTGAACACGATTTCGGCCGGGCCGCTCGCGTCGCGCGCCGCGAGCGCGATCGGCATCATCGAGAAGATGGTGGACTACGTGTCGCTCAACGCGCCGCTCACGGACAAGCTGACCGCGGACGAAGTCGGCCGCGCGACGGCGTTCCTGTGCTCACCGCTCGCGAGCGCGATCACGGGGTGCACGGTGTACGTGGACAAGGGGTATCACGCGATGGGGATGGCGGTGCCGGGGTAGTCCGTGGTCTCTCGTCTGTGGCCGGTGGTCTACAGACCTCAGACCACCGACCAGAGACGCTCCACCTCACGCAATCGGCCCCGTACTCTCGATCTCCTTCACGCCGGCCGCCTTCAGCATCGCGTTGATCTTCGGCAGGTTCGCGGTCATGAGCTGGCGCAGCTTGGTGAGCTGCACGTCGAGCTCCTTCGACACGATCGTGAAGACCTGATACGACTGCCGCGTCGGTGCGCCGTCGGCGGACTGGACGACGCCGAGCAGCGCGCCGATGCGGTTGTTCAATCGAATCGGAAAGTTGAGCGGATCCTCACCGCTGCGGTTCTGCGTCTGGTACAGTGAGTCCTCCACCTGCGTCAGGGCCGTGGCGAAGGCGGACGAGAGCGCCGCGTAGGCGCCGCCCTGCGCGGCCGGCATCTTCGCGCGGCGATCGGCGAGCTCGGACTTCACGCGTCGAATCTCCTTCACCGCATCGTTCGCCTGGGAGAAGCGATCGCGGATCTGCAGCGCGAGCTTGGCCTGCGCCTGCCACTCGGCGAGCGTGGCCTTGATGCGCGGATCGGGGAGCACCCGGAACGTCTGCGTGCCGACGGCGTTGCCGTCGACGGTCATGCGAACCTTGTACGTGCCCGGCGGCACCATCGGTCCGGTGACGCTCGCGGCCCAGAGAATCATGCCGGGGAAGCTCGACGCGTCGGGATAGCGCATGTTCCACACGAACGTGTTCACGCCGTGCCTGGTCGTGACGGGCGGTGCCGGCGGCGGCCCGCGAAATCCTTCCTCGTCGCCGCTCGGACGGCGCACGCTGTCCTTGCTGGAGTAGCCGCGGATCAGCTTTCCGCTCGCGTCGAGGAAGTCGAGTCCGACCGCGCCGCCGGGATTGCCGAGCCAGTACTGAATGACGACGCCGTTCGGCGGATTCTGCCCGAGCGGGTGCCGGGGCGCGTTCTCGGGCGTCGCGTCCACGGGCTCGGGCGACCCGTTGCCGCCCAGGCCGGGAATGCCGCCGCCGGCGGCGATCCGATACTGGTCGCGCGGCGCGAACAGGTGCGCATTGCTGGCAGCGACCGCATCGGACATCTGCTCCAGCGTGGAGATGTCGTCCATGACATAGAAGCCGCGGCCGTGCGTGGCGAGGACGATATCACCGTTCTTGAATACCAGATCGTGTACAGGCACGATCGGCAGGTTCAGGCGCAGGGACTCCCAGCTCGCGCCGTCGTCCGGCGAGTAGAACACGCCGCGCTCGGTGCCGGCGACGAGGAGCCCGCGCTTCGCCGGATCCTCGCGGACGACGCGCGTGAACTGGTCCGCCGGGATGCCGGCGTCGATCCGCGTCCAGTGCGCGCCGCAGTCGGTCGTCTTCCAGAGGTACGGCCGATCGTCGTCGAGCTGATACCGATTCGCGGCGACGTACGCGCTGCACGCGCCGAACTTCGACGCGCTGATGCTCGACACGCGGGTGAACTTGGCCATGTCCTTCGGCGTGACGTCGGTCCACTTCGCGCCGCCGTTCCGCGTGAGGTAGATCTTGCCGTCGTCCGAGCCCGTCCAGAGCGTCTGCGCGCTCACGGGCGACTCCTCGATCACGAAGACGGTGGCGTAGTATTCGACCGACGTCTGATCCTTCGTGATCGGGCCGCCGGAGTTGCCGAGCGTGGCGGGATCGTGATTGGTGAGATCGGGCGAGATCACCGTCCAGCTGCGGCCGCCGTTCGTGGACTTGTGCACGACGTTGGAGCCGGCATAGACCACGTTCGAATTGTGCGTGGAAACGATGATCGGGAACGTCCACTGGAAGCGGTACTTCGGGTCCATCGCCGGATGGCCCATCGGGTTGTCCGGCCACGGGTTCACGTTCACGGTGATGCCGGTGCGCAGATCCTTGCGCGTGAGCATGTTGCCGTAGCTGCCCGCGTACACGATGTCGGGGTCGTCACCGCGCGAGGCGATCCAGCCCGATTCGCCGCCGCCCGCCTCGACCCAATCAGAGATGTCCAATGACCCGCGGCTCGGTCCGCAGAGCGTGGTGTTGTCCTGCTGCGCGCCGCAGACGTGATACGGGAAGTGATTGGTTGCGATCACGTGATAGAACTGCGCGGTGGAATAGTCCTCGTCGGTCCACGTCTTGCCGCCGTCGACCGTGACCTCGGCGCCGCCATCGTCGGATTCGATCATCCGGTTCGGATCCTTCGGATCGATCCACAGGTCGTGCGAGTCGCCGTGATGCGTGGCACGCACCGCCTTGAACGTCTTGCCGCCGTCGGTCGACTTCATGAACGACACGTTGTTGTCGTAGACGACGTTCGTGTCCTTCGGATCGGCGTGAATCTTGGTGTAGTACCAGGCGCGCTGGCGCAGGTCGCGGTCGGCGTTGATCTGCGTCCAGGTCTTGCCGCCGTCGTCGGAGCGGAACACGCCGCCGGAGTCGGCTTCGATGTTCGCCCACAGGCGATTGGAGTTCGCGCCGGACACGGTGATGCCGATGTTGCCCCAGATGCCGGCCGGCAGACCGGGATTGCGCGTGATCTCGGTCCAGTGATCGCCGCCGTCGGTGGTCTTGAACAAGCCGCTGCCGTTGCCGCCGGACGACAGCAGCCACGGCGTGCGTCCGGCCTGCCAGAGGCCCGCGTAGAGCACGTTCGGATCGTTCGGGTCCATCACGAGGTCGATGGCGCCCGTTGAGTCATTTCTAAAGAGAACTTTTTCCCAGGTCCTGCCGCCGTCCTTCGACCGGTAGACGCCGCGCTCCGGATTCGGCGCCCAGACGTGGCCAAGCGCGGCGACGTAGACGAGATCGGGGTTCGTGGGGTTCACGACCACGTCGGCGATCTGCCGCGTTTCAGCGAGGCCCATGTACGTCCACGTCTTGCCGCCGTCGGTGGACTTCCACACCCCGTCGCCGTGCGAGACATTGCCGCGAATCGGGTACTCGCCGCCGCCCACGTACACGACATCGGGCGCGGACGGTGCCACCGCGATCGCGCCGATCGTGCCGCCGAAATATTTGTCGGTGACCGGTGCCCAGGATTCGCCGGCGTCGATCGACTTGAACACGCCGCCGCCCGGTGTGCCCATCCAGAATTCGTTCGGGCGCGAGGGGTTGCCCGTGACGGCGACGGACCGGCCGCCGCGGTAGGGACCGATCTCGCGCCAGTGCAGGCCGGCAAACCAGGTGGAATCGCGCGGCGCGGCTTGCGCGGCGAGCGAGGCGGACAGCAGTGCGCAACCCAGCAGGGCGCGCAGGGTGGGACGAAGCACTCGGGCCTCCGGATGGGAATTTCGGGGTCTGGCGGTAGACGTAAGCACGAGCGCCGCTGGCGGCGCAAGTCGGAGAACAGCCCGGCACTGCTCGTGCTCAATGCGCCGAGCGTGTCGAGTCCTTCGTATGAACCAGCTCACTGCGCCGTGTGCGGACACGCGGACGCCATCGCGATCGCCGAGCAGGACGACGTGCGCCGCGAGGTGGAGCTGCTCTGGCACTTTCACGAGCATCGCCTTCGACCGGGGACGCCGACCGCGCGGCTGCGCGACCGTGTGGCGTTCTCGGAACACGCGCCGCTCCGGCTGGTGCGCTGCGTGGACTGCGGCACCGTGTATCGCAATCCCGTGGAGCGGACGTTCGAGCTGACGGAGATTTACGCGCGCGATGTGCCGCCGGATGGCGTGCTGGCATCCCTCCACGAGACGCAGCTCGACGCGCAGCGCGCGCAGGCCGTTCGTCTGCGCGAGGTGATGGGCGGCGGCGGGAGCGGACTGGAAGTCGGGAGCTACGCCGGAGCATTTCTCGCCGCGGCGCGCGCCGAGTCGCTCAACTTCGAGGGGCTCGACATCAATCCGGCGGTCAATCGATTCACGCGATCGCTCGGGTTCGCGGTGCACGACGGCACGCTCGAGACGTTCGCCGCCGATCGCCGGTTCGATGCGGTCGCGATCTGGAACACGTTCGATCAACTCGCCGAGCCTCGCGCGGCGGTGATCGCGTCGCGCGCGGTCCTGAATCCCGGCGGCGTGCTGGCGATCCGGGTGCCGAACGGCGCGTTCTACGCCGCGTGGGCACCGGTTGCGCGCGGTGCTGGGCCACGCGCGGCGCTCGCACGCGAGCTGCTGGCCCAGAACAACCTGCTGAGCTTTCCGTACCGCGCGGGGTTCACGCCCTCTTCATTGGAAGATCTCCTCCGCCAATGCGGGTTCGATGTGGCGCGCGCGTACGGCGACGTGCTCGTCCCGATCGCCGACGAGTGGACGCGGCGGTGGGCGCGCGTCGAGGAGCTCATGGTCAAGCGCGCGCTGGGCACGGTGTCGCACCGGCGCGCGGACGCCGCGCCGTGGTTCGAGATCTACGCGCGGCGGCGCTGAGATGTCATCCCGAGGGAGCAACGCGACCGAGGGATCTTGGCACCGGGTCGAGGTCTCGACAACGACGCAAGATTCCTCGCTGCGCTCGGAATGACAGCCAGGCGCGTCGATTCGGTACGACCGGTCGACTTCTCCGTCCGTTCAAACCCTCTGGAACTTTCCGCCGTCTGACCCCGTAGGTGCTCCACCAACCTCGTTTGGGGAACGGCCAACCATGCCACGTGATGCCAGCGACCTGCTGCACGGCACGCTCGACGTGCTCGTGCTCAAGACGCTTACCTGGGGCGCGATGCACGGCTACGCGATCGCCGAGTGGATCGAGCAGCGCGGCGACGGCGAGCTCGTGATCGTGGATGCGGCGCTCTACAAGGCGCTGCACCGATTGGAGGAATCGGGCGCGATCGAGTCGGAGTGGGGGTACTCCGACAACAACCGGCGCGCGAAGTACTACTCGCTCACCGTGCGCGGGCGCGCGCAACTGCGCGCCGAGTCCGCGACCTGGCGCCGCTACGCGTCGGCGGTCGGGCGCATTCTCGAGAGCACCTGAGCGATGCGCATGCCGGACGGGATCCGCCGAGTGTTTCGGCTGCCCAGGACGCGCGAGCGGATCCTGCGCGAGCTCGACGACGAAGTGCGCTTTCACATCGAAACCCGCGTCGAACGACTCGTGGCGCGCGGGTTCTCTCGCGAGGCCGCGTACGCGGAGGCGATGCGCCGATTCGGCGACGTGGACGAGCTCCGCGACTACTGTCACACGATCGAGGTCACGCACATGCAGCGAGTGGAATTCAGGGAGCGGATGAGCGGCGTCGTGCAGGATCTTCGCTACGCGGGGCGACAACTGCGCAAGGCGCCGGCGTTCGCCGCGATCGCGGCGCTCACGCTGGCGCTCGGCATCGGGGCGACGACGGCGATCTTCAGTGTCGTGAGCGGAGTGCTCCTGAAAC
>DASZUN010000017.1:0-26469 GCA_035547615.1 Gemmatimonadaceae bacterium | reverse complement strand
CATGGGTAAGCCGACGTATCGTCCTCGCAACAAGCGCCGCATCAAGACGCACGGGTTTCGCGCGCGCATGGAGACCAAGTGGGGACGTGAAGTTCTCAGCCGCCGCCGCAAGAAGGGCCGCAAGCGCCTCACCGTTAAGCTCCCGAGCAAGTACGCAGGCGCATAACGACGGCTTTGGATTTCCGCGTCGCAACCGGCTGACGCGGGGCACCGAGTTACAAACCGTCATTCGAGAGGGGAAGCGAATCCGGACCGTGCATCTCGATGTCCGGGTCCTCGCTTCCCCTCTTGGCACTCCGCGCGTGGGCATCGTGGTTCCTCTGCACCGACACTCCGCGGTCGAACGCAATCGGCTCAAACGTCGGCTGCGCGAGCTGGTACGCACCGAGCTTCTGCCGGTGATGCGAGCGCTGCCGAACGCGAGCGACGTCGCGTTCCGCGCGCGACGCGAAGCATACGACGCCGACATCCACACGTTGCGTGCGGATGTGCTCACCGTGAGCAGTCGCCTGTCCGCTGGCACCACGGCCTCCTGAGATGCGTACGATCCTCGTGCTGTTCGTTCGCGCGTATCAGGTCACGCTCGGCCCACTCCTGCCCCCGTCGTGCCGCTATTATCCAAGCTGCTCCGCGTATGCCATCGAGGCGCTCGAGAAGCACGGAGCGCTGCGTGGTAGCTGGCTCGCGATTCGTCGCATCCTTCGCTGCCATCCGTTCCGACCTGGCGGCTACGATCCCGTTCCCTAGCGACTCCCCAGTCCTGCATGGATAGACGCACCATCCTCGCGCTCGTGCTGATGGCGATCGTTCTCGTCGTCACGCCGATGCTCTTCCCCTCGGCGCGCCACGCGACCACCGCGCGCCCGGATACGACCGCCGTCGCCGCATCGGCGACGCCCACACCGTCCGCGTCCGCGACTCCTGTTGCGCACGCTCCCGAGACGGCCGCTGCGCCAACCATCGCCGCGGCGCCGCCGGCTGCGACCGGCGCGCCGAAGCCCGCCGCGGATTCCGCGGTGGTCGTGACGCCGCGGGCCAAGTACACGCTGCTTGCCCCGGGCGCGGTACCGGTCCGTGCGCAGATCGACAGCTTCGTCGACCTTCGCCCCGGACGTCGCGGCGATACGGTCGTCGTCGCTCAGGATCGCGGACCGCTGCTGCACTATCGCATCGTGCTCGGGCGGGACACGATCGCGCTCGACACCGTCGCGATGTCGATCCAGACGTCCGGCAGCACGACGACGTTCACGTCGAGCGCGCCGGCGCTCACGATCAGCTACGGGCCCGGCCCGAACGGCTACTCGATGCAGGTTCAGGGTTCCGTCGCGAACGCACCGGCGGGCTCCGCGCTGCTCATCGATCTGCCGCACGACTTCCGCTCCGTCGAGGCGGACACGCTCGACGACATGCGGAACTTTGCGTACGGCTACAAGCAGCCGGTGCGCGACGTGACGTCGGTGCCCTTCTCCAAGCTGGACAGCACGCAGGTACGCGCGGACACCGGCTCGATGGAGTGGGTCGTCGCCCGCTCGAAGTACTGGGTCGTCGGCCTGATCAATCCGCCGACGATGACGAAGGGCGGTGCGTTCCACGACATCTGGATGCGCGGCGGCACGCGCGTGAATCGCATCACGCGCACCGCCTCCGCCACGACGATGACGCCGCTCACCAATGGGCAGTTCGCGTTCACGCTGTACATCGGCCCGCAATCCTGGCCCGTGCTTCACGCCATGGGCCGCGATCTGGAGAACGTGAACCCGTACGCGAGCTTCCTCCGTCCGATCATCCAGCCGTTCACGACCATCATCATCCGCGTCCTGCTGTGGATGAAGGCGAACATCCGTGTGAACTACGGGTGGGTGATCGTGATCTTCGGCGTGGTCATCCGGTTCCTCCTCTGGCCGCTCTACGTCAAGTCGATGCGGACGAGCCTCGCGATGCAGCGGCTGCAGCCGGAGCTCTCGGAGCTTCAGAAGAAGTACAAGAGCGATCCGGAGAAGCAGCGTGAAGCGCTGATGAAGGTGTACCAGGCGCACGGCATGAGTCCGCTGAGCCCGATGCTCGGCTGCCTCCCGATGCTCCTGCCGATGCCGATCCTGTACGCGATGTACTTCGTGTTCCGCAGCACGATCGAGTTCCGCGGCGTGCCGTTCCTCTGGCTGCCGGACCTCGCCCTGCGCGATCCGTACTACATCATTCCGATCGTGATGGGCCTCTCGATGTTCCTGCTGTCGTGGATCGGCATGCGCGCGGCGCCGCCGAACCCGCAGACGAAGATGATGAGCTACATGATGCCGGCGATGTTCACGATCATGTTCATGAACCTCGCGTCGGGGCTCAACCTCTACTACGCAGTGCAGAACATCGCGTCGCTGCCGCAGCAGTGGCTCATCGCCAAGGAGCGGGCGAAGGTCGGCCCGCCGCCCGCGGCCGCGAAACCGGCCGTCGCGAAAAAATCGTAGCAGGCTCGAACGAAGAGACGCGAGGGCGGCCGCCGGTCCGCATCTCGCGTCTCGCGGCCGCATGAACGTCACGTACATCGGGCACGCCACCCTGCTGATCGAGATCGGGAACGCGAGAATTCTCACGGACCCGAATTTCGATCCCAAGCTCGGCCGCGTGCTGCCCCGGGTCTCGCCCCCGGGCATCGCGCTCGAGGCGCTCCCGAAGCTCGACGCCATCCTGCTCACGCACGCGCACGCCGACCACCTGTCGTTCGAGTCGCTCGAGCGCCTGCCGAGCGATGTGCCGCTGTTCGCGCCCCCGGTGATCGCGAAGTGGCTGCGGCGGCTCGGCTTCGACGCCGCGGCCGACCTCGCCGCGGGCGAGCGCGTCAACATCGGCAACGTGGCGGTGCACGCCGCCGCGGCGACGCACAAGGGCAATCGCTACGGCTTCGACCGCTGGCGCAGCGACGCCAACATGTACCTCATGGACGCGGGCGAAACGGCGTTCTTTGCCGGCGACACCGCGCTCATGCCCGACACCCACGCGCTGGTCGAGCAACACCTGTGGCGCGCGGGGCGCGAGCTCGATCTCGCCCTCCTGCCGATCGGATACGCACCGTGGTGGAAACCCGGCTTCCGGAAGGGTCATCTCACGCACGAGGATGCGCTCGCCCTGTTCGAGCGGCTGCGCGCCCGCGTGCTGGTGCCGTATCATTGGGGAACGTTCCGCCACGTCACGGCCACGGCGCACGACGCGATCCGGCGCCTCCGCGAGCGGCTGGCATCACATCACCTGAGCGCCGGGGTCACGATCATCGAGCCTGGCGAGACGCTGCATCTGGAGCCCGCCGACGAGCGACGATGACCGAGCCACGCGCCGCGAGCCCATTCGAATTCTCTGATACGATCGTCGCGCAGGCGACGGCTTCCGGGCGCGGCGCCCTGTCGATCATCCGGCTCTCCGGTCGCGATGCGCACGCGATCGCGCGCGGCGTGCTCGCCCGCTGGCCCGATACGCCGCGCACGGCCCAGCTCACGCACGTGCGCGACGCGGGCGGCACCGTGCTGGACCAATCGGTCGTGCTGCGGTACGACGCCCCCGCCTCGTTCACCGGAGAAGATGCGGTGGAGCTGCTCACCCACGGCGGCGCCGTGGTGCCGGCGACGGTCGTCGCGGCGCTCGTTGCCCGAGGGGCGCGGATGGCTGCCCCGGGCGAGTTCACGCGCCGCGCGATCCTGAACGGCAAGCTCGACATCCTGCAGGCCGAGGCGACCGGCGACCTCGTGAATGCAAGCTCGCGAGCCGCCCAGCAGGTGGCGCTCCGGCAGCTCGACGGCGGCCTGAGCCGGCGCGTGCTGGCGCTGCGCGACCGCGTGATCGCACTCGAGGCGCTGATCGCCTACGACATCGATTTCCCGGAGGAGGACGATGGCCCGATCGCGCCCGCGCGCATCCGGAGCGCGGCGGACGAGCTCGTCCGGGCGCTGGAGGCGTTGCTCGCGACGTCGCGGGCCGGCGAGCTGGTGCGCGAAGGCGCGCTCGTGGTGCTCGCGGGGGCGCCGAATGTCGGCAAGTCGTCGTTGTTCAACGCGCTGCTGGGCGAGGCGCGCGCCATCGTCACCGACATTCCGGGCACGACACGCGACGCCATCGAGGCCGTGCTCGACACGCCGACGCTGCCGCTGCGCCTGGTCGACACGGCGGGGATCCGCGACGCGATCGATCCGGTGGAGCGACTCGGGGTCGAGGTCAGTGCGTCGTACGCGGCGCGCGCGGCGGTGGTGCTCGCCTGCGGGGACAGCCACGCATCGCTGGACGAGATCGCGTCGGCCCTCGCGGACACGACCTCGGCGCCGCTCGTGCTCGTCCGCACCAAGGCCGACCTCAACACGGAGAGCGGCGATTTAGTACCAGATAGATCCAAATTCGCCGCCGCCGTTTCCGTGAGCGCCGAAACGGGCGCGGGGCTGGACGCGCTGATCACGACGGTCACGAGACTGGTCGCGGGCGCCGCGGCGGTCGAGATGGATGCGCCCCTTCTCACGCACGAGCGTCACCGGTACGCGATCGGCCGTGCGCTCGACGAAGTGCTCGCGTTTCGCGAGCTGTGGTCGAGCGGCGAATTGCCGGCGACCGTCGCCGCCGTTCACCTGCGCGCCGCAGTCGGCGCACTCGAGGACCTGATCGGCGCGGTCGACGTCGAGGACGTGCTCGACGAAGTGTTCAGTCGCTTCTGCGTGGGGAAGTGACGGCCGCTACGCGGTCATCACCGACGACTGCGCGATCGCCGCGATCTCGCCGGCGCTGGCGCGGACTGCCCAGGCGAGACCGTGTGAGTTGATCGCGGCTTCGCACATCCGGGCGCCGAGGTAGTAGCCGCCGCGCTCGGGCATGACGTACCGATCCACGGTGCGTGCCTCGTCGCTCATGCCGCCCGAGAGATACTTGAGGCGCAGCCCGAGTCCGGCCCGATCGAGATCACTGACCATCGCCCGGGCGAGCACGCTCTCGAGCTGGCGCACGTCGGCGTACTGCCGGCGCTCGTAGCCGAAGTACTCCCACACGGCGTGCCCGGGACTGATCGCGCGCGAGGTATGGACCGCGAGCCCCTCGTTGATCAGCAGCTCCCGAAGGGTGGCGCGGCGGCCCGTGTCCCAGTACGAGTAGTAACCGCCCGCTTCACTGATGATCTCGCGCAGCTCGCTCCGGCTCGTCGGCGACGTGTACCGCACGACGTGCGCGATCTCGTGTGCGAGCCAGAGCGGCACGAGCTCCGGGTCCAGGCCGAGACCATCGGTCTGCGGGTTGGCCGTGCCGGTGAAGTGCTCGAGGCACACGAACGCGATGCCGCGTCCGTTCACGACCAGCTCACCGGCATTCGCCGCGCCGACGCCGACCATCAGGACGACGTCGACGTCGCAATCCATGGCGAGCAGCTCTCCGCACGCCTGCTCGGTGTTGCGCGCGAGCGACACCACATCGATGCGCTCGAGCATCGTGCGAAGATCCGTGCGCTCCGCGGCAACGGTCGATCGCGCGATGTCCACGAAGTGCGGACTGTCGGGATCGATCACGTAGTTCTGCCAGTACGGCTCGAGAATCTGGCGGTGGGCGGCGAAGTAGCGCTGGTAAGCGGTGAGGCGGTCGGTGCTATTGAGTACGGCGAAAAAATCTGGCAGCAGGTTGATCAGCATCGACCGTGTCGCGGGGAGGGCAGCGCGCTTGTTCGGCGGACGCGGAATGATACAAGTGCCGTGATACGCGAACAAGAGCCGCGCGTTTCGGTACATGGCATGGAATTTCCCTTTTCCCCCGTTGCAGGGGACGATGAACGGCGGGAGAGGGACCGATGACCACGCTACAGCAAATCGAACTCCAATGCCCCATCTGCGAGACGCGATTTCGCTCGCAAACGGTGGTTTCAACGAACTCGTTCGGCGGCAAGCGGACGGACTTTCACGAGCGCGCCGCGGGCACGCAGCCGCTGCCGTATCTGATTCACACGTGTAACCGCTGCGGCTACTCGGGCTCGGATCGCGACTTCACCGAAGAAGCCGATGTGTCACCAGTGCTGAAGGAACGCGTCTGGAACGAGCTCGCGCCGGCGATCAGCGCCGGAACGCTCACGGGATCGGAGAAGTACGAAGCCGCGGCGAAAGTGGCGGAGTGGCAGGGCATGGAACCGCGGCACGTGGCCGACTTGCTGCTGCGAGCGGCGTGGTGCTGTGTGGACGAAGGCGACGTGGAAGCCGAGCGGTTCTTCCGGCGCAAGGCGGCGTGGAAGTTCGAGGAGGCGCTCGAGAGCTTCGACGGTGTGGCGCGGGACGAGCGCGCCGTGCTCACCTATCTCGTGGGCGAGTTGTGGCGCCGCGTCGGGGACGGCAAGCTCTCGGGCGCGTGGTTCAACAGAGTGCCGTCGGAAATCGCGGATCCGCAGACGCAGCAGTGGGTGATCGACGCGGCGCGACAGCAGCGGGATTGTCCGCGCGAGTGGTTCGGGTGAGCGCCTGGCTGACGCCTCGACCCGAGGTGTCAGCTCAGCTCAGCGCGATCCGCTGCTGGCTTCGGGCGACCGGACTGTAGGCACACGCTGACAACGCCGACGCCGCCACTCGCGGCGTTACCGTGTCCCGAAGAGTCGATCGCCAGCGTCGCCGAGACCGGGGAGTATATACCCGTGCTCATTCAACTCCCGATCGAGCGCGGCGCAGTACACGACGACGTCAGGATGCGCATCAGCGAGCCGCTTCACGCCCTCCGGCGCCGCCACGAGGCACATGAACCGGATGCGTGTGGCGCCCGCTCGCTTGAGCGATGACACGGCTGCCGCCGCGCTGCCGCCGGTCGCGAGCATCGGATCCAGCAGGAAGAAATCGCGCTCCGACGCGTCGCTCGGCACCTTGAAATAGTAGTCCACCGGCTGAAGCGTGTCATGATCGCGATAGAGACCGATGTGACCGACACGCGCCCCCGGGACGAGCCGATAGATGCCTTCCACCATGCCGAGTCCCGCGCGGAGAATCGGCACGAGCGTGAGCTTCTTGCCGGCGACGCGGCGGCCGACCGTGCGCTCGAGCGGCGTCTCGACGACCGCTTCCTCGAGCGCCAGATCGCTCGTGGCCTCGTACGCCATCAGCATCGCGATCTCGTCCACGAGCTCCTTGAAGATCTTCGTCGGCGTCTCGCGGTCGCGCAGAATGCTCAGCTTGTGTTGCACCAACGGGTGCGACACGATGCGGAGCGTTGGGAAGGCGGGGGTGGTGTCCATGGCGCGCAAACTACTATTTTCGCGCCCATGATTGAATACCGAGCGCGAGCTCTCCCCGGCGCGCGGCTTTCATGGCTCGCCTCACACGGACGTCACTGACCCCGTGCTTCCCCGACGACAAACGAACTGGTGGCGCCTGGGATGGCTCCTCGGCGCACTCGCACTGAGTGCGTGGATCGCCTCGTTGGCCGGGGTCATCGTGTGGGAACATCGAGACACCGCGCAGCCGTCATCGGCGATCGTGGTGCTCGGCGCGGCGCAATACCTCGGCCGTCCGTCACCCGTGCTCCGCGCGCGCCTCGACCACGCGATCGACTTGTGGCGCAGTGGTCTCGCGCCGCGGCTCATCTTCACCGGGGGCACGGGACAGCGCGACACCATCAGCGAAGCGGCGGTTGCGCAGCAGTACGCGATCGAGCACGGCGTTCCCGCTCGCGCGATCCTCATCGAGAACTCCGGGCGCTCGACCACGGAATCGCTCGCGAACGTGGCCGAGCTGATGCAGGCCGAGCCGACACGCCGCGTCATACTCGTGAGCGATCCGTTCCACATGTTTCGGCTGATGGTCATCGCGCGCCGCGTGGGCTTGTCGCCATGCACCTCGCCGACTCGGACGAGCCCGATCTCGCGGAACTGGCGCGTCTCATGGAAGTACACGCTCGGCGAGTCGATCAAGGTTCCGGTCACGTTCCTGCTCGACCGCGCCTAGCTGGCGCCCGCGCGAAGGGCGCGGCCAAACCACGCCCGGTACTCGGCTCCGCCCACCTCGGGAACGTCGTTGTGGCCGGCGCCGCGCACGATCAGCAATTCGCCCGGCTCGCGCGCCGCGTCGAACACCGCGCGCCCCATGCGCACCGGGATGATCAGGTCCCGGTCGCCGTGCGCCACGAAAACCGGACATGACAGCGATCCCACCCGCGCGACCGTGTCGAAATGCACGCGGGAAATGGCACCCCAGAACGCCCCGAGTCCGGGCAGAATCAGGCGTTTGGCCATCTCGCGCGCCGACGAGAACGGCGATTGCAAGACGAGAGCACGCGGTGGCATTTCCGCGGCAAGCTCTGCGGCGATTGCCGTGCCGAGCGAGTGGCCGAAGTAGACGATCCGGCTCGGTTCCACGTTGAGCGCATCGCGTACATAGGCGAGCGCCGCACGTGCATCGTGCGCGGAGCTCTCGTACGAGGGCACTCCCGCGAGTCCGTCGTAGCCCCGGTATTCGGCGAGCACCACGCAGCTGCCGGTATCGGCGTGAACGCGCGCGGCCCACGGGATGAGCCATCGTGCCACTTCGGCGTTGCCGTGAAACACGAGGAGGCACGTGTTGTCCAGGGCACAGTCGCCGATGACATAGGCATGCAGTGCAACTCCGTCGGGTGCGTGGTACGACGCCCGACGAGCCGATACGTCGCCGAGGCCCGGACGCCGAGGCGGCTGAAAGACGACGCGCTCCTGGTATCGCCAGAGCGCCAGCAGCAGCCCGACATACACGACCAACAGCGTCGCCGCTGTCAGAACGAACAACCGGCTCACACGATCGCGCTGCGAGAGGCCATCAGGGTTCCTGTGCCCGAACGGACAGTGCAATTTACGAACAATGCGCATTCCTATCGAATCATTTGAACTGCCGAACGGACTGTTCGTCACTCTCTCGGAGGACCACACCGCGCCAATCGTCGCGGTGAACCTCTGGTATCATGTCGGCTCGGCGAACGAGCCGCCCGGGCGGACGGGCTTCGCGCATCTGTTCGAGCACATGCTCTTTCAGGGCTCGGCCGACGTCGCGGCGAACGAGCATTTCGAGCTCGTGCAGCGCGCGGGCGGAACCCTCAACGGGTCCACCTGGCTGGAGCGGACCAACTATTACGAGACGCTGCCGTCGAACCAGCTCGAGATCGCGCTCTGGCTCGAGGCGAACCGCATGGGCAAGCTGCTGCCGGCGATGACGCAGCAGAAGCTCGACACGCAGCGCGACGTCGTGATGAACGAGCGGCGCTGGTCGATGGACAACCAGCCGTACGGCACGTGGATGGAACGGCAGACCGCGCTCTGCTTCCCGCCCGATCATCCATTTCATCATTCTCTGATGGGCTCGATGGAGGACCTGCAGGCGGCCACGCTCGAGGACGTCGCGCAGTTCTTCAGGATCTACTATACGCCCGACAACGCCGTCATCACGCTCGCCGGCGACGTGGATCCCGACGACGCGCGGCGGCTCATCGAGAAGCACTTCGGCGACATCCCGCGTGGACGCGGGAAGCCGCCGCTTCCGGACATGTCGCTCCCGCCCACGTTTGGCCAGTGGAAGCGCGAGGTCGTGCCGGACGACGTCATGCTGCCGCGACTCTTTCTCGCGTTTCGGTCGCCCGCGTTCGGCACGCCGGAGTATTTCCCGGCGAGCGTCGCCGGAGCGCTTCTCGGGTTGCGCGCCGGCAGCCGCCTGCGCCGCCGCCTGATGCGCGAGCGACAGATTGCGGCGGACGTATCCGCGTTCACCTATGACCTGGCCAAGGGAAGCGATCTCCTCGTCATCGACGCGACGGCGCGTCCGGGCGTCCCGGCCGAGCAACTGGAGCAGGAAGTCGCCTTCGAGGTTGACGCGCTGGTGCGCGACGGCGTGGACGACGCGGAAGTCGAGCGCGCGATCGCGCTCATCCAGACGATGTTCGTCAGCTCGATGCAGCAGGCCGGCGAGCGTGCGGACCGGCTGTCGCTCTACGCGACGTACTTCCGAAATCCCGAATTGATCAACGAGGAGGTCGACCGCTACCGCGCCGTGACCACGGACAGCGTGAACGCGTTCATCCGCGAGCGACTCGGCGAGGACAATCGCGCGAGCTTGCTGTTCGTGCCGCGCGATGACGCGCCGGGTGAGCTGGTCGGCTCCGGAGCGGCGGAGGCGGCACGATGAGCGCAACCGCGACGTCCGGATCGCGGCGCCCCGTGCCGGGAGCGCCGCGCGCGTATCACTTCCCACGATTCGAGCGACGCCGCCTCGCGAACGGCATCGAGCTGGTCGTGGCACCCGTGCACAAGCTGCCGCTCGTGACGGTGGTCGTGCTCGTCGACGCCGGCGCCGTGTGCGATCCGGCAGGGCGCGAGGGCACCGCGCAGCTCACGGCCAAGCTGCTGCTCGAGGGAACGCAGACGAGCGACGGCGCCGAGTTCACGGAACGCTTCGAGCGTCTTGGCGCATCCATCGACTCCTCGGCGGATTGGGATGCCGCGGCGGTGACCCTGACGGCAATGTCCGAGCATCTCGCGGAAGCGATGCCGATCCTCGGCGAGATGCTGCGCACCCCCGCGTTCCGGCAACGCGAGGTGGAGCGCCTCAAGGCCGAGCGCCTTGCGGAGCTGCTTCAGCTGCGAGCCGAACCGCGCGGCCTGGCGGACGAGCTGTTCTCGCGCTTCGTGTACACGCCGGAATCGCGGTACGCCAAGTCCGAAGGCGGCGACGCCGAATCCGTCGAGGCGATCGACCGCGACCAGATTCTCGCCTTCTACGAATCGCGCTATCTGCCGGGCGGCATGACCGTGATCGTTGCCGGCGACATCACGCCGGATCGCGCGGAGGCGCTCGTCCGCGAGACGCTCGGCTCCTGGACCGGCGGCGCGCCGCAGCGGGTGGTGGGCGATGATCTGCCGGGGAGCCGCGAGCGCGCCGTGCACATCATCGCCAAGAGCGACGCGCCGCAGTCGGAGCTCCGCATCGGGCACGTCGGCATCCCGCGCAATCACCCGGATTTCTTCCCGGTGAACGTGATGAACGCCATCCTGGGCGGACTTTTCAATTCTCGAATCAACCTGAATCTGCGCGAGGTGCATGGCTACACCTACGGTGCGTTCTCGTCGTTCGAGTGGCGCCGCCAGGCGGGCCCGTTCACTGTGTCCACCGCGGTGAAGTCGGACATCACCGACGCCGCCGCGCGCGAGGTGTTGAGCGAGGTCGATCGCATTCGTGCCGAGCCGGTCACGCCGGAAGAGCTGTCGCTCGCGACGAGCTATCTGGACGGGGTGTTTCCGATTCGCTTCGAGACGACGGGATCGATCGCGGCGGCGCTGTCCGTGATCGTCACGCACGGACTCCCCGACGACTACTACGACAAGTACCGCGAACACGTGCGGGCCATCTCCGCGGAGCAGATCCTCGACGCCGCACAGACCTACCTGCATCCCGACATGCTGCAGATGGTCGTCGTGGGCGCGCCGGAGGCGATTCGCGCCCCGCTCGATGCACTCGGCTTCGGCCCGGTGACGACGTACGACGCCCTGGGGAATCCGATCGCATGAGCAACGCCGACGAGCCGAGGACGGTCGAACCGGGGAAGATCAGCCACCGTCGCGTTCACACCGGGCGCATCATCACGCTGGATACCGACACCGTCCGATTTCCCGACGGTTCGATTGGGGAGATGGACATGGTCCATCATCCCGGCGCGAGCGCGATCGTGCCGTTTCTCAGCGATCCGCGCGGCGATGACCCGCAGATTCTGCTGCTGAAGCAGTACCGCTACGCGGCGGGGCAGTACTTGTACGAAATTCCGGCAGGGCGCCTGGATCCCGGAGAGGAGCCGCGCGACTGCGCCATTCGCGAGCTGCGCGAGGAGACGGGCTGTACCGCGGACCGCGTGGAGTTCCTCACGACCATCTTCACGACGCCGGGTTTCAGCGACGAACGCATCCACCTCTTCCTGGCTGCCGGCCTCACGCGCGGCGAGACGCAGCACGAGGCGGACGAGTTCATGACCGTGGAGACGGTGACCCTTTCCCACGCGTTGCAGTTGATCGAGAAAGGGTCGATCTCGGACGCCAAGACCGCACTTGGCGTGCTCTTCGCCGCCGGATTTCGCGCGAACCACTAGTTCCACCGAGCAAACGTTCGACGGGCGGCCTGTGTCAAAAACGAGACAGGTCGGCGCGATCGTTTCGGGGGTCCTGTCCGCGATTGTGGACACAGCGCGTGTTGCCACGCGCTGCCGTCGAGCGCGATAAAGTATTTCCTACCAACGGCTTAACGGGTTGTTCCCGTCATCGTCTAACGGGCATACGGTCTGCCTTTTCCCCATACCGGGAATAGGAGAACCGGAGCACTGAGAGACAGGTCTAGTCTCTCGGATCGTTTCCTTCTGCAGTGCCGAGGGGGCACGGGCTATCATGGCTGAGGTCGCAATCAAACGGGCGCCGTTGCCTGGGCAGGCGACGAGAGAGAAGCTGCGCGCGCAGGACGACGCGGAAGTGGTTGCGGCGTTCCTGGGCGGCGAAGAGCGTGCCTTTCAGGAGCTGGTCGAGCGGTACCAGACGCGGCTGTTGAACTTCATCTATCGCACGATCGGTGACCGCGAGAAGGCGGAAGATCTCGTTCAGGAGGTCTTCATCCGCGTGTACCGCCACATCCACCGGTTCGATCGCACGAAGAAGTTCTCGACGTGGGTGTACACGATCGCGTCCAACCTGGCGAAGAACGAGCTGCGCAACCGGTCGCGCAATCCACTCGTGCTCTTCCAGACGATCCGCGGCAACTGGGAGGACGAAGACCGTCCTCTGCAATTCGAGGACAGCACGGCGCGTCCGGACGACATGTACCGCAAGCGGCACCTGCGCGAGCTGGTCGAAGAGACCGTCTCGAAGCTGCCGGAACACCATCGTCAGGTGTTCGTGCTGCGCGAGCTCGAGGGGAAGTCGTACGAGGAGATCGCGGAGATCACCGACTGCAACCTCGGGACGGTGAAGTCCCGGTTGAACCGCGCGCGAAATGCGTTCGCGTCGATCATCGAGCCGAAGATCGACTAGCGCCAGAGAGGTTTTGCCGCGGAGGCCGCTGAGGACACAGAGAATCGGCGGGGGCAGGCAGAGCAAATCAGGTTCGACGAACCAGGTACAACAACAGAGAGTCCCGGCTGACATCGGCCGGGATTTTCTTTTTGCGACCTTCTCCGCGTCCTCGGCGATCTCTGTGGTTCAGTCAGGCTCTGGCTCGCCAAGCACCAGTCGAGGGGGTATTCTGGAACCGGTCCCGGATCGCCGGGTACCCATGGGCGACCCGAGTAGTGCTTCATCGAGAGTAGCTGATGGACTGTCGCGAGTTTCGGAACAAACACGTCGCTTTCGTCGACGACCTGCTGCCCGCCGTCGAAATGGAGCGGATGCTGCGGCACGTCATCGTGTGCTCCAACTGCTCGCGTCACGACACCGCGATTCGCCGCAGCCTGCTGCTGGTTCGCAATCTGCCGCCCGTCGAGCCGTCGCCGGATTTCATGGTGCGGCTCAACGCGCGTCTGGAAGCGCTCGGACCGGCGGCGCGCGTCGACGTCGTGTCGCCGCGGCCACATCTCACCGCGGTCGGCAGCTTTGCGGCGCTCGCGGCGAGTCTGGCGGCGGTCGCATATCTCGCCATGGAGACGACGCACTACTTCGCGCCCGAGTCGGTGAGCCCGCCCGCCGCTGCCGTGGCGCAGGCGGTCGACAGCACGCCGGCACCGATCGCGAATGCGGCGTTCGTCGCGTCCGTGTCGACCGGCATGCCGGTGTGGCCGGCCGTGCTCATGGTCGGACAGGCGCCGGTGCGATTCGCGAGTCTCGAGTTCCACGACGTGGACGAGACACGATAGTTCCTGAACCGACCGCGGCCCGGTCGGTTTTTTTGATCCGGGCAGTGTCGCGTTCGTATATTGAGCGGATGCCCGCCGCCGACGCCAAGGTCCTGCGCGCCGCCATCAAGGAGCGAAGTTTCGCGCCCGCGTACTACCTGTACGGCGACGACGACTATCTCAAGGACGAAGAGCTGCGGCGCGTGATCGATGCCGCGGTGGATCCGGCGACGCGCGACTTCAATTTCGAGACGCTGCGTGGCGCGGACGTGGACGCCGAGACGCTCGGCTCGACCGTGAGCACGCCGCCAATGATGGCCGAGCGCCGCGTCGTCGTGATCCGCGACGTGAGCGCGCTGAAGAAAGATGCGCGTGCCATGCTCGACAAATACCTGAAGCATCCGGCGCCCGATCTTCTCCTGTTGCTCACGGCGCCGTCCGGCGCGAAGGTCGACAAGGGACTCGTCACGTCGACCACGGCGATCGAGTACGAGCCGCTGAGTGGGGCGCGGATTCCGAAATGGATCGTCTATTACGTCGAGCACGATCTCCGCGCGACCATCACCGAGGGTGCGGTGATGCTGCTGCAGGAAGCCGCGGGCACCGACCTCGCGCAACTCCGGATCGAGCTCGACAAGCTCGCGAGCTTCACGAGCGGCGACGCGATCAACGAGGCCGCCGTGTCGGCGGTCGTCGGCGTGCGGCCGGGCGAAACGATGGGCGACTTGCTCGACGCGGTCGCGCGCCGGGATGCGACGGCCGCGCTCGGATTGCTCCCGAACGTGATGCAGCAGCCCAAGACGAGCGCGGTGCAG
Source organism: Gemmatimonadaceae bacterium (assembly GCA_035547615.1). GTDB lineage: Bacteria > Gemmatimonadota > Gemmatimonadetes > Gemmatimonadales > Gemmatimonadaceae > JAQBQB01. Next base: position 11,854 of record DASZUN010000017.1, on the reverse strand, counting down.
ATGGTCATGGCGCTCACGGCGCAGACGCTCGTCACCGGCTGGGCGCAGGCAGCGCGCGAGCGGGGTGCGCACCCGTCGCGACTGAGCGGCGATCTCTTCAACCTGCTCAAGGAGTCGGGGTCGGTGTTCACGGGCCGCTCGTGGGGCGAGTTCGTCGCGACCTGCGCGCGAGCGTCGGAGCAATGGACGGCGCGGAACATCGACGATGCGCTCGAGGCCCTGCTCGAGGCGGACGCCGCGCTGAAAGGCACGCGCTTGTCGTCCGACGAGCAGCTGCTCTCCACTCTGGTACTCACGATGTGCGGCGCGCCGTCCAGGCGGCGCGCCGCATGATAGGGATTTGGAATATGAATGTCGTCATTCCGGGCACGCGTGGCGAGTCGAGGAATCTGGCGTCGGGGTTGCGGACCGCGTGCCGGAGCCGGGACAGGAGATCCCTCGTCGCCTCCGCTCCGCTTCGACTCCTCGGGATGACACGGGGAAAGAGCGCCCGCTCGTCGTCGCTCGGGACGACCAAGGAGAGGACGCGTCGCTCGGCGCTGACGATGGTTTTGCTCACGATGGCGCTGTTCGCGTCGCCGGTTCGGGCTCAGCAGGTCACCGCCGCCGATTCCGCCGTGTTCGCGCGCGCGCGCCAGCTCGTGCTGGCCGGAAACGGGGCGGCCGGACGGCTGCTCGTGGACTCGGTGCTCGCCGCCACGCCGGAGCACACGCCGGCGTATGCCGAGGCGCTCTACTGGCGCGCCGCGCTCGCGGCGTCCACGGCGGATGCCGAGCGCGACTACCGGCGCATCGTGGTCGATTATCCCCTCGCGGCGCGCAGCGGAGATGCGCTGCTCGCGCTGGCGCAGTTGGAGGTTGCGCGCGGGGAACGCGCGGCCGCCGCCACGCACCTCGATCGTTTTCTCGTGGAGAACCCGAGCAGCCCGGACCGGCAGCGTGCCAGCATGCTGCTCGTGCGCACGCTCTTCGACATGAACGATCTGCCGCGGGGATGCGCGGCGCTCACCCGCGCGCTCAAGGAAGTGCCGGCGGCCGAGATCGAGCAGCGCAATCAGCTCTCGTACTATTCGCCGCGGTGCACCGCGCGCGACGTGAACCCGGGCGGCAATCTCCCGCTGCCGCCGGACCGCGCCACCGCCAGCCGCGATTCGGCGCGCCAGGACTCGATCGCCAAGGCGAAGCGCGGGAAGTACACGCTCCAGATCGCCGCGTACAAGTCGCGCGCCGAAGCCGAGCGGCTCGCGAAGAAGCTGAACGCGCGCAAGCTCGACGCACGTGTCGTGGCGGGCACGCGGATCTATCGCGTCCGCATCGGACGCTACGCCACGCGCGCCGAGGCGACCGCCGCGGCAAAGCGGCTCCGCGCGAAGAAGATCGACGCGTTCGTGACCGAGATCGGCCCCGACGACACGTGAGCACGATGACGCAGACGCCGCTCATGCAGCAGTATCGGGAGATCAAGGGTCGCCACCAGAACGCGATCCTGTTCTTCCGCATGGGCGAGTTCTATGAGATGTTTTATGAGGATGCTGAAACAGCGTCCCGCGTGCTCGGCCTGACGCTGACGGCGCGGAACAACGGCGGCGCCTCCGACGTGCCGCTGGCCGGCGTGCCGGTGAAGGCGGCGGGCGACTACGTGCGGCGGCTGGTGCAGCAGGGCTTCCGCGTCGCGATCTGCGAGCAGGTGGAAGACCCCAAGGTCGCGAAGGGGGTGGTGCGGCGCGAGGTGATCGAGACCGTCACGCCCGGCGTGGCGTTCGCCGACGATCTGCTCGACGGGGCGCGGAACAACTTCATCTGCGCGGTCGCCGAGCGCGGTGCGTCCGGCGCGGCGAGTGTCGGCATCGCCGCGGCCGACGTGTCGACCGGCGAAGTGCGGCTGATCCTCACGTCGGCCGCGGAGCTCGACCCCATCCTCGCCCGACTGGCGCCGCGCGAGATCCTCGTCGCGGCGGGCTCGAACGTGGCGCTGCCCGCGTCGCGCAACGAGGCCCTGATCACCGAGCGGGAAGGGTGGGAATTCGACGAGCCGCTCGCGCGCGACGACCTCACGGGGCAGTATGGCGTGCTCTCGCTCGACGGGCTGGGCATCGACACGAACGACGCGGCGGCGATCGCCGCGGCCGGCGCGCTCCTCCGCTACCTGCGCGAGCTGCAGCCGACCGGACTGCCGCAGCTCGCGCGCCCGATCATCGAACGCCCGGGCGGCGTCATGCCGCTCGACGAGATGACGCGCCGCAATCTGGAGCTCGTGGAGTCGCTCCGCGGCGGCGCGGTGGAGGGCACGCTGCTCTCCGTGCTCGATCGCACCGCGACGCCGATGGGTGCTCGCCTGCTCAGACAGTGGATCCTGGCCCCGCTCACCGAGCGCGCCGCGATCGATGCTCGGCTCGACGCCGTGGCGCAGTTCGCGACGGACGTGGTGGCACGCGAAGCGATGCGTGAAGCGCTCGACGACGTGCGCGACGTCGAGCGCCTCGCGGCGAAGGCCGCCGCCGGACGCAGCACGCCGCGCGAGCTCCGCGCGCTCGGCGACTCGCTCCGTGCGCTGCCGGGCGTGGCGGCGGCACTTGGCCAACTCGCGCGCGCGGGGCGCCTGGGTGAGATCGTGACCGGATGGGACGATGCCGCCGAGCTGGCGTCGGAGATCTGCGCCACGCTCGTCGATCGGCCGCCGCTCGCGATCGGCGACGAGCCGACGATCGCCCTCGGCCTGGACGCGGATCTCGACGCACTGCGCGAGCTGCGCGACGGCGGCAAGGACGCGATCGCCCGGATCCAAGCCGATGAGCGCGCGCGCACCGGCATCGCGTCGCTCAAGGTCGGATTCAACAAGGTGTTCGGGTACTACATCGAAGTCACGAACGCGAACCTGCACCTCGTTCCGCCGGACTATCAGCGCCGGCAAACGGTGACCACGGGCGAGCGATTCGTGACGCCGGCGCTCAAGGAGCACGAGGAGCGGGTGCTGACCGCCGCCGAGCGAATCGAGACGCGCGAGCGCGAGCTGTTCGAGCGGCTGCGGGCGCGCGCGGGAGGCGAGGTCGCGCGGCTGCAGCGGATCGCGCGCGTGATCGCGGAGCTCGACGTGTTGAGCGCGCTGGCCGACGTCGCGGCGCGAGAAGGCTACGTGCGCCCGACGATCGTCGAGGGCTACGAGCTCGAGATCGTCGCGGGACGGCACCCCGTGGTCGAACGGATGATGCCGCGGGACAAGTTCATCCCGAACGATCTCACGCTCACGCGGGACGCGCGGATGATCATCCTCACCGGCCCCAACATGGCCGGCAAGTCGACGGTGCTGCGGCAGATCGGGCTGATCGCGCTGATGGCGCAGATGGGGAGCTTCGTGCCCGCGAGCTCGGCGCGCGTCGGCGTGGTCGATCGCATCTTCACGCGTGTGGGCGCGAGCGACAATCTCGTGCGCGGGCAGTCGACGTTCATGGTCGAGATGTCTGAGACGAGCGCGATCCTGCACACGGCGACGGCGAACAGTCTCGTGCTGCTGGACGAGATCGGCCGCGGGACGGCGACCTACGACGGCGTGTCGATCGCCTGGGCGGTGAGCGAGCACCTGCACGAGCACGTGGGGTGCAAGACGGTATTCGCGACGCACTACCACGAGCTCACGCAGCTCGCGGACGAATTAGTAGCACTTCGTAACTATAACGTGGCGGTGCGCGAGGCCGGCGATCAGATCCTCTTCGTGCACCGGCTCCAGCCGGGCGGCGCGGATCGTTCGTACGGCATCGAGGTGGGCCGCCTGGCCGGGCTGCCCGACGCGGTGATCGCGCGCGCACGCGAGATCCTGACGATTCTCGAGGGCGAGCAGCTGGCGCGGAGCGCGGAGGGCGGCGCGCACGGTCCGCGGCGCGACAGCCCCGGTCATTCCGCACCTCGGGCTGGGCATTCGGACGAGCAGCTGGGCTTCTTCGTGGCCAACCACCCGCTCGTGGAGCGGCTCGCGTCCGTCGACCCGAACGCGCTGACGCCGATCGAAGCGCTGACGCTGCTCGCCTCGCTCGCCGACGAAGCGAAGCGCGCCCGGTAGCGCGGGCGCTCCGTCGCGTGGGGCGGCCCGCGGTCTTACATTACACCATGCTTCGCTCGGCCCTGCCATCGGCGCTCTTGACGCTCGCGATCGCCGGGTGCGGCCGGGGCGACGCATCGCCGGTCGCGCGACCGCGCGAGCCCGGGCCCAGGCCCGACGAGCAGCCGGCGCTCGTCACGACCGAGCTGCCGTTTCGCTATCCGGCGGAGCTGTATGCGCGACATGCGCAGGGCAACGTCACGCTGCGGCTCTTCATCGACCGCGACGGTCACGTGGCGCCGGACTCGATCCAGGTCGCGGAGCCGAGTGCGTTCGCCGCGTTCGACTCCGCGGCAGTGCGCGGAGCGGCTGCATTGCGCTTCGTGCCGGCCAAGCTGCGCGGGGAACCGGTGGCCACCTCGGTGTTGTTCCCGGTGTTCTTCCGGCATCCCGAAGCGAAGCCGCTGCCGGGCGACACGGTGCTGAAATGACGACGATCCGTCATTCCGAGCGCAGCGAGGAAACTTGCGTCATGGTCGGCGTCTCGACCCGGCGAGACGATCCCTCGGTCCTTGCGGGACCTCGGGATGACGGTTCTACAAATAAACAAATCATATGACACGCAATCGCAAGCCCTACGCGGACGTCCTGGAGACGATCGGCTGGACGCCGATGATCCGGCTGAACAAGGTGACGCGCGGGATCCGCACGCCGGTGTACGTGAAGGCGGAGTTCTTCAATCCCGGCGGCTCGATCAAGGATCGCATCGGCGGCCCGATCATCGAGCAGGCGGAGCGCGAGGGCCGGCTCAAGCCCGGCGGAACGGTGGTCGAGGGCACGAGCGGCAACACCGGCGTGGGGCTCGCCATCGCGGCGGCGCTCAAGGGCTACAAGTGCATCTTCACCATGCCGGACAAGATGTCGCAGGAGAAGGTGCGGCTGCTCAAGGCGTTCGGCGCGGAGGTGATCATCACGCCAACGGCGGTGCCGCCGGATCATCCCGACAATTACGTGATGATGGCGAAGCGGATCGCGCACGAAACGCCGAACGCCGTGCTCGCGAATCAGTTCTACAACGACGCGAATCCGCAGGCGCACTACGAGACGACGGGCCCCGAGATCTGGGAGCAGACGGAGGGCCAGGTCACGCACTTCGTCTACGCCGCGGGGACGGGCGGCACGATCACCGGTGTCGCGCGCTATCTCAAGGAGAAGAACCCGAAGATCCAGATCGTCGCCGGCGATCCGGTGGGGTCGATCCTCGCTGAAACGTGGCGGAGCAAGGGCGAGAGCAAGCCGGACGGCGCGCCGTACAAGGTCGAAGGGATCGGCCAGGACAAGGTCCCCGGCACGCTCGACATGGGCCTCGTCGACGACTTCATGACGGTGAGCGACAAGGAAGCATTCGGCATGGCGCGACGGCTCACGCGCGAGGAGGGCCTGTTCGTCGGCGGCTCGAGCGGACTGATCACCCACGTCGCGCTGCACATCGCGCGGCGGATCGACGATCCGAATGCGCTCGTCGTCGCGGCGCTGCCGGACACCGGCGAGCGGTATCTCTCCAAGCTCTACAACGACGAATGGATGCGGGAGAATCAGCTGCTCGACGCAGATCGCACGACGCTTGCGTTCGTTCTGGAAGCGAAGGCGCGGCACGACGGCGACACGCCGGTGGTCGTGAGCGTCGCGCCGGGCGCAACGGTGCGCCAGGCGCTGCGGCTCATGTCGCAGCATGACGTGTCGCAGCTTCCGGTGATGGATGGGACGAACTGCGTGGGCTCGGTAAGCGACTGGTCGCTGTCGGCCAAGAGCCTCGAGGACACCAAGATCCTCGACGCCACGGTGAGCCAGGTGATGGACGGCCCCTTCCCCGTCGTCGAGATCCACCAGCCGGTGGACAGTGTCGCGAAGCTGCTGTCGAAGTCGAATCCGGCGGTGCTCGTGCGCGACAACGGCGCCGTGCAGGGGATCGTTACGCGATCGGATATGCTGAATTACCTGATGGCGAGATAAGCAGCGTCATGCGCATTACAGTATTGCTGGGCGGCACGTCTTCGGAGCGCGACGTTTCACTGGCGACTGGCATCCGGTGTGGCCACGCGCTGGAGACGGTCGGTCACACCGTCACCTACGTCGACCCGGCGCGCGGGCCGATGAGCGACGAGGAGCTTGGCACGCTCTCGAGCGGAACCGTGGTGAAGACCGCGCCACCCTCCGAGGAATCGTTGCGGCAGATGGCGCGCGAGGCGCTGCCGCGGCTCGCGAGCAACATTCCGCGTCGCGGCGACACGGACGTGGTGTTTCTCGGCTTGCACGGGGGATACGGCGAGGATGGGACGATCCAGGCGCTGCTCGATTTGTCGGGCGTGCCGTACACGGGGAGCGGCCATCTGGGGAGTGCGCTCGCGATGGACAAGGATGTCTCCAAGCAGCTGTTCAAGCAGGGCGGCGTCTCGACCGCGGACTGGATCATGGCGCCGGCGACCGAGAACGAAGTGCGTGCGCGACTTGGGTTTCCGGTGATCGTCAAGCCGTCCAAGCAAGGGTCGACGGTGGGGCTCTCCGTGGTGAAGGAGCCCGGCCAGCTCCGCGCGGCGATCGACGAGGCGTTCCAGTTCGACGACGAGGTGATGATCGAGCAGTTCATCGCCGGACGCGAGCTGACCGTAGGTATTCTCGGAGGCGAGGCGCTACCGGTTGGCGAAATTCTCCCGAAGCACGAGATTTACGACTACGAGTGCAAGTACACGGCGGGGATGGCCACCGAGGTCTTTCCCGCCGAGCTGTCGGCCGACGAAACGGCGCGCGTGCAGCAGGAGGCCCGCAAGGCGTTTCGCGCGCTCAAGCTGGGCGGATGCGCGCGCATCGATTTCCGCATGGCGGCCGACGGAACGTTCTACTGTCTCGAGGCGAACACTCTTCCCGGCATGACGCAGACGAGTCTCGTGCCCCAAGCGGCCGCCGCGGCCGGCATCGCGTTTCCGGAGCTGTGCGACCGCATCGTGCGGCTCGCGGTCGGCGCGCGCGGAGGATCGTGATGTTGCACGCGGCGGGACCGACGGCGGCGCTCGCGGGAATTCCCGCGGGAATTCAGGCGCAGGGCCTCTGGGCCGGCCGGCGCCAGCTCTTCGTGCGCTTCGCGGCCGAAGCCGAAACGGCGACGATGTATACCGCGGACGCGCTCGCGAACGAGGTGAAGCGGAGCGCGGCGCGCTCGCCGTTTCATTCGATCTCGATCTCCGGGCGCGATCCGCTCGCCAACGTGGAGTATCTGTGTGCGGCGTTCGACAAGGTCGGCGACCTGCTGCCGGTGATGCTCGACTGCGACGGACAGCGCCCCGGCGAGATCGGCGCGCTCAAGGGCATGCTCACGCTCGTCCAGGTGACGCTCGACGGTCCGATGCTGGACACGCACGCCGAGCGCGCGGGTGAGGCGCTCCGGGTGGCGGCCGGCGCCGATGTGCAGCACGCGCTGGTAATCAACGTCGACGAGCGCACGACCGATGCGCAGTTGTTGCGCACGATCGAGCGTGCGCACGGTGCCAGCGATCGCACGGCGATCGTGGTGCATCCGAGCGCGGGCACGCCGCTCGATCGGGACCGTCGCTGGATGACGCTCTTCGAGCGCGCGGGCGCGCTCCATGGCGACATCCGCCTGGTGGTGAAGCTCCCGCCGCCAACGGGAATGCGTTGAGCCCGCCAGCAGGCGGCCCAGGTGACCGGAACCGCAGTACCACAGTCGTTTACACAGGGTAGTTTCCAGACACAGCGCTTCGAGCGGTCCTCTTCATAGCAGTCATGTCGCAACCGGCAACGTACGAGCAGGAAGTCCCGAGACCGGCCACCGCCGTGCAGATCCTCATCGCGATCAGCGTCGCGGTGATGTTCGTGCAGTTCGTGGTGTACGAGCAGTTCTCGAGCGTGCTCGCGTTCGACTATCACGCATTGCCGGTCAAGCCGTGGACCGCGGTGACGTACATGTTCGCGCACGTCGGCCTGTGGCACCTGGTCGCGAACATGTACGTGCTCTCGCTCTTCGGCCCGCGCCTCGAGCGCGTGTGGGGCGCGAAGAAGTTCACGTGGTTCTACCTCGCGTGCGGTCTGGGCGGCGTGCTCTTCGAGCTGCTGTTCATCCGCGCCGGGCTGCTCATCGGCGCGTCGGCGGCGGTATTCGGCGTGATGACCGCGTACGCGATGCAATGGCCGGACGACGAGATCTACCTGCTCTTCGTGCTGCCGATGCACGTGCGCACGCTCGCCGTCGGACTGTTCGTGTTCAATCTCGTCATGGGCATCATGGCGACGACGGACGGCACCAACATCGCCTATTTCGCCCACGTGGGCGGCGTGCTCGCCGCGTACATGCTGATGCGGATGTCCGCGTCGCCGGGGATGGATCAGGTGCGGCAGCGCGTGGCGAACCTTCCCGATGCCGACGAGCCACCGCGCGCGATTCCGCGCAACATGCCGCGCCGTGAACGCGGCGACGAAGTCGACGACATCGTGGCGAAGAGCAAGGCGATCGTCGCCAAGCGCGTGAGCTCCGTCGCGCCACGCTCGGCGCGCCGCGAGGGCAAGGCGGAAGAGCTCAACCGCGTGCTCGACAAAATCTCGGAGCACGGTCTCGACAGTCTCACCAGTGACGAGCGCAAGATCCTGGAAGAGATGTCGAAGAAGCTGCGGGACGACTGACGGCTCGTCCGTGGTCCGTAGTCCGTGGTCGAGTGCGGACGGCTGAGTTGCGGCACGAATAAAAAAGAGCCCCCCGGGCTGTGCCGGGGGGCGGTGCCGCCACGCCGTTCTCGCGGCGGCGATGACCAGCGCATTGCGCTGGCCCAAGGCGAATATGCGAAACGGTACACGCATACGCCAGACCAGTTCCGCGGGCTCATGCGTTTGAACGCGAAGGTCCGCCCGATCGCACATAGTCGAGCTCGTGATTGATCGGCGCAACGGCGTCGTGCATTCTTGTGCGATGCCAAAGCCAGAACTTCTCGAGACCTTCCCCAATCCGTATCCGGGCCGCGACTACGAGATCGCCATGGAATGCCCGGAGTTCACGTCGCTCTGTCCGCTCGGCGGGATCGAGAGCGACGCCAGCGAGCTCGCCGCGCTGAAGGGCGGCGCGCCCGATTTCGGCACGATCTACATCACGTACGTCCCGGATGAGGTCTGTCTCGAGCTCAAGAGCCTGAAGCTGTACCTCTGGAGCTTTCGCGACGACGGCATCTTCTACGAGCGCGCGGTCAATCGCATCCTCGACGATCTGTCGAGGGCTGCACAGCCCAAATGGATGGAGATCGTCGGTGACTTCAACATTCGCGGCGGGATCAAGTCGGTCATTCGCGCGAGAGTGGGGGCGAGAAATGCGTAACGCGAGCGACTTCGAGGGAAGCACCAGCTCCCCTGTCATCCCGAGCGACTCCGAGCAAAGCGAGGCGGAGTCGAGGGATCTGTCCTCCTGGCCGCGACGCCGGCCACACGCATCGGAGAGAAGATTCCTCGCTGCGCTCGGAATGACCGCACTGGCGGCCTGCGGCTCCGCGCACTCGTCCAGCGCACCATCTCCGGCGAGCAACGCCATCGCGCCCGCACTCGACGCGATCACGCAGGCGGATCTCCGCCGCGACATGTTCGCGATGGCGGGCGACGCCATGCGCGGGCGCGAGGCGGGAACGCTCGACGAGATGCGCGCCACGGGATGGGTGGCGGAGCAGGCGCAGAAGATCGGGCTCGAGCCGGCGGGCGATGACGGCACGTTCTTTCAGTGGTGGCCGATGCGGCGCACGCGGCTCAGCAAGAACAGCAAAATCGAGATCGGGAGGAAGCCGCTCACGTTGTGGAAAGATGTCGTCGTGCTGAACGCACCGAACGACAAGCTCGCGCTGCCGGTCGTGTACGTGGCGGACAGCGCCGAGCTCGCGCGCACCGACGTACACGGCAAGGCGGTCGCGATGCCGCTCGACGCGGTCCCCGTGCAACCGCCGGAGCAGTTCACGATTCGTGGAAACTTTCAGGCGACGATCGCGGCCCACGTGCGGCAGCGTGCGGCGATGATCGGCCGCGCGGGTGCCGCCGCGGCGATCCTCGTCTCGGACGCGTCGCCCGTTCTCGAGCAGGCGCTCGACGCGACGGCCACGGTAACCTCGCGCGGCGCCTACGCGATCGACTCCGCCGGGGCGCCCGCGGGCCCGTGGGCCCGTCCGCCACGTGGTGGCGGCCGCGGCGGATTCGGCGGCGTAAGCGCCGTTCCCACGTTCTGGCTGCGGCACGACATGCTGGACGCCGTGCGCGCGCCCGGCGCGACACTCGACGCGCTCACGATGAACGAAACGTTCACGTATCCCTCGGGGAACGTGATCGGTCTCGTGCGCGGCACCGATCCCAAGCTCGCCAACGAGTACGTCGTGTACAGCGGGCACCAGGATCACGACGGGACGCGGTACGTCGTCAACGGCGACTCGATCTGGAACGGCGCCGACGACAATGCTTCCGTGAGCGTGGCGCTGCTCGCCGCCGCGCGCGCGTTCGTGAAGCATCCCGCGGCGCGCCCGGTGCTCTTCATCTGGCACGGCGCCGAAGAGCGCGGCCTGCTCGGCTCGCGCTGGTACGTGAATCACCCCACCGTGCCGCGCTCGCAGATCATCGCCGTGCTCAACGGCGACATGATCGGTCGCAACGATCCAGACAGCGCGGCGATCCTTGGCGTGCAGCCGCCGCACAAGAACTCGAACGCGCTCGTCGCGGCCGCGCTGCGCGCGAACGCCGAGCTCACACACTTCAAGCTCGACACGATCTGGGATCGGCCGACGCATCCGGAAGGCTGGTACTTCCGAAGCGACCATCTGCCCTACGCGCGCGCGGGCATTCCGGCGGTGATGTTCAGCACTCTTTTACATCCGGATTATCATACGCCGCGCGACGAGCCACAGCGGATCGAGATTCCCAAGCTGCAGAAGATGACGGACTGGATGTACGCCACGGGCTGGATCATCGCCAACGCGCCACAGCGGCCGGACGTGGTGCCGGGGTTCAAGCTCGAGCGCTGAACGGGGCGACAGGCAAAGAAGAACGCGGGCCCGGATCTCTCCGGGCCCGCGCTTTTTCTGCTGCTACGGTCGAACGACTCGCCGCTATCAGAACGAGTAGCGGAAGGACAACTGCATCGAGTAGTTCGAGAAGATATTGTTGTAGTTGTACGGGTCGAAGCTCGGGTCGAACGTCACGCGCGGCACGCCGTTCGTGAGGTCCGCGCTGCCCGCCGCGCCGCCCGGGCGCACCAGACCGCTCTGCGTGTAGATCGTCACCGGGTTGAAGTTGCCGGTGCTGATCTGACGGCCCCAGTTCTTGTTGAGCAGGTTGCCGAAGTTGAAGATGTCGAGACGCAGGCTGAGGTTCTGGCCGCGAATCGTCGTGAGCGCCTGCTCCGCCGAGACGTCGAACTCGTTCGTCCACGGCGTGTCGCAGCTATTGCGCTTCATGATGTGTCCGCGCTGGCTGTTCAGGCACGAGTTCGAGCTGATGAACTGATCGAACGCGGCGGCCTGCTGCGCCGGCGAGGCGGTCACCGAACCCGACGTGACGAAGACCGGTCCGTTCGGATCGTTCGGACCCGTCGGGATGTAGATCGGATCGTTCAGCGACTGGTTGTCGCCGTTCATGTCGGTGCTGGTGACGTACGCGAAGTGAATGCCGCTCTGGCCCTGGTAGATCACCGAGATCGACGTCTTGGTCGGCAGCGTGTAGCTGACGTCGCCGACGATGCGGTTCGGCGTCTCGAACGACGAGTGCGCGAGCGGCACGTCGAGCTGGCTGCCCGAG
>DASZUN010000016.1:0-8054 GCA_035547615.1 Gemmatimonadaceae bacterium | reverse complement strand
ATAGTCGCGTGCGCCAACCCCGACGCGCAGTCGAAGCCCGCGCCGCCGAAACCGGCCGACAGCACGGGCGCTCCCCTTCCAGATTCTGTACGGAACGCGCCGACGCCATCGCGCACGGGCAGTACGGCGACCGCAACGGCGACGAGCGGGTCACGGTCGACCGCGACGAGCGCGCCGGAGAAGCCCGCCGCACCGGGGGCCGCGACGCATGCCCCGATGCCAGCGGACACCACGGGTCCGCACCTGATGCCGGGGCGGTCGAAGCACGACCTGTCGTCGTTCGCGTCCGCGGTGGCCGTCGGCCGGCGGATGATGGCCAAGTGGCCCACGCCGCCCGCACCGCTTCCCGGCTCCGTGCTGCCCGGCCACCGCATCGTCGCGTTCTACGGGAATCCGCTCGCGAAGGGCATGGGCGTACTCGGCCAATATCCCGTCGACGAGATGCTGGCGAAGCTGGACACCGCCGTCGCGGCATGGCAGCGCGCGGATCCGTCCACACCTGTGGTGCCGGCGCTGCAGTTGATCACCGTCGTGGCGCAGGGCGGTCCCGGCCGCGACGGCAAGTATCGCCTGCGCATGGATACGACGCTCATCGAAAAGGTGTACGGCTGGGCGCAGCGCAAGCACGCCCTGCTCTTTCTCGACGTGCAGGTGGGATGGAGCACGATCCAGCAGGAGCTCCCGCGACTCATGCCGTTCCTCGCGCGTCCCGACGTGCACCTCGCGATCGATCCCGAGTTCTACATGCACTACGGTCGCGAAGGGATCGTGCCCGGGAAGAAGATTGGACAGATGGACGCGAAGGACGTGAACTGGGCAGCGGAGCAGCTCCGGCAGCTCGTCACCACGAATCACCTGCCGCCCAAGGTGCTCGTGATTCACCGCTTCCGGACGGAGATGGTGATGCACGCGTCGCAGATCGAGGTCGATCCGCGCGTGCAGATCGTGATGGACATGGATGGATTCGGGCCGCCGTGGCAGAAGTTCGAGTCATATCGCGACTACATCGACGTCGACCCGGTGGAGTACACGGGCTTCAAGATCTTCTTCAAGCAGGACGCCGCGCCCGGGCGACCGATCCTGATGCCCTTCGAGGTGCTGCAGCTCTGGCCGAAGCCGCTGTACATCCAGTATCAGTAGGCGGCGTGGCGCTTGTCGGGTGAGGCATCTTTCGGCGCATCACCCACGACTGGCGCCATGACCCACATCGAACTCGGCCTCGACACCTTCGGCGACATCACGCGCGACGCGCAGGGGGATCCGCGGCCGCACGCACAGGTGCTCCGCGACGTCGTGGACGAAGCGGTGCTCGCCGACCAGGTCGGCGCGTACTTCATCGGACTCGGCGAACACCATCGCGCCGATTTCTCGATCTCGGCACCGGACGTCGTGCTCGCCGCGATCGCCGGCCAGACGAAGCAGATCCGACTCGGCTCCGCCGTGACGGTACTCAGTTCCGACGACCCGGTGCGCGTGTTCGAGCGCTTCGCCACGCTCGACGCGATCTCGAACGGCCGCGCCGAGGTGATCCTCGGACGCGGCTCGTTCATCGAGTCCTTCCCGCTGTTCGGCTTCAGCCTCGACGACTACGAGGCGCTGTTCGAGGACAAGCTCGATCTCTACGCGACGATTCTCGAGCGCACGCGCGCGGGCGAGCCGATCACGTGGAGCGGCCGGAGCGGCGCCACACGCGCGCCGCTCACCGACCAGCGCATCTTCCCGCCCACCGAGTCAAGCACGCTCACGACGTGGATCGGCGTGGGCGGCAGCCCCGAGTCGGTGGTGCGCGCGGCGCGACACGGCTTCCCGCTCATGCTCGCGATCATCGGCGGCGATCCGCGGCGGTTCCAGCCGTACGTGCAGCTCTACCATCAGGCGCTCGAGAAGCTCGGGAAACCGCAGCTCCCGATCGGCATGCACTCGCCGGGGCACATCGCGCCCACCGATCAACAGGCAAAGGAAGAACTCTGGCCCGCGTGGCGCGAGATGCGCGACCGCATCGGCCGCGAACGCGGCTGGGGGCCGACGAGCGCGGCCGAATTCACGCGCGAGATCGAAGCCGGATCGCTCTACGTGGGCTCTCCGGAAACCGTCGCGCGGAAGATCGCGGCGGCGGTGCAAGCGCTCGGCGTGGCGCGATTCGATCTCAAGTACACCTCCGGGCCGATGGCGCACGACGCCGCCATGCGGAGCATCGAACTGTACGGAACACGCACCATACCAATCGTCAACGAGCTGCTCTCGGAAGGGCGAACGGCGCAACGGAGCGGCTGACGGCGCAAACAGCTAACCGCGCCAACTTCCAAACATCGCTGACTTCCAAACGGCGCTGACTTCCGAACGGCGCGAACTCCCAAACGGCGCGAACTTCCAAACGGCGCGGCACGAACACGCTGCGCGGTTCGGCAGACCCGTACCTGCGCAAAAGGCAGAAGGCGCGGGGCGAACGGCGAGATGCTAACTGCGTGGGCGAACGGCGCACCCGCACGGCGTGACCAGGGACGGCCGCGGCGGCGCGCGTTGCGCGCTACGCCGCGCCCGCAGTAAGCCGTTGCGCCGTTCGTTGTTTGCGGCGCTACGGGTCTGCCGCCAGGCAGCGCCGTTTGGAAGTCTGCGCCGTTTGGAAGTTGGCGTAGTTTGGAAGTTGGCGCCGTTTGGAAGTCAGCGTCGTTTGGAAGTTGGCGCCGGTAGTTCTTTGCGCCGTTCGCCGCTCCGTTGCGCCGTTCGCCGTTCATCCGGCGCACGGGACGAGCCAGAGTATGGACGCAGTATGCACGATCGCTAATACCAGAAAGATCATGCTCGTGAGGATTCCGCACAGCGCCATGAACCGCGTCCGCCCTTCCCCGGTTTCCATCGCCGCCGTGCTCGGCTCGTGCTCGCTCGCCTGCCCGGTGGCGCGGTGATGCTCGGCGCGGCTCCGCGACCACGAGCGGCCGGCGACGGCGCCCGCGAGCAGGCAGACGACGATCGCGCCGATGCTGACGAAGAACGCGATCCCGCGCACCGACGTGACCGGCGAGTGGAGCGGATCCATGCGCGGAAAGCACCCGTGCGACGCGACCGGCAGGTTCACGAGCGTCTGCACGCTCCACGCCGCCGGGCCGCCGAAGATGCCGAACCAGAGCGCCGCGCCGCGCACGGCGCCGCGCGCCGGTGCGGGGTGGCCGGCTGACGCGGCCCGGTTGCTCATCGTCGCGCTGCTGCTCATCTGAGGTGTGGTGTGATGTAGAGGGACGTGAACACACAGAGCCAGACCACGTCCACGAAGTGCCAGTACGCGGCCGCGTTCGTGACCGCCTCGTGGCGTCCCGTCGCAAAATGCTGCTTGAGCGCGCGCACCAGCACGACGCACAGCATGATCAGCCCCACGAACACGTGCGCGCCGTGGAAGCCGGTGATCGTGTAGAAGAGCGAGCCGTAGGCGTCGTGCGTGCCGGAGAGGTGCTCGCGGCTGTACTCGACACCCTGCAGGATGAGGAACACCGCGCCGAGGATGATCCCGAGCCCCACGCCCCAGCGCAGCCGGCGCGTCTTGCCCTGCCGGATCCCGAGCTCGCCCCACGCGACCGCGACGCTGCTCAGCACGAGGATGCACGTGTTGAGAATCGGCAGGCCGAGCTGCGGCGCCTTGGCCGGCCACGGATTGGTCGACATCGACGAGAGATAGAAATAGCTGAACAGGAGATAGGCGAAGAACGCGCCCTCGGTCGCGATCACGCCGACGATCCCCCACCAGCCCACGCTGTGCCGCCCGCTCGCGCCCACCGGGAGCTCGCCGAACTCGGTTGATGTCGTACCCTCGTAGGCGGTGGCCTCGTCCGGCCAGAGCCAGGCGATCGCGGCGATCGCTGTGCCGATCGCGCCGAGTCCGGCGAGCCAAAGGAGATGGAAGAGCAGCCCATACGCGATCACGCCGACGCCGATCGCGAGCACCAGCGGCGCGTAGCTGTCTTCCGGCATGCGCATGATCGCCGTCGGTTCCGCGTCGAGCGGCGTCGTCGAGAGCGTCTCGCGCCCCTCGGCGAGCACGGGGCCCTTGGCGAGAATCGAGCGGCCCGAGCCCTCGGCCAGCCGATCTTCCCACAGCGGATGCCGGCTCGCGATCTCCGGCAGCACCGCGAAGTTGTACGCCGGCGGCGGCGACGGCACGCTCCACTCGAGCGTCGGCGCGTCCCACGGATTGGCGCCCGCCGGCCGGCCGCCGCGGCGCGACATCCACACGTTCACGATGAACAGCACGATGCCGGCGGCGAACAGGAACGCGCCGATCGTCTCGATGAAGTTCATCGCCGTCCAGCCGAGCCCGGCCTGGTACGTGTAGACGCGGCGCGGCATGCCCATCATGCCGAGAATGTGCATCGGGAAGAACACGAGGTTCGCGCCGATGAACAGGGTCCAGAAATTCCACGTGCCGAGCCGCTCGTGCATCATGCGCCCGGTCATCTTCGGGAACCAGTAGTAGATCCCCGCCATCACCGGGAACACGTTGATGCCGACCAGCACGTAGTGCAGGTGCGCGACGACGAAGTAGCTGTCGGTGAGCTGCCAGTCGAACGGCACCGCGGCCGTCATCACGCCGGACACGCCGCCGATCACGAACAGCACGATGAAGCCGAGCATGAACTTCATGGCCGCGGGATACCACGGGCGCCCGTACCAGAACGTGGCGAGCCACGAGAAGATCGCGACCGCGCTCGGGATGGTGATGATGATGCTCGCCCCGCCGAAGAACGCGAGCGCGAGCGGCGGAATGCCGGTGGCGAACATGTGGTGCAGCCACACGCCGAACCCGATGATGCCCGTCGTCACCGTGGCGAGCGCGACGAGCGTGTAGCCGACGAGCGGGCGCCGGCAGAACGTGGGCAGCGCGTCGGAGACGATGCCCATCGCCGGGAGCACGACGATGTACACCCACGGGTGGCCGAACATCCAGAACAGGTGCTGCCAGAGCAGCGGATGTCCGCCCGCGCTCGCGTCGAAGAAACGCGTGCCGAAGTTGCGGTCGAGGAAGAGCATGATCGCCGCCGCGCTGAGCGCGGGCAGCGCGAAGAGATTCGACACCGACGCGGTGAGCGTGCCCCAGACGATGATCGGGATGCGATTGAGCGACATCCCCGGCGCGCGCGTCTTGAACAGCGTCGTCACGAAGTTGATCGAGCCCACCGTGGTCGACACGGCGAGCAGCAGCACGGTCAGCGCGTAGAAATCGATGTTCATCCCGCCGTTGAACGCACGCTCGGCGTACGGCACGTAGTCGAACCAGCCCGCGTTCGGCATCGCGCCGAGCGGGACGCTCGTGTAGAGGAAGATGCCCGCGACGAGGAACAGCCAGTACGACAGCGCGTTGAGGCGCGGGTAGGCCATGTCGCGCGAGCCGAGCATCAGCGGCCACAGGTAGTTGCTGAACCCGGACAGCACCGGCGCGGCGTAGAGGAAGATCATCGTCACGCCGTGCATGCTGAACATCTGGTTGTACGCTTCGGCCGAGAGCAGATGGTTGTTGCTCACGGCCAGCTGCGAGCGCATCGCCAGCGCCTCGATCCCGCCGAGCACCAGGAAGACGATCGACGTTACCAGATATCGAATACCAATCGTCTTATGGTCGACGCTGGTCAGCGTGCCGCGCCAGCCGCGCGGCGTTTCCCACGTCGTCTCGAGCAGGTGCAGGGTCGGGGTATCGACTGCGGGTGCGGCTGCCACGATGGGCCTCCCGGTTAGCGGAGCGTCTGCAGATACGCGACCACGTCGCGCAGCTCGTTCCCGTCGAGCGGGATCTCCGGCATGCGCGTGCCTTCCTTCACGTCGGGCGCGTGCTCGATCCAGCGCATCAGGTTCCCCGGCGTGTTCGCCAGCACGCCCGCGCCGATGAACGGCCGCGACGCGAGATGCGTGAGATCCGGCCCGTACCGGCCGAGCGCGTTGGTGCCGGCGATCGCGTGACAGGCGCCGCACGATCGCGTGAACACCACCTCGCCGGCCTGCTGCTCCGGCGTCACCGGCGCCGGCGCCGCGGCGCGCCGCCCCTGCGCCCACGCGTTGAAGTCCGCCGGCGACTCGGCGACGACCGGCATGTCCATGAACGCGTGCTCCATCCCGCAGTACTCGGCGCATTCGCCGCGCGTCACGCCTGGCGTCTTCGCCTCGACCCACATCTCGTTCGTCTGCCCCGGGATCACGTCGGTCTTGCCGGCGATCTGCGGCAGCCAGAAGCTGTGGATCACGTCCGCGCTGTGCAGCCGCACGCGCACCGGCTGTCCGACCGGCAGGTGCACCTCGTTCGCCGTGACGAAGTCGAGCTCGGGGTGCTTGGGATCCTCGTAGCGGATCTCCCACCACCACTGGTGGCCGGTCACGTCCATCACCAGCGACGGCTCGATCGGCGGATGGCTCGCCGCGTTGAGCGTCACCATCGTTCCGCCGAACGTCACGAGCAGGATCGCGAGCGACACCGCCACGCCGACGTAGATCCAGCTCAGCCCCGACCGAATCTGAACCCGCTCCGTGTGGGTCTCGCTCGCGCCGGGCTCGTTGTGCTCGCCCCAGTGCCGCGCGATGCCCCACAGCACGGCGACGGCCACGAACAACACGACGAAGCACGACACGCCGGTGAGCCACCAGCCGAGCGTCGCTTCCTCGTGGCCCGCCATGCCGGTGGCGTCCATGTACGAAGTCGTGCCGTTGCACCCCGCGAGCGCGGCGCAGGCGACGGCGAGCGCGAGCGCGAACGAGAACCGAGCGGGGCGCGCTCCGCGCTCAGTGGACATTCTGCCGCCCCTTGAGCGTGCTGCCGGAGCTCGTGTCCATGTCGCCGAGGTCGCCCTGCCGCGCGGCATCCGCGAGACGTCCAGGGAACGCGCCGCCCTGCGCCTCGATGTACGCGACGACCTTCCAGATGTCCGAGGCGGGAATCGCCCGACCCCACGCCGGCATGCCCTGCGGCCGCCCCTCGAAGATCGACTTGTAGATGTCGGCCGGCGCGCCGCCGTAGCGCCAGTACGTGTCGGTCAGGTCCGGGCCCATGCCGCCCTTGAGATCGTACCCGTGACAGCCGGCGCAATTCATGTTGACGAAGAGCTCGTGCCCCTTCGCGATCGCGCCCGCATTGCCCGCGTAGGGGCTGTTCACCACCATGTCGAGCGAGTTGTTGCCGATGCCGGCGAGATCGCCGATGGCCACGCGCGACAGCGCGCCTTCCGTCGGCAGCCCCGTGGTGTCGGTCGCCGCGGCGACGGTCTGGGATCCTTCGGGAAGCTGCACGTCGCCGGCGTCGCCGCCGCGCGCATCCTGGGTATCGCGGCAGCCGGCGAGGACGAGGCACGCCACGCCGAGCGCCGCCGCCACGCGTCCGAATCGAGGCATCACGGCTTCCCTCCCTGTTTCTTCGGCGCGCCGCCCTGGCCGCCCGTGTTCTGCGGCGGCTGCGCCGGAATGTTCTGCCCGAGCGTGAACACGTAGTACGTGCTGCCGCGCGGCGGGAATCCGGGCTGGCTCGCCGTGACCATGGCGCCGCCGCCGACGCCGGTCGCGATGGCGATGTACTCGTGCCCGTCGGGGCCGCGATAGGCCATCGGCGCGCTGATGATGCCGGAGCCGAGCTTCCGCGACCACAGCATCTTGCCAGTTCTCGCATCGACCGCGCGGAACCAGCCGTCGACGGTGCCGTAGAACGCGACGTCGCCCGCGGTGACCATCGCCCCGCTGTAGGTGAGGAACGGCTCCTTGTCGCCCCAGACCTTCTCGCCCGTAGCCGCGTTGTAGGCGATGAACTCGCCGTAGTTGCCGCCCGGGCCCACGTGCCGCGTCATGTGCGCGCCCCAGTACGGCGTGCCCGCGATGTAGCTCGCGACGTTGCCCTTGTAGTCCATGCAGATGTTCTGCGTCGTCACGTAGAACAGGCCCGTGCGCGGCGAGAACGCCGACGACGGCATGGCCAGGTGGGCGTTCGTGTTCACGCCGCACAACGAGTGGGATTACGACGGCGTGAACGAGAACATCCTCGTGGATCTCCCGATCAACGGGCAGATGCGCAAGGTGATGGTCCAGTTCAACCG
>DASZUN010000015.1:0-8618 GCA_035547615.1 Gemmatimonadaceae bacterium | reverse complement strand
AGACTTCGCCCACGATCCGCCCCGTGTCAGTCGATCCCGTAAATGAGATGACCGGAATGAGCGGATGGTTCACGATGGCCGCGCCCACCGACTCGCCGAGCCCGTGCACGAGCTGGATCACCTCGGGCGGGAGCCCCGCCTCGAGCATGATCTCGACGAGCACAGCGCCGGTGTGCGGCACGTCTTCGGCCGGCTTGAAGATGCACGCGTTTCCGCAGAGGAGCGCCGGGAACATCTTCCACGTGGGGATCGCCATCGGGAAGTTGAACGGCGTGATGATACCGCACACGCCGATCGGCCGGCGGAAGCTCATCGCCCACTTGTTCCGGAGCTCGCTCGGCACGGTCTTGCCGAACAGGCGGCGTCCCTCACTCGCCGCGTAGTACGCCGTGTCGATGCCTTCCTGCACGTCGCCGCGCGTTTCGGCGAGGGGCTTCCCCATCTCGCGCGTCATGAGGTCGGCGATCTCTTCCTTGCGCTGCACCATCAGGTCGCCGATGCGGCGCATCACGTCGCCGCGCACGGGCGCCGGCGTCTTGCGCCAGAGCTCGAAGCCGCGCTGCGCGGACGCGACCGCGTTCTCCACGTCGGCCGAGCCGGACAGTGGAAAGCGCCCGACCGTGTCGGTCAGATCCGCGGGATTCCGGTTCTCGAAGTACTCGCCGCTGACCGGCGGGACCCACTGGCCGCCGATGAAGTTCTTGAACGTTTTCATGATCTCGTTGGGTGCGAACGAATCAGGCCTGTCACTCCGCTACCCCATCAACCTATTCCGGGTGGTCGCGGAAGTGAGAGGGCGGCCGTGGGTCGGATTGCCGACGGCCGCTACTTGATGGGCGCGGGATTCGCCTGGGAGATGGGCGTCTGGGCGCACGACCACGTGCCGGGATGCCGCGCATCGGGTTTCGCGTAGCCGATGCGCGGGAGCACCTCGAGCGAGCCGAGCACGAGCCCCCAGAGCACCAGGAGGAGCGACAGCGTGTGCGCCTTGGCCGCGCGGTGACGCCACGTCCAGACGGCGCTCCACACGCCGCTCGTGACCACGACGACGACCGCGGCCAGGTATCCCGCGAGCCCCGCGCCGCAACGCGCCGGATACGGCCAGAGCACCATACCGATGCCGAGCAGCACCGACAGCGTGAGCCGCGCGAACACGCCGAAGTTCGTGGTGGCGCGCGGCTCGCCCGTGGCGGCCGGCGCTTTCGCCGCGGGCGCCGCGGGTGCTTTGCCGCCCTTGGTCGGTGCGGCCGCCGGCGGCGGTCCCATCAATTGATCGTCGGAGAGCGACGCGAGCTGCTTGTCGACCTTCGCCAGTTCCTTGTCCCAGTCGCGATCGGACATCAGCTCACCGTTTCCCGTGTGAGGCCGTAGCGCTCGATTTTCTTGTACAGATTCGAGCGCGGCATGTCGAGGGCGCGCGCCGTCTCGGACACGTTCCAGTCGAACTCGCGCAGCTTGGCGAGCAGGAACGCGCGCTCGGCGGCGTGCTTGAACTCCTCGAACGTCTTGCAGTCGAGGAGCGAGCCGAGGCCGCCCTGCTCCGCGTCGCGATGCCCGACCAGGCGCGCGACGTCCTCGGCGCCGATCCGCGGGCCCGAGGCGAGGATGAGCAAACGCTCTAGAGTATTTCTTAATTCTCGGACGTTGCCCGGCCATTCCAGCCGCTGCAGCTCGGCCACCGCTTCCGGCGTCACGGACCGCGGCGCGATGCCCTCGCGGTTCGCCAGCACGTTCACGAAGTGCGCGACGAGGAGCGGGATGTCCTCGCGCCGTTCGCGGAGCGGCGGCACGTGGATCGGCACCACGTTGAGGCGATAGAACAGGTCCTCGCGGAACCGCCCCTCGGCGATCTCGTTCTCGAGCCGCTTGTTGGTCGCCGCGAGCACGCGCACGTCGACCTTGGTGGGCTTGGACCCGCCGATGCGCGTCACCACGCCGTCCTGGAGCACGCGCAGCACCTTGGCCTGCGCGGCGAGGCTCATGTCGCCCACTTCGTCCAGGAAGAGCGTGCCGCCGTCCGCCTGCTCGAACTTGCCCGCGCGGTCCGCGACGGCGCCGGTGAACGAGCCCTTCATGTGGCCGAACAGCTCGCTCTCGATCAGCTCGCTCGGGATCGCGGCGCAGTTCACCTCGACGAACGGCCCATCGGCGCGCGTCGATTGCGCGTGGATCGCGCGCGCGACGAGCTCCTTGCCCGTGCCGTTCTCGCCGGTGATCAGCACGCGCGCCGGCGTCTTGGCCACGCGCTCGATCTTGTCGATCACGGCGCGAATGCCGTACGACTTGCCCACGATCTCGTAGCGCGACTGGATCGCGTCCTTGAGGCGCGTGTTCTCCTCGTGCAGATCCAGGTGCTGGAGCGCGTTCCGCAGCGTGACGAGAATGCGGTCCGTGTCGAGCGGCTTCTCCAGGATGTCGTACGCGCCGAGCTGCGTGGCCTCGACCGCGGTCTGGATCGTCGCGTGGCCGCTGATCATCACCACGATCGCGCTCGGATCGACCTCCTTGATCTTCTTGAGCGCCTCGACGCCGTCGATGCCGGCCATCTTCACGTCGAGGAACACGAGATCCGGACGCTGCTTCTGGTACTCGGCGATGCCGTCGACCGCGTTGGCGACCGCGCGCACCTCGTAGCCCTCGAACTCGAGCAGCTGTCCGAGCGCCGCGCGGATGCCCTGCTCGTCATCGACGATCAGAATGCGACGGGGCATGTCAGTCCACGTTCTTGTACAGAGTGATCTTGCCGTTCGCCACTCGAATGTCGCCCACGTACGGAGGAATCGACAACGGCAAGGCGTTCGGATCCAGCCCCGCCGGCCGCTTGCCGCGCGAGAAATTCCCGAGCAGCCGCGCGATCATCGCGTGCGGCAGCGAGAGCTGCCCGACCTTCACGTCGCGCACGAGAAACTCGCCGAGCCCGCGCTGCACGACGCGGAACGTGCCCGTCATCTGCACGCGCTCGCGGTCGCCCAGCATGCTCGCGACCGGGCCGAGCGAGCCGACGCCGCCGAGATCGGCGAGCGGCACGTTCGCGCGCAACGCCACCGTGTCGCCGTTCACCATCGCCTGGATGCTGTCGGCGGACGCCGGCATCTGCTTCGCCAGCTCGCTGAACACGTACGACGCGACGTCGGCGCCGGAGAGCGTCTGGAAGACCGGACCGCGCGGCTGGCTGAGGCGCGACAGCGCAGCGCGCGTGCGCTCGGCGCCGCTCGGGCTCAGCGACTCCCACGTGGGCGCGGCGACGACGGTGTGGTGCGCCCGGAATCGCTGGGGCATCCAGCGATCGCGCGTGAACCACCCGACCACCGCCGCGCAGAGCAGGAGCACGAGACACCCGAGCCGGAACAGGCAGCCCATGCGTCAATCGCTCCGCAGCGCGGCGCTGACGAGCGTCGTGTACGCCGGTCCGCCGGGTTCAAGGGTGCTCTGCATCAGATCGATCGAACGCACGATGAAATCACTCCGATAGTCGCTCCGCTTGGCGATCCGCGACAGCTCGCGCAGCTTCGGCTCGGACAACGATTGCTTGACCCGGCCGAGCGTCACGTGCGGTCGAAACGGCCGGCCGTCCAGCTCGAAGCCGAGCCCCTCGCACGCGACTTCGATGTCGTGATGCAGCAGCTCGAGCCGCGGATCCTGTTGTACCCCGATCCATACGATGCGAGCCCGGCGAAAGTTCGGGAACGCGCCAATGCCCCCGACGGACATCAACAGCTCACGATGTCGCCCCGCCGCCGGGACGATCGCGTTCTGGATCTCGGCGACGCGGCCGTCGGGCTGCTCGTCGAGGAACTTGAGCGTGAGATGCAGCAGCGGCTCGCGCACCCATGCGATCTCCGGCGCGTTCGCGCGGAGCTCCGAGGTCGCGGCCGCGATCTCGCGCCGGACTTCGGGCGGGAGGTTAATCGCCAGAAACAGTCGCACGCGCGGCGTGGTCCTGGGAAGGCGCCGTGACACCGGCCAGCGCATTCAGCGCGCCGGAGCGGAAGCCGCGCGGATCGATTTCCACCTCGCGATAACCCGTCGCGATCACGGCGGCCTCGAGCCGCTCCCGCTCGGCCGGCGCGGACCAGCGCGCGAGCTCACTCGGCGACAGCTCGACGCGCGCCTTCGATCCGAAGTGCCGCACGCGGAGATCGCCCGACACGCCGAGCGCGCGCAGCGCGTCCTCGGCGCGCTCCACGCGCTTGAGCCGCGCCACGGTGACGGCGGTGCCGTACGGAAGCCGCGACGAGAGGCAGGGCGACGACGGCTGTGCCCACGTGGGCAGCCCGCGGGCGCGCGACCGCTCGCGGATCTCCGCCTTGGTCATGCCGACCAGCGCGAGCGGCGAATGGATCGCGTGCTCCCGCGCGGCCTGTGCACCGGGGCGGTAGTCATGTACGTCGTCGGCGTTGGTGCCGTCACACAGCGTGCCGATGCCGCGATCGCGCGCGACCGGCTCGAGGCGCGTCCACAGCTCCGTCTTGCAGAAGTAGCACCGGTTGGTGGGATTCGCGGCGTAGCGTGGATCGTTGAGCTCATCCGTGTCGACCTCGATCACGGGGAGGCCGATCCGCTCGGCGATCTGCCGCGCGTTCACCCACTGGCTCTCCGGATAGGAGGCGGACCGCCCGATGATGCCGAGCACATTCTCCGCGCCCAGCGTCTCGACGGCGACCGCGGCAAGGTACGCGGAATCGACTCCGCCGCTGTAGCCGATCGCCACCGCGCCGCGCGCGCGGAGCCAGTCGATCAGCCGCTCCTCCTTCTCGGGCGCGGCGCTGCTGAGTGCGCCTGCCGGCTCGTCGTACGTCATGTCTCAAACGTAATGCGACTGGCGTGCCCGGCAGAGCGCCGGCGCGGCGCTAGAGGTGCGGGTGCAGCACCCAGAAGTGCTGGTCGTAGGCGCGGCTGCTCAGGCCGAAGCCGTACGTGAACGGTGAGAAGTAGACGAAGCCGATCACGATCAGCGCGACGATCGCCGCGTACGTCACGCGCGAACGCGCGGACGGAAAGCGCCACGACGCATCGTCCGGCTGCTCGGCCCAGCCGCCCACGATACCGATCGTGAGCGCGCCGAGCATCGCGATCCAGATCAGCGCGAACAGATAGTGGTACAGATACATCAGTCGCGTGATCGGGATGAACGGCAGGTAGTTGATCGCATACCCGCCGAGGAGCACGGCGAGCGCGAAGCGATACGGCCGCACCCGCGCGCGCCACCAGGCGAGCAGCAGGATGGCGAGCCCGATGCCCACCAGACCGCCCCACCAGACGACCGGATTCCCGAGCAGGATGATGAACGGCTGCGCGCGTCCTGGCGGCGCCTTGCCCGGCGAGATCCACATCCCGATCGGATGCTTCATGATCGGCCACGTGTACCATGGCGACGCGCCGGGATGCGTCGCCGCCTCGAGCTCGCGGTTGCTGTAGTCGATCGCGCGCTGCGTGTCGCGAAGCCGCGCGAGAAATGAGATGCGCGCGTTCGGATTGTAGAGCAGATCGCCGTTGAGCGTGGCCCGGTACTGAATCGACACGAAGTCGTCGTCGGTCCCCTCGCTGCTCTTGGTGAGCAATGAGAAGTGGATCGCGAAGCAGACGAGATACACGGCGACCGAGAGTCCGGCGAGAATCACGGGCGGCAGAAACGCGCGAGGCCGCCAACTGCGCGCACGAAGCCAATCGTACAGCCAGATGCACAGAATGAGTCCGAGCGCGGAGAGGCCGGTCCACTTCACGCTCGCCGCGCAGCCGGACGCGACGCCGCTCGCGACGAGCAGCGACCAGCGCGCCGCTCCCGTTCGCGACCGCGCGGCGAAGAAGCAGACCACTCCGAGCAAGCCGAAGAAGATCAACAGTGGCTCGAGGAGGATGAGACGCGAGTCGGCGACGAGCGCGTTGTCGAGCGCGACGGCGAGCGCGCCGAGCGCCGCGATGGGACGCGAGCCGCCGAGCTGTGTGAGGAGGATGTAGACGAGGGCGACGGTGAGCGTTCCGCAAAGCGCGGGCATGATGCGGAGCGCGGGCGCCGGATACGGATGCAGCAGCACCGCCTGCGGGATGGACAGCAGCTTCGCGAGACCGGCGTAGAGCAGTTTCGCGAGGGGCGGATGCAGATCGAAGTAGAACCGGTGACTGAAGTAATGGCCCGAGTATCGGAGATAGTGATACTCGTCAAAAACCACCGCCCGCGGCGTGAAGAGTTGCCAGAAGCGCACGAACGCGCCGATCGCGAGCACGATCAAGAGCTCGGGGCGGGCGAAGAGGCGATGTGTGGCGGGCCGCGCCGGTGGCGTGGTCGGGAGGGCCATACTGCGAAAGTAGCGACGGGCGCCGTAGCCGTCATGGCCGCTGGGCGACGGTCGAGATACGAGTCTGTTTCCGTGGACTGGGAGGTCGTATACTTGGCGCGCGACCGTCCTCTCTGCCCCCTCGCGATGCCCTCCGACCAACTGCGGGCCCAACTCCAGACGTCCCTCGGCGATGGCTACACGCTCGAGCGTGAGGTCGGCGGTGGAGGCATGTCCCGCGTGTTCGTGGCGCGGGAGCTGGCGCTCGGACGTCCTGTCGTCGTCAAGGTGCTGCCGCCCGACATGGCGGCCGACGTCAGCGTGGATCGGTTTCGGCGCGAGATCCAGCTCGGCGCGCAGCTTCAGCATCCGCATATCGTGCCGGTGCTCGCGCACGGCGCGAGCGACAGTCTGCTGTACTACACCATGCCGCTCATCGAGGGCGAGTCGTTGCGCCAGCGCCTCACGAGCGGCGCGCCCTTCTCGAGCGCCGAGGCGGTGCGGCTCTGGCGCGAGATCGTGGACGCACTGGCCTACGCCCACTCGCGCGGCGTCGTGCACCGCGACATCAAGCCGGAGAACATTCTTCTCTCAAACGGACACGCGCAGGTCACCGACTTCGGCATCGCCCGCGCCGTCGAAGCGGCGACCGACGCGCACCGCATGACCGCCACGGGCCTCGCGCTCGGCACCCCGGCGTACATGGCGCCCGAGCAGGCCGCGGGCGAGCAGGCGCTCGATCATCGCGCCGATCTCTACGCCGCCGGACTCGTGATGTACGAAATGCTCGCCGGCGCGCCGGCGTTCAGTGCGCGCAGCGCGCGCGAGCTGATCGTCGCGCAGCTCACGCAGCCCGCGCCGCCGCTCGTGCCGCGCGACGCGTCCTGCCCGCCCGAAGTGATCGCGCTGGTGATGCGCTGCATCGAAAAGGATCCGGCCAACCGGCCGGCGACGGCGCACGAAGTGATCGCGACACTGGACGCCGTGAGCACGCCCCGCGCGGGAACTGCGGCGCCACCGGCTCGCCGCCGCCGCATGCTCATCGGCGCGACGAGCGTGGTCCTGTTGGTCGGGGTGGCCGGGGCGCTCGCCGCGGGCGCGCGGCACTTCATGCACGCCGCACCGGGCGCGCCCGCCGACGATTCGCTCCGGATCAAGGTGATGATCGCCGACACGAAGTTCGACGGCGGCGACTCGACCCTCGCGAACAACTTCGCGGAGACGGTGATCAGCGATCTCGCGAAGGACCCCTGGATGATGGCGCTGAGCCCGGAGGACGTGCGACAGTGGGCATCGCTCGAGGGCCTTCCGCCGAAGTCGCTCACGCGTGACACGCTGGTGTTCCTCGCCAAGCGCGGGCGCGTCAGCGCGTATGTGACCTTGGGCATCTCACGCGCCGGAACGGGCTACCTGCTCACCGCCGCGCCCACCGGCGCGCGCAACGACAATCAGCTCCCCGCCGTGACGGTTGCCGCGACGGGCGCCGCGGGCATTCCCGCGGCCATGCACAAGGTCGCGACGCAGCTTCATGACGAGTTGCTCGCTCGGCGCGCCGAGCTTCCCTTCAGCGTCATGCTCTTCACGATCGCGCCGGTGGCGCCGCGTGCGGTGGAGCATCTCCAGGCGGGGATTGCCGCGAGCCAGCGGAACGATTGGACCGCTGCGGCGCGCGAGTTTCAGGCGGCGATCAACGAGGATTCAACGTTCGGAATGGCATGGGGGGCGCTCGCCTCGGTGTTGGGGAACGAGGGACTCACCGGGGCTCGGCTCATGACCGCCGTGTCACATGCGTATCGCTTGCGCCTCACCTATCGCTCGCGCGCGACGCAGCTCGGCATGGCCGGCGACTACTGGTTGATGGTGGGGCAATCGGACCGCGCCGTTGCGTCGTACGATTCGGTGGTGGCCTTGCTGCCGAACCCGGAGCGAGCCGGCATCAACAACGAGGCGCTCGCCTTCGCCGACCTCCGCCGGTATGACGACGCCATAGAGACGTACCGAAAGCTCCTCGACACCACCTATCATCTTGCCGGCGATCTCCGCCACACTCGACTGACCCGGCAGAACATCGTCTATCCGCTGCTCGCGACCGGAAAGGTGGACGAGGCGCGGGCGCAGGCGGCGGAGCTGCACCGCGGGCACCGCTCCGATGGGTACTCCGAAGCGGCCGACATCATGATGTTCGGCGGAACACGCGCCAGGGCAGCGCTCGATTCGCTGTGCCGCGGCATGCTGCTGGATACCACGCGCAGCACCCAGCTCGAAGCGCTGCAATTCCTCGCGGCGAGCCTCTCGGCGCAAGGCAGGCTCGCGGCGTCCGATTCCGCCGTGCAGCGGCGCGCC
>DASZUN010000014.1:0-18074 GCA_035547615.1 Gemmatimonadaceae bacterium | reverse complement strand
GCTCGCCGAAAACACGCGGGCGGCGATCGCGTACTGCCTCGCGCACCCCCGGTGGCGGTTGAGCGTGCAGGTCCACAAGGCGATCGGCGTCCGATAGCCGGCTCGTCACCGCCCGGCGCCTGGAACATCACGTGGCGGACGTGATCTTCCCCACCGTATCGCCCGATACTCGTCCGTATTGTTGACCCTGTCGCCGGTACGGCTTAGACTGCCCCCCAGCAGTCGGGCCCTGCGGCACTCTCGTTGCACCGGCCCAGGACGCTGCAAACCGGCCTCGCCTCTCCAGCCGGTGCCGTCTCGCCACAACTCGATCCTTTTGCATGCGCCGTTCACCACGCACGTCACATCGCCGCGCCGCGCTCGTGCTCTGCACGATCGCGCTCCTGTGCGCGCCCGTGACGCACGCGCGGGCGCAGGAGGCCAAGCCGTTCGAGGCCTTCAGTAATTCGGCGATGTCGCTGCGCGATTCGATCGTGGCGATGGCCAAGGCGCAGATCGGCACGCGCTACCGCCGCGGCGGCGTTTCGCCCACCAAGGGGTTCGATTGCAGCGGGCTCGTGCAGTACGTGCTCGCGGCGCTCAACCTGAACGTCCCGCGCACGGCGCGGCAGCAGGCGAAGGTCGGGCTCGCGCTCGGCCGCGACACGAGCCGGCTCCTTCCCGGCGACCTGCTCACCTTCGCCAAGCCGAAGAAGGGCGTGAGCCACGTGGGCATCTACATCGGCGACGGCAAGTACATCCACGCGAGCAGCGTCGCGGGCAAGGTCATCGAGAGCTCGATCGACCGGCCGTACTCGCCGCTGATCAAGATCTGGCGCGGCGCGCGGCGCGTGCTCGACCTCGACGACTCCACGCTCCTCGCCGCCAGCCCCGCGTCGCGGACCGGCGGCAAGTAAGCGGCCTCACGGCCGCTTTCGTTTTCCCAGGAATCCCAGCGAGTCGACCGTCGCGCCCGTGCGCGGAAAGTCGAGCGCGCTCAGGGAGTCGACGAGCGTCCAGGCGCGCCGGGTGGAGTCGGGCTCGAGGACGCCGGCCCAGCGCTGGACCGTGGGTCGCAGCTCCACGTGCGACACGTGCCGCGCGGAGTCGATCGTGGCGCAGACCACGGCGCCGCGGTTGGTGGGCTCGCGGAGCTTGAACGGTCCGTAGGTCAGCAGGTTCCCGAGCGAGTAGAGCACGAGACGGTCGCGGCGCCATTCGGCGGCGCGGAGCACGTGCGGCCCGTGACCGACGACCAGCGTGGCCCCGCCGGCGAGCGCCGCGCGCGCGAACGCCACCGGGTTGCCGCGATTCATCTTCAGGAAACGCTCATTAGCGTTTCTGGTCCGCTGGGCGCGCGGCCCCTCGGCCCCCAGGTGGACCGTGACGACGACGGTGCCGTAGCGGGCCGCGGCGCGCGCGACGTGGCGCCGCACCGCCGCCAGATCGCGCGCGTCGGGCGACGCCGTGTCGGTGTGAAAGCCCAGGAACGCGACGGTGTCGCCGTCGGCGAGCGCGACGGGCGTGGCCAGCGTGTCGGCGCCCGTCGCCTGGATGTGAGCCGCCGCGAGCAGCGCCAGCGTCGTGTCGCGCCCCGCGTTCCCGGCGTCGTGGGCGTGGTTGTTCGCCACGTTCGCCACGATCGCGACCGAGCTGTCGGCGATGGACCGGAGGGCGGCGGCCGCGCGCGCCGGCTGGCGAAAGGCGAAGCAGTTCGTCGAGCGCGGGCCGCACTTCCGCGGCGCCGGCCCGTCGCCGATCGCGCCCTCGAGGTTGATCAGGATGAGGTCGGCGCCGGCGAACAGCGGGGCGAGCGGCGCGACGAGGCTGTCCGGCTCCGGCGAACGGCCGTACAGCCGCCGGAGCGTGTCCGCGGCGAACCGCGCCCAGTAGCGATCGAGGTTCGTGCCGAGCGTGACGTCGCCCCCCGCGCAGATCCGCACCGGGTGCGGCGGGTCAGATTGCGCGTGCATCGCCGGAGCCGCCCACGCCAGCAGCATCAGAATCGCGCCGATCCACAACCTTGGCCGCCCGGTCAACCTATTGCTCGTCCGCGTTGTCTCATCTCCAGCTGAAACATCGGCCGCGTTCCATCCGTCAGGAGGACTGTTCGATTGTGGGACAGCGATTCCCACAGACGAGCAGCGGACGAACGAACAACCGCCGTTGCAGATACTATAACTCATTGCCATAATGTGCGTTAGCTGACGGCCAGCAGGGGCACGGACCTTCCTTTAGCCGCTCGTCGGTCCCTGTCCACGCTCACCCCGTCCTTCCGCACGAGACGTCACCTTGGACATCAAGCGCGAACCCCCGAAAAAAACCAAGAAGTACGTGCTCGGCTCCGTCGGCATCGTCGCCCTCGCCGCCGTCACCGTCGCCGTGAGCCGGCTCAAGCCGGCCGCGCCCCCCGTCGAGCGCGGCACGCTGTGGTTCGGCGTCGTGCAGCGCGGCGAGATGAAGCGCGAGGTGAATGCGCCGGGCACCCTCGAGCCGGAGTACGTCCGGAACATCACCGCCCTCATCAGCGGCCGCGTCGAGGAGCTGCCCGTGCAGCCGGGCATCAGCGTCACGCCGAGCACCGTGCTCGTCGTGCTGAGCAGCCCGGACGAGCAGATCAAGGAGCTGCAGTACGAGCAGCAGCTCAACCAGGCCGTTGGCAATCTCGCGACGCTCAAGACGAATCTGCATCAGCAGATCCTCAGCCAGCAGGGCGTGGTCGCGACCTCGCACACGCAGTACAACAACGCCGTGCGCCTCGCCGCCGTGCAGGACTCGCTCGCCAAGAAGAACCTGGCCTCGGCGAACGACGTCGCCTCGGCGCACGACCAGATCACCGAGATGAAGCAGCGCCTGGACATCGAGGAGAAGCGGCTCGCCGATCTGCAGACGTCGGAGCAGCAGCAGATCCAGCTCGCGCAGGATCAGATCGAGAGTCTCAAGCGCATTCTCGACGATCAGAAGGGGCGCATCGCGTCGATGCGGGTCACCGCGCCCGAGGCGGGCCAGCTCCAGATGCTCGGCAACCCGCAGCTCGAGCTCGGCCAGTACGTGAACGCCGGCCAGCTCCTCGCGCGCGTCGTGCAGCCCGGCAAGCTCAAGGCGGTGCTCCGCGTGCCGGAGAACCAGGCGAAGGACATCACGCCCGGCCAGCCGGCCGAGATCGACCTTCACAACCAGACGAAGGTGCCCGGCCACGTGACGCGGAAGGATCCGTCGTCACAGGCCGGCACGGTCACCGTGGAAGTCGCGCTCGACGGCCCCGTTCCGCCCGGCACGAGCTCCGAGCTCGCGGTCGACGGCACGATCGAGGTCGAGCGGCTCAAGGACGTGATGCACATCCCGCGTCCGGGCTTCGGCCAGGCCGAGAGCTCGATCGGCATGTTCAAGGTGGTGCCGAACAAGGGCGAAGCCGATCGCGTCACGGTGCAGCTCGGGCAGGCGTCCGTGACCGAGATCGAGGTGCGCGGCGGCCTGAACGTCGGCGACAGCGTGATCGTGTCCGACATGTCGCAGTTCGACAACGTGAATCGCGTTCGCATCAAGTAGCAGACCCGTCTTCCACCCTCCGACCACGAGACCCTCCATGGCCACCGAGTCCGCATCGTCGTTGCCGGCCGCATTCTCCGCGAACGCGGGGACCAATCAGGCGCTGATCCGCTTGTCCGGGATCAAGAAAGTCTTCTACACCGACGAGGTGGAGACGCACGCGCTGGAAGACATCCATCTCGAAGTGCAGCCCGGCGAGTACGTGGCGATGGAAGGTCCCTCGGGCTGCGGCAAGACGACGCTGCTGTCGATCCTGGGGCTGCTCGATACGCCGACCGACGGCGAGTACACGCTCGCCGGCGAGCCGGTGGCCCAACTCACGCCGTCGCAGCGCGCGCGCATCCGCAATCGCCAGATCGGCTT
This sequence comes from Gemmatimonadaceae bacterium, assembly GCA_035547615.1. GTDB lineage: Bacteria > Gemmatimonadota > Gemmatimonadetes > Gemmatimonadales > Gemmatimonadaceae > JAQBQB01. Next base: position 14,183 of record DASZUN010000014.1, on the reverse strand, counting down.
CATCTTCCAGGCGTTCAACCTGATCGGCGATCTGACGGTCTACGAGAACGTCGAGCTGCCGCTCACCTATCGCGGCATGTCGGCGGCCGAGCGCAAGCAGCGGGTGAGCGACGCGCTCGAGCGCGTGGGCATGAGCCACCGCATGAAGCATTATCCGGCGCAGCTCTCGGGCGGTCAGCAGCAGCGCGTCGCCGTGGCGCGCGCGGTCGCGGGCGATCCGCTCATCCTCCTCGCCGACGAGCCGACGGGCAACCTCGACTCGACGAACGGCGAAGCGGTGATGGAGCTGCTCCGCGAGCTGCACCGCGGTGGCGCGACGATCTGCATGGTGACGCACGATCCGCGCTACGCGGCGCACGCCGACCGCTCGGTTCACCTCTTCGACGGGCGCGTGGTGGAAGAGCGGCGCAGCGAGAACGTCGGGCTCTAGTCTCGCGCGGACGCAACAGCCGCTCGGGCAGGCCACAACGACGAAGGGTGAACGGCAGCGAGTGGAACGGAATGAACTGAAAGGACCGACGGAAACGGCGACAGCCACTGCAACTGCACTGCAACTGCACTGCAACTGCACTGCAAGTGCAACAGCAACGGCAAGAGCTTTGGGAACGGCCTCGGGACGCTTCTACCGCGAAGCAGCCCGAGGCCGTTGGAAAAAAGCCACCGATGCGGTTTGCTGTTTCCGTGATCAAGTCCGTCCAGTCCGTTGCAGTCGCTGTTCTCAATTCATCGTGGCCTCCAGGCGCGCCGCGCCCAACCATCGCCAAGATCCGTCGCGGAGCCCTTGCGCCGCACACGGCCGTCGTGCACCAGTTCACCATCTCCAACCGGTAGCACCATGTCGTTCTTCACGAAATCGCCCTCCCCCGCGTCGCTGCGCGACGTCGAACCGCAGCCGATCGTCGGGCCGCTCATCTCGATGCGGAACGTCGAGAAGGTGTTCGAGACCGCGGCCGGGCGCACCTACGTGCTGCGCCGGATCACGGCCGAGGTGCAGCCGGGCGAGTTCGTGTCGATCATGGGGCCCTCGGGCGCCGGCAAGTCGACGCTGCTCTCGATCCTCGGCATGCTCGATTCGGCGTGGAGCGGCGAGTTCTTCTTCGTGGGCCATCCCGTCCACGCGATGAGCCACAAGCAGCGCGTGGCGCTCAACAAGGAGCACATCGGCTTCGTGTTCCAGCAGTATCACCTGATCGACGACCTCACGGTCGCCGAGAACCTGGACATTCCGCTGTCGTACCGGAACGTGAAGAAGTCGGAGCGCGAGGCGATCGTCGCCGACACGCTCGACCGGTTCGGCATGGTCGGCAAGAAGGACCTCTATCCGCGGCAGCTCTCCGGCGGGCAGCAGCAGCTCGTCGGCGTCGCGCGCGCGGTGATCGCGAAGCCCAAGCTGATTCTCGCCGACGAGCCCACCGGCAACCTGCACTCGAGCCAGGGCCGCGAGATCATGGAGCTGTTCAAGAAGTTGAACGACCAGGGCACGACGATCATTCAGGTCACGCACTCGGAAGAGAACGCGAAGTTCGGCAACCGGATCATCGAGTTGAAGGACGGCTGGATCACGGTGTGAGGGACGGCGATGTAGAGGTCCGTAGGGTCGCTGCGCGTACAGTGCGTAAGGTCGCTGCGCTGTAGGGTCGCTGCGCGGTAGGGTGGTCGCGCTGCGCGCTCCGGGTAGGGTGTTACGGCGCGTGTAGCTGGGAGGGATCTCGCGCCGTCACACCCTACCGCGAGGCGGCAGCGCCGCCGAAGCGCAACCCTACAGGCGCGCGCAGCGCCGCCGACCCTACAGCGAGCATCGCGAGCGACCCTACGATAATTTCCCCCCGATGACCGCTCCCGCCCCCACCTCCGCCGCATCCATCCTCGTCGCCGACGACCAGGCCGACGTGCTCGAAGCGCTCCGGCTGCTGCTCAAGGGCCACGGCTTCGAGGTCGAGACCGTGACCTCGCCCGCCGCGGCACTCGCCGCGCTCGAGCGCCGCGACTACGACGCGATGCTGCTCGACATGAACTACACGCGCGACACGACCTCCGGGCAGGAAGGACTCGACGTGCTCGCCGAGCTGCGGTCGCTCGAGCCCGAGATGCCGGTGATCGTGATGACGGCGTGGGGGAGCATCGACAACGCCGTCGAAGCGATGCGGCGCGGCGCGCGCGACTACGTCGAGAAGCCGTGGGACAACGCGCGCCTCGTCTCGATCATCAACACGCAGGTCGAGCTTGGCCGTGCGCTGCGGCGCGCGCGGCGCCTCGAGACGGAGAACCGGCTGCTCCGGCGCGACAATCTGCCGCGCATGATCGCCGAGTCGCCCCGGATGCGGCCGATCCTCGAGCTGATGGAGCGGATCGGGCCGTCGGACGCGAACGTGCTGATCACCGGCGAGCACGGGACGGGCAAGGAGCTCGTGGCTCAATGGCTTCACGCGTCGTCGGCGCGCGCGCAGCGGTCGTTCATCGCCGTGAACATGGGCGGCCTGTCGGAAGGGCTGTTCGAGAGCGAGCTGTTCGGCCACGTGAAGGGCGCATTCACCGATGCGAAGACCGACCGCGTGGGCCGGTTCGAGCTCGCCGACGGCGGCACGATCTTTCTCGACGAGATCGGGACCGTGCCGCTCGCGATGCAGGCGAAGCTGCTGCGCGTGCTGCAGACCGGCGACGTGGAGCGCGTCGGCTCGTCCAAGGCGCGGCACGTGGACGTGCGCGTCGTCTCGGCGACGAACGCGAATCTCGCGCAGGAAGTCGCCGACGGGCGCTTCCGCGAGGACCTGCTCTTCCGGCTCAACACGATCGAGATCCACCTGCCGCCGCTGCGCGAGCGGCGCGAGGACATCGTGCCGCTCGCCATGCACTTCCTGGCGCGGCACGCGGCGCGGTATCGCAACGCGCTCACCGGGTTCGACCAGGCCGCGGTGCAGACGATGCTCGCCCACGGCTGGCCGGGGAACATCCGCGAGCTGGATCACGCGGTGGAGCGTGCCGTGCTCCTGGCGCAGGGGACGCAGGTGCGCGCGGCCGACTTCGCGCTGCGGGCGCCGTCGAGCGGCGCCCAGCGGCTCGACGAGCTGCCGCTCGAGGACGTTGAGAAATTGCTCATTCAAAAAGCATTATCGCGCCACGACGGGAACGTGAGCCGGGCGGCGCAGGCGCTCGGGCTGTCGCGGAGCGCGCTCTACCGGCGCATCGCCACGTATGGCCTCTGAGGGCGACGGCCGGCCTCGCCCCGCCGCGGCGCCGGTCGACCCTCGCCGTCCGCCGACGGCACCCCGCCTCGAGCGGCAGATCGTCCGCCTCGCCCTCTTCGCGGGCTTCCCCGCCGTCGCCGCGACCATGGTTCTGCTCTGGCGCGGCGGCTACAGCGGCAAGGTGCAGTGGACGATCGGCCTCCTCGTCATCGGCACGTGGGCGATCGCCACGATCGTCCTGCGCGAGCGCATCGTGCGCCCGCTGCAGACGCTCTCGAACATGCTCGCCGCCCTCCGCGAGGGCGACTACTCCATTCGCGCGCGCGGCGCCGACCGCGAGGATGCGCTCGGCCTGGCGTTTCTCGAGTCCAACCTCCTCGGCGAGACCCTGCGCCAGCAGCGGCTCGGCGCGATGGAGGCGACCGCGCTCCTGCGCACGGTGATGGCCGAGATCGACGTCGCGGTGTTCGCGTTCGACGCCGACGATCGCGTGCGCCTGGTGAATCGCGCCGGCGAGCGGCTGCTGGCGCAGCCCGCCGAGCGGCTGCTGGGGCGCACGGCCGAGCAGGTCGGGCTCGCCGAGCCGCTGGAAGGGCCGTCGCCGCGCACGATGGACGTGACCTTTCCCGGCGGGGCGGGCCGCTGGGAGGTACGCCGCGGATCGTTCCGCCAGGACGGGCGCCCGCACGCGCTGCTCGTGCTCGCCGACGTGACGAAGACGCTGCGCGAGCAGGAGCTGCAGGCGTGGCAGCGCCTCGTGCGCGTGCTGAGCCACGAGATCAACAACTCGCTCGCGCCGATCAAGTCCATCTCGGGCACGCTGCTCGCGCTGCTCGATCGCGCGCCGCATCCCGGCGACGGCGACGACGATCTGCGGCGCGGGCTCACCGTGATCGGCGGCCGGTCGGAGGCGCTCGTCCGCTTCATGTCGGCGTACGCGCGGCTGGCCCGGCTCCCCGCGCCGCACAAGCAGCCGCTCGCGGTGCGCGAGTGGGTGCGGCGGGTCGCCGCGCTGGAGACGCGGCTGCCAGTCACGGTCGTCGGCGGACCGGACGCGACGATCGCCGCGGACGGGGACCAGCTCGATCAGCTCCTGATCAACCTCGTGCGCAACGCCGTCGACGCGTCGCTCGAGACGAACGGCGGCGTCCGGATCCGCTGGGTGCTGCGCGACGACGCGGTGCAGGTGATGATCGAAGACGACGGTCCCGGGCTGGCGAGCAGCGCCAATCTCTTCGTGCCGTTCTTCACGACCAAGCCGCGGGGCTCCGGGATCGGGCTCGTGCTGAGCCGGCAGATCGCCGAGGCGCACGGCGGCTCGCTCCAGCTCGAGAACCGGGCGGAGGGGCGGGGCTGCGTGGCGGTGGTCCGGCTGCCGGCCTGAGCCGTTCGAGAATTGTAACGACGAATGTGCCGTGCATTACACGTGCGGCACGACCCCTGCCTCAGCACGTCACCGGTGCCGCGACGAGGTACGTCGTACGGGCCCGCCGCGACTGCGGTAGCGTGGCGGGACTCCGCCCGGAAGTCGTCCCCGGGAGGCAAGGCGTCGGACGACAGACAGGGAGACTCTATGAACCAGCGTTCTACTACCAAGCTGCTCTTCGGCGCCACGGCGATGCTCGCCTGCAGCGCCACCCTCGCGCTCGCGCAGAACCCGACCTCGACGCGCCGCATTCCGATCTCGAAGGAAGCGCCGGGCGAAGTCACGACGCGCGTGGACACCGTGACCGTCTACCGGACGGACACGCTGAACGTCGGCCGCGTGGACACGGTGACGATGACGAACACCGTGACGCGGGTCGACACGGTGCAGGCGCCGCCGATCATGCGTCCGGTGCGTCTGCCGTTGGGGATGTACTTCGGCGTGGGCGCGGGCATGAACCTGCCGGAAGGCTCGCTCTACGTGCCGAACTCGCCGGGGAGCGCGTATCAGGCGCAGTTGGGCTGGCAGGGCAACGTCCTCGGGCTGCGGCTCGACGGCTCGTACTCGCAGCTCGGCGAAGACTCGCAGTATGCGCCGTTCCAGGCGGATCCGGACATCGTGAACGCGAACGCGGACCTCAAGCTCGCGCTGCCGATGTTCCACCACCTGTTCGGTCTCGCGCCGCGCTTCTCGCTCTACGCGCTGGGCGGCGGCTCGTACGTGACGTATAAGAATTTGCCAATGGTCGTCAACGCGGGCTTCACGACGCCGGCCGGCGGCACCACGCTCACGAACGGCGTGCTCGTTGGTGATACGCCGTGGCAGCACAAGTTCGGCTGGAACGCGGGCGGCGGCATGTCGCTCGGCTGGAACCGCACGGAGCTGTTCCTCGAGAGCCGCGTGATCCAGTTCAACGCGGACAACGCGCCCACGGCGCGCCAGATCCCGATCGTCCTCGGTATCAACTGGTACTGATCGATCGGCAGGTTCCGAACGACCGCGCACGACTCGCACGGCATCGCACGGCACCGCAGGGACGAGCGGCCCGAGCCATTGGCTCGGGCCGCTCGCATTTCGAGGATGCTCGCCGCTCCCGAGCGGAAGATTTTTTCACTCCCACGGATTCGTTTTTGCGTCGCGTGTCACCAAGCGCAACCGCGGCACAATCTCTGCTTGCCGTGGGTGCGGTGCCGCGACGAAGTACGTCGATCGGGGATCTCGATGTGATGCGGTGCATCGAGGTACCTCGCCCGGTAGCCGTCCGCGGGGGCAATGCGGAGTGACGGCACAGAGGGAGGAGACCCATGTTGAACCGTAATGCATTACTGATAGTTGCCGGCGCGGCGTTCTTCGCTCTCGACGCTTCGGCGGCACAGGCACAGCAGCCGACGTCCACTCGTCGCATCCCGATCACGAAGGAAACCGGCGGCGAGGTGTCGACGCGTGTCGACACCGTGACCGTCTACCGGACCGACACGCTCTCGCTGCCGGCTCGCGTGGACACCGTCACGATGACCAACACGGTGACGCGCGTCGACACCGTGATGCAGCAGGTCCCGATGGTCGCGCGGATCGTGCCGGGCATGTACCTCGGTCTCGGCGCCGGCGCCGCGGTCCCGTACGGCGCGATGCGCTCCGTGAACCAGCCGGGCCCCGTCGGCCAGCTGAACCTCGGCTTCCAGCCGATGCACTTCCCGATCGGCATCCGCGCGGACGTGAACTACACGCACTACGCGCACGACGCGAGATACGCGTATCTCGGCGATCGCCCGAACATGTGGAACGGGAACCTCGACCTGCGCCTGAACCTGCCGCTCTTCCAGCACTTCCTCGGGCACAGCGTGCTGGTCACGCCCTACCTCCTCGGCGGCGGCAGCTACGTGTCGTTCAACAACCTGCGCATGCGGCTCGATACGGACAACGGCGTGACCGGCGGCGTGGGACCCGAGAACGCGGTGATCGTCGGCGGCGACAACTCGTTCACGACGACGCCGATGGACAACACCGGCTACCACAGCAAGTTCGGCTACAACTATGGCGGCGGTATCGCGTTCCACTCCGGCCGCAAGGAGCTCTTCGCCGAGTGGCGCGGCGTGCACTTCAGCGAAGGCAGCATGTACGCCGGTCCCGGCTGGCACGCCCCGCTCATCTTCGGCGTGAACTTCTACTGATCGTTCTGTAATTAAGATTTCCTCACTCCCGGAGTGAGGGCATCGCGGCAGGTCGAGCCCGGCGCTCGGCCTGCCGCGATCCGCATCGGGGGGCCGGCGCTCGCGCCGTCACGTCCCATGCGGCACGCCCCCTGCCTCCCCCCGCGCCGCGCGGTGGACCGCGCCCTCGCCGCCGCGCGAGCGCCCAGTCCGCCGCCGTCGTCCCCCGCCGTTCCGGCGGGCGTCGTCTCGATGAACTAGCAGGATGGGAGGCACACATGAAACTGCACATGGCATCGACGGTCGTGCTCGGGGCCCTCGTGGCCGCCAGCGCGGCATCCGCGCAGACCGACAGCACGACGCGCCAACCCACGTCGACGCGCCGGATTCCGATCTCCAAGGAGAGCGCGCCGGGCGAGGTCGCCCCGATGCGCGTCGACACGGTCACGATGTACCGCACCGACACGGTGACCGTCTATCAGCACGACACCGTCACGGTGACGCGCGTCGACACCGTCGGCACGACCGCCGTCGCGATGCCGGCGATCCTGCGGCAGATCGGCGGGTTCTACATCGGCGTGGACGGCGGCGCGGCCGTGCCCACCGGCAACGGACTGAACACCGCGCAGAGCACCGGCTGGCACGTCGACGTGCCGCTCGGCTGGGATCCGATCGGCAGTCCGATCGGCGTGCGCTTCGCCGCGGGCTACAGCCAGTTCGGCCAGAAGACGCCGTTCGAGAGCTTCGCCGAAACGCCGCGCGTGTTCAACGCCGACGGCGATCTCAAGCTCCGGCTCCCGATCACGTCGCCGATCACGCGTCGCTTCCAGATCTATGCGCTCGGCGGCGCAACGTACAATCGCTACAAGAACGTCATCGCGTTCGACAACAACACCGGCATCCTGACGGCGGGCGACAGTGCCGTCGCGCCGGGCGGCACGGTCTTCGGCGACGAAGCGTGGCACAACGCGTGGGGATGGAACGCCGGCGGTGGCGTGCAGTTCGGCTTCGGCCGCACGAACCTGTACGTCGAGTCGCGCTACATCCACTTCAGCCGCAACGGCGACCTGAACCAGGTGCCGATCGTCGTCGGCCTCAACTGGTACTGATCAGCCGGCTTCCACCGCGCGTGGCGAGTGCACCGTTCGTAGGTTACGGAGGTGCGCTCCGTCACACGCGGAGCGGCACTTTTGGAATGAAATTGGCGTATTCGATACGCAGACAGCGCGCGCCCAGCGAAGAGCGGCGCCCTTTCCAATAGAGCCCACCATGCGCAGCAATCAGATGCTTTCTCGGATCGCGACGCTCGGCGCAGCCGCGGCGATCTTCACCGGACCGGCGAGCCTGCTCGCCCAGGGCCCCACGGGGCAGAACGACCTCTCGGCGCGCACGCGCACGGCGGTCGACAGCGTGGACGTCAGCGACGACGCGGTGCCGGTTCCCGTTCATACGTATTCTTTCAAGTCCCGCTCCGACAGCCTCTCGTGGGCACGCCACAAGGCGGTCGCCGCGAGAGCCAAGGGCTTCCACCTCGTCGTGTCGCTCCAGGATCGCCACATCTGGGCGATCACCGACGACGACACGCTGCTCAGCGCACCCGCCGCCGTGGCCTCGGGCAAGACGCTGGAGTTCGGGAGCCAGGAGTGGACGTTCGACATGCCGCGCGGCATCCGCCACGTGCTCGGCAAGGAAGCCGATCCGATCTGGCAGCCGCCGGAGTGGTTGTACGCGGAGACGGCCAAGGAGAACGGCCTCAAGCTCGCGCACCTGTACAACGGTCATCCGATCAAGCTCGACGACGGCCGGATTCTCACGATGAAAGACGGTGAGGCGGGCCTGATCGAGGATGGACAGTTCGCCGCGCTCCCGCGGGACGAGCACATCGTGTTCGGCAGTACGCTCTACGTGCCGCCGATGGGCTCCAAGAACCGCCGCGTGCACGGTGAGCTCGGGAAGTATCGCCTGATGCTCGGCGAAGGCTTCCTCATGCACGGCACGCCGGACAAGGATTCCATCGGGCTCGCGGCGACGCACGGCTGCGTGCGGCTCCGCGACGACGACATCCAGTGGCTGTACGAGAACGTGCCGGTGGGCACGCCCGTGTACATCTACTGAGCGGACCACCGATCCGAAGGAGCCGGAAACGAGAAGCCCCGCGCGTTTGCGCGGCGCTTCTCGTTTCGCATCGCTCCGCTCCGGACAGACGCGGCAGACTACGCCCGGAGCGTCATGCGTACGTCATGTGGCTCGCCGCCCCGACGATCAGGGCGCGACGAGATTGTCGCCGCCGGCGACGATCACGAACTCGTCGCGTCGGTTCTGGCTCCAGCAGCCTTCATTGTGCTCCTGGCAGACCGGCTTCTCCTCGCCGTTGCTCGTGATGTCGATGCGGCCCGCATCGATACCGTGATCGACGAGGTACTGCTTGGCCGTCTGCGCGCGGCGCATGGCGAGCGCCATGTTGTACTCGTCCGATCCGCGCTCGTCGGCGTTCCCCTCGATGCGGATGCGCACGGTGGGGTTGGCCTGCAGCACGGGCACCTTGGAGTCGAGCACGGCGCGCTGGTCGTCGCGCAGCGCCGATTTATCGAAGTCGAAATAGACTTTGGCGAGCAGCGCGTCGCGCGCGCGATTCACCGCGTCGATCGAATCGGTGTTCGGCTTCGGTGCCGGCGGCGGTGGCGGCGGCGGCGGAGGGGGTGGCGGAGGCGGCTCCTCGTGCTGCGCCGGAGGCGGCGGTGGCGGCGGCGGGGGAGCCGGCTTCCGGTTCCCGAGCAGGAAGCTCAGGCCGGCGCGCAGCTCGAGATTGGACGAGCGCGCCGCGGCGACGTTCGTGCCGCCCACCGCCGGCGCCGAGAACTGGAGCGCGGTCGGATTCTCGACGTACTCGACGATGCCGTCGAACCGGAGCGAGACCACGTCGTTCAGGTTGAAGCGCACGCCGCCGCCCAACGGGACGGCGAAGTCGGAGTGCCCGGCGACGCGCTGGCCGCCGGCGCCCGCCTCGAGCAGGAGCTGGTGCGTGTGCCCGCTCATCCCGAACGGGATGTTGTAGTCGATGATGCCGGCGAACGTGGCGGCGTGTCCCGAGGCGCCACCCGCGCCGTTCAGCGTGACGTTCGTCGCCGACGCCGCGGCCTCGAGCTCCCAGCGCGGCGTGAGGAACACGCCGAGCCGGCCGCCATAGCCGAACGAATTATCGATGTGCCACGCTTCGTCGAAGCGCGTGTACTGCCCGAAACCGCCCAACTCGACCACGCCGGCGTGCTGCGCGTGGAGGCTGGCCGGCATCGTCACGACTGCTGCTGCAAGTGACGCAACCAACAGACGATGTGAACGCATGTCCACCTCCGAGAAAGTGGGCGCGGAGCAGCCCTCTGCGGCGAAAGGCCGAGTGCGCCTGAGGGCCAATATAATCGGGCCCGGCTGTAGCATCGTCTTCATGAAGGGATAATTGTCGCCGCGCCGTCAGGGCCCCCGACGGCGCGGCACGGAACCCGCCCGCCGGGGGCGCGGTACACTTCGCCATGCCGATCAAGCGCGAGCTCTACGAGCAGATGCAGGCCAGGCGCGAAGCCGAGCATCTCGCGGCGGAGCGCGATCGTCGGCGGTCACTCATCCTGAGCGGCCTCGCGTGCCTCGGCTGGGCCGTGCTCGGGCTCGTGTGCTACGCGTTCGCGTTCCACACCACGGACCCGGGCTGGGCGGAGATCTACCACTGGGGCGCGTACGTCATCACGTACGGCGGCGTGTCGTTCACGCTGCTCCGCGCATATCGCAAGGGCGAAGCACGCGGCGACTGGTAGCGCGCGCTACTGGCTGCTCTTCGCCGGCGTCGGATTGCCGCCGTCGACGACGAACTTCCAATCGCCGTTCGGCTGGCGCTGCCAGATCGTGAGGTACTTGCCGAAGCGCTGCACCGCCGCGCCCGAGGCGCCGCGCCCGGTGGCGATGTACTCGCCAACGGTAAAGCCAAGGTCGAGCGAGCCCGCCGCGCCCTGGAACACCGGTCGCCAGGCGAGCGAGGTGCCCGCCGAGCGCGCGGTGAAGTACGCGCGCACGGCGCTTGGTCCGACGACGAGCGTGGGCGCGCCGAAGATCACGCCGTACGGCGCGACGTACGCGCCGAAGGCGTTCGCCGTGCCCATGCGATCGGCGAGATCGGAGAACAGGCTGTCGGCTTCACGAATGTTGAATGCCGCTCCGGCGACCGCCTTGGCCGCGGGCGGCGGTGGCGGCGTGAGCTCGGCGCTGCTGAACGTGACCTCGGCCGCCGGCGGCGCGCCGATCTCCGCGTAGGCGGCGATGCGCCACGCTGCGCCCGCGCCGCGGCGCCAGAACGCGATGTAGCGCTCGAGCTGGACCGGGCCGCTTGCCGTCGCGCGCGCCGCGACGCCGAACGTGTAGCCGGATTGCCGGTCGCGCGAGACGTCGCCGCCGAGCGGCTCCCAGGTCGCGGCCACCGTGGAGCCGGAGGCCGTGAGCAGGCGCCGCGCGGCGTCAGCGCCATACACGGCGGGAACCCCCGCGCGGAGAAAGACCACGTCCGGCGCGAGCACGGCGAGAAAGCCGTCGACCGCGCCGCGGCGCACGATGGAGTCGCTCCGCGTCAGGTCGAATTGGAACAGGCTGTCGCGCGCGGGACCGCGGGGTGGTTCGGGTGCGGGCGGGCGATGGTGCAGAATGCACCCGGACAGCAGCAGCGCCGTCGGGAGGAGCGAACGGGTCTTCATCTCCCCACACGCTACCCGGTCCGGAATCGCGCCGCTAGGGTTGTCCCTCGGTGCCCACGGGCTGCGGCTCGAGCACCCAGTAGAGAATTCCCGAGCGCGTCGTTCCGAGATCGGGGACGCGGCGCACGGTCGCGCGCACGGTCACCGGTACGTCGCCCATGCGGCGCAGCACGAGCGGCCACTGCCGAGTCGCGTCGTCGACCGGGAAGTGCAGCAATTGGCGGCGGAATGCGTCCCGTGATTCCGGCGCCACGAGGCTCGCGAGCGGCTTGCGCTCGAGGTACTGCGCTTCGCGCCGGAAGAGCTCCGCGGCCGCATAGTTCAACTCGAGGATCGACGCGTAGAGATCCGTCACGATCGAGGGTTCGGGCGCGTGCAGGTAGAGCATGTGATAGTGCCGGAGCCGTTCGTCGATGGCGACGCGCTGCGACCGCAGGCGGTCGTTCTGCTCGCGCAGCTCCTCTTCCGCCACCTTGAGCTCCTCGAGGCTCGTCATCAGGAGCGCGACGAGGTCCTGGAGCTTCTCCGGGCGCTGCGGCCCGGCCTGGAGCGTGTCACTGTCGAGCACCTGAGAGGCGCGCGCAAGCACCGTCTGCCGGCATCGAGCGAGTGCGTCGATGGTCGGGTTCGTGTCGATCGAGGGAAACATGCGAGTCGTCCTGGTCTGAGCGACCTCCAACAGTGCAGAAGTCGGGCCCAACCGGAGCTTCCGATCGCGCCGCGTGCGCGAGCACGAACTGTGCGACACGAATGTTTAATGCGAGTCGGAACGAGCAGATGCGGATGATCACATATGAAGGAATCGAGTGGAGAGTGGACGAGCACGACGCGCGCGCGACACCGGGCGCCAAAGGACCGAGTTGCCTGGTGTTCGACGCGGACACCGTCGTGCGCCGCGTCTGGGCGTTTCCCGAGGACTGGAACGACTTGAGCGACGACGCCCTCGGCGCGTTGATCGACGTGGCGATTCCGTCGCCGCGCGCCGCACCCAGCGCACGCACTCCTGGAGGGGGGGTCGAGCACGAGGCGATGGAGATCGCGCGCGAGTGCACCGCACGCACGCGCGCGCTGCTCGCGGAGGTCGCCGTGCTTCGCGACGCCAATCGCGCACTGCGCGCCGATCGCGAGGCGCGCATCGCCGAGTGCCGGCGGCAGCGCGATCAGATGCGAATCGCCATCGAGAGCTACGCGTCGGCGCTGCGGGCCAGTGGCGTGCCGCCCGAACGCGCGGTCGTCCTCCTCAAATCAGCGATGCACGAAGGGGGCGTCGATCTTCTCGAGCCGGACGATCAGGAGCGCGACGAGATCGTGCGCGAGGGCGTCGCCTGGGCGATCGAGGCATACTTCGCGGCGTGAGCCGGCGCGCACGGCGCCTCACTGGATGCCGTACTTCTCCAGGCGATAGCGCAGCGTGTCGCGGCTGAGGCCGAGCAGCCGCGCCGCGCCCGTCTTGTTGCCGTTCACGCGGTCGAGCGCCTGGCAGATGAACTCGCGCTCGAGCAGCTCGAGATCGAGGCCCGCCGCCGGAAGAACGAACGTGCGCTGCGGGGCCGCCGCCGCACCGCGGATCTCGACCGGCAACTGATCCAGCCGAAGCCGCGACGATTCCTCGAGCAGCAGGATGCGCTCGATCACGTTGCGCAGCTCGCGCGCGTTGCCGGGCCACGCGTACCGCTCCAGCGCCGCGAGCGCGTCCGGCTCCACGTCGCGCACCGGCTGCCGCAGCTCGCGGCTGATCGCGTCGACGAAGTACATCACGAGCGGCGCCACGTCCTCGGGGCGTTCGCGAAGCGGCGGAATCGTCACCGGCAGCACGTTCAGGCGATAGTAGAGATCCTCGCGAAATTCGCCTTGCGCCACCGCGTCCTCGAGCTTGCGGTTGGTCGCGGTGACCACGTGCACGTCGACCTCGATGTCGCGCACGCCGCCGACGCGGCGGAACGCGTGCGACTCGAGCACGTGCAGCAGCTTGGCCTGCGCCGCCTTCGGCATGTCGCCGATCTCGTCGAGGAACACGGTGCCGCGATGCGCCACCTCGAGCAGCCCGCGCTTCAATTCGCGCGCATCGGTGTACGCGCCGGCTTCGTGGCCGAACAACTCGCTCTCGATGAGGTGCTCGGGGAGCGAGGTGCAGTTCACGCTCACCATGGGATGCGTCCGGCGCGGACCGTGGGCGTGGATCGCCTTGGCGACGATCCCCTTGCCCGTACCGCTCTCGCCCTGAATGAGCACGTTGACCGGCGTGCCGCGCGCGCCGACGCGCGTGATCACGTCGGCCACGCGGCGCATCGCCGCGGACCGGCCGACGAGCGCGACGTCGGCGAACTGCCAGCGGTATCCATCGCGATAGCGATCGAGCTCCGCGCGGAGCTGCCGCGCCTCCAGCGCCTGGTCGATGAGCAGCTTGAGCTCGGGGAGCGCGATCGGCTTCTCGAGAAAGTGGAATGCCCCGGCGCGCACCGCGGCGACGGCCGTCTCGATCTCGCCGTAGGCAGTCATCATGATCACGGCGAGCCCGGGGTCGAGTGCCTTGAGCCGGGGCAGCAGCTCGAGCCCCACGGCGTCGGGGAGGCGCACGTCGAGCATCACGACGTCGGCCGGCTCGGCGGCGAGCGTCGCGAGCAGCGCGGCCGCATCCTCCACGCCCTCGGTCCGGCATCCCGCGTCGGCGAGGTGCTCGGAGAGCCAG
>DASZUN010000013.1:0-8650 GCA_035547615.1 Gemmatimonadaceae bacterium | reverse complement strand
GGGCACATACCGAAATAGTGATCGCAGTAGACCACGGTGCTCAGCAGATCCGTGTCCTGCACGACCATGTGCGACGCGCGGGCGATGTGTGCATCCTCGAGCGCCATCTGGCCCTTCGCGATCGGGCCGTGGTCGGAGAACTCGATCACGCCGCCTCGCTGCGCCGCGTACTCGCGCACGAACTCCGGCACGAGCTCCGCCCCATAGTGCTCGGCGAGGCGCGACGCGAGCGTCGACTTTCCCGTCGATTCCGAGCCGGTGAGCACGACGCGGATCATGCTGCCACCGGCTCGCGAACTTCCGGCGCGCTGCGATAGCTCTTGTTCCAGTCCACGAGGCCCTTCACCGCGAGCAGCAGCAGCACCGTGTAGAGAATCGCCGTCGGCACGAGATGCTTGATGAACAGCATCGGCACGTACACGAGGTTCACGGCGATCCAGAGCACCCAGTTCTCGAGAATCTTGCGCGTCATCATCCACTGCGCGATGAGGCTCACCGTCGTCGTGGCCGCGTCGATGTACGGGAACGCGACCCCGTTGAATCGCCGCGCGACCGACGCATCGAGCCACCAGAACGCGATGCCGATCACCGCGCACCACAGCCACACGCGCCGCGTCGCGCGCGACACGCGCAGCTCCGTGTGGCCCGCGCCGCCGTGCAGCCACTCGTACCAGCCGTAGATCGAGAGCACGAAGTACACCACCTGCAGCACCGCGTCCGAGTAGAAGCCCGAGTGCAGATAGACGACCGTGTACATCGCGACGCTCACGATCGCCGTCGGCCAGTTCCAGATGTGCTCCTTCGCGGCCAGGTACACGCTGATCGCGGTGAGCACGGCCGCCGTCCACTCGAACGCGGTCCAGTTCAGCACGACGCTCACCGCGTCCCGCCCGCGCTGCTCGTGGTGCCGAGGCGCTTGAAGAGCGCCGCGACCGCGGCGTCGAGCTGCGAGTCGTGGCCGGTGTAGCTCTCGCCGAGCGGGCGCTTCACGTACACGTCGACCGGCCGCGGGTGCAGCTCCATGTCCTTGCCGCTGGCGTCGGTGATGCGCTCGAACGGCATGCGCACGCTCGACGTGCCGTCGAGCAGCCCGACGTCGGAGGTGAAGATGATCCATCCCGCCGTGGAGTCGCCGACCACGGGCCCGAGCTTGAGTGCGCGGTAGCCCTCGGTGAAATCCTCGGCGTCGGACAGCGAGTGCATGTTCGTGACGAGCACCGTCGGCTTCTCGAGCGCGCGCTGGCCGACGGTCGAGCGGCCCGACGCCGTCGTGAAATCGCGCGGGGTGAACAGCAGGTACCCGCGGCGCGACAGCACGTCGATCGCGTACGGGTTCACGAAGCCGCCGTTGTTGTTGCGGATGTCGATCACCACGCCTTCCTTCTCGCGATTCTGCACGTCGAGATCGACGTAGAGCTGGTGCAGCGCGTTGTCGGACATGTCCTGCATGTGGACGTAGCCGAGCTTGCCGTGGCTGATGCTGTCGACGTAGGCGCGGCGGCTCTCGACCCAGTCGCGGTAGATGAGCCCGCGCTCGGTCGCGAGGTTCACCGGACGGATCGCGACGTCGCGCGTCGGCGCGCCGGTGAGCGCCGCGCTGACGGTGAGCGTGACGCGCTTGTCGGCCGTGTAGAGGAGCAGCGAGTCGAGATTCACCGGCTCGCCGGCGCGCGCGCCGTCCACGGCGAGGATGTAGTCGCCCGGCTTGATCCCCGCGAGCTGCGCCGGGCTCAGGTCGAGCACGTCGCTGACGCGCAATGCACCCAGCTTCTCGTACGTCGCGCGATCGAAGCGCACGCCGAGCTTGCCGACGTTCGCCTGCGGCGAGTACGACGGGCCGTTCACGCCGGAGTGCGACGCGTTGAGCTCGCCGACCATCAGGCGCATGATGCGGCGCAGGTCTTCCGTGCTCTGCGCCCCGGCGGCGTACGGCGCGTACTCGCGCTCCACGGCGTTCCAGTCGACGCCGTTCATCGTCGGGTTGAAAAAGTTGTCGGCGAGAATGCGCCACGCCTGGTGGAACACCGCCATTTTCTCCGTCGAGAAGTCGACGTCCATCTCGGCGGTGACGTTGAGCGGGTGCGCCTGGCGCGACTCGACGTTGATCGCGTTGATGCGGCCGTTCTCGATGTACCAGACGTCCTTCCCGTCCGGCGACCACTGGGCCTGGCCCTTGAAGCCCGGCGTCGACGTGAGCTGTCGCGCGACCGGGCGCTGCGCCGACAGCTCGTCGAGCGAGAAGGTGTAGAGGTTGGTCTGCCCCGCGGCGCTCGCGGTGAGCAGCGCGGTCTTGCCGTCGGGGCTGATCGCGACCGAGCGTGCGTCGACGCCGAGCGGGAGGAAGGAGAGTCGGCGGCGGATGTCGTCGAAGACGATGCGCGTCTCGGCGCGATGTGCCGCGCGGCTGGAGTCGGCGCGCACCGTGGTCGTGTCGCGGCGCGGCGGCACGCGCACGGTGCCCGGCTCCGCCGGCGTGCCCGGGCGCGACGGCTGGGTGAACAGGTCGCGGAACTGATCCTCGCGGAAACGCGGCGTGCGCGGCACGAGGTCGACGCGGGCGATCTGCGGCGACTCGGTGCGCTGCGACGTATCGAAGAGGAGGTACGTGCCGTCGGGGCTCCAGGCGACCGTCGCGCCGAAGGCGTTGGCGAGGAACGACACCGGCCGTGCCGGCCCGCCGGCGACGGCGACGACTTCAGGATTCTGGAAACCGTCGAATCCACGCGTGAGGAACGCGAGGTACTTCCCGTCCGGCGACCAGGCGATGGCGTGGTCCGGGAGGCGCGGCGGACGATCGAGCTCGCCGGTCGCGATCTGCCGGTCCTGCTTCGTGGCCACGTCGAGCACGTGCAGCTGCTTGTCGCCGTGCATGTACGCGAGTGACTTCCCATCCGGCGACCAGACGGGCGAAATGTCGTTCAGCGGCCCGTCGGTGAGGCGCGTCTCGGTGTTGGTCGAGAAGTCGTACAGGAACAGGTGCGCCACGCTGTCGCGCTCGGAGACGTACACGATGCGCTTGCTGTCCGGCGCCCAGGCGATCTCCGCCTCGAGCTCCGGCGTCGCGGTGACGCGCGCGGCGTCGCCGCCGTCCCTGGCCGATGCGGCGAACACGTCGCCGTGCGCCGTGAAGGCGATCTTCTTCCCGTCGGGCGAGAGCGCGAGCCACTGGAAGCCGGACGTCAGCGTCTCGTGCGTGGCGCCCTGCGCGGTGCTCGCGCCGCGAAGGGTGATCGGCACCTCGGCTGCCTTGCCCGTTGCGGGGTCGGCGGTCCACACGGCGAAGTTGCGCTCGAAGACGATCTGCCTGCCGTCGTATGAGATCTGTGGCCAGAGAACTCTGCTGTCGCGGAAGGACGTGAGCGCGTGCGCGGCTCCGCCGCTGGCCGGCTTCGTCCACAGGTTGTCGGCGCCGCTCTTGTCGGATACGTAGTAGAGCGCGCGGCCGTCGCTGCTCCACATCGGCCACGCGTCGCGCGCGGCGTCGGCGGTCACGTCGTCGTACGTCGGCGTGGCGCCGCCGACGTGCACGAGCCAGATCTGGCTCTCGTCGATGTGGCTGTGCCCGTGCCGCCACCAGTCGGTGACCGTGCGCCCCGTGCCCGTGATCGCGATCGTGTTGGGATCGGTAGGTGAGGGCGTGCTCCAGTATTCCTGCGCGAACCGGTCGGCGGCGACGGGCATCGGCGTGCCGCCCGCGGCGCGCACTCTATAGATGTCATCCATCCCGTTCACGTCCTTGGAGCCGGACGAGAAGTAGAGCCACGTGCCGTCGCGCGACCAGGCGTCGAGCTGCTCGGGGACGTCGTCGAAGGTCACGCGCCTCAGCGCGCCCGTGGCGAGCGAGAGGACATAGATGTCGCCGTTGCCCGTGCGCGTCGACATGAACGCGAGCTGCGTCCCATCGGGCGAGTAGAGCGGGCGCGAATCGTACGCCGGGTGCGCGATGAGCAGGTGCGCTTCCCCGCCCGACGCGGGTACCGTCCAGATATCGCCGCCGGAAACGAACGCGATCTCCTTGCGATCGGGCGAGAGTGATGGCTCGGAGAGCGCGGGCTTCGGCGAGACGGGGGCGCTATTCGAGACGGGCGCGAGCGCGAGCACCGCGGCGCCGAGGAGAGGTACGGCGCGCGACGTGAGGGAGAACGACACGAGCGGCTCCGGAAGGGAGAGGAGACGTTGAAGATACCGATTTACCGCGGGGTGCGCAGAGGGCGCGTGAGGGATCTGGGCGCGTCGGGGTACATGCCCGGCCACGAGCCCGGATTCCTCGACTTCGCTCGCGTTGCTCGCTTCGCTCGGAATGACACACCGTGCCGCGCTAACTTTTCTCGATGGCTCTCATTCAGGTCGATCCTCGGCATCCCGACCCCGCGGTGATCGCGCGCGCCGCGGAGCTGCTGCGCGCCGGTCGGCTCGTGGCCTTCCCCACGGAAACCGTGTACGGCCTGGGCGCGAACGCGCTCGACCCGGCGGCCGTCGCGCGGATCTTCGAGGCGAAGGGACGGCCGAGCTTCAATCCGCTGATCGTGCACGCCGTGGACGCGCGCAGCGCATTCGCGCTCATGCGCGAGTGGAACGAGCGCGCGATCGCACTGGCCGACGCGTTCTGGCCCGGCCCGCTCACGCTGGTGATGCCGAAGCAGCCGCGCGTGCCGGACATCGTGACCGCGGGCCTCGATTCAGTCGCCGTGCGCGTGCCCGCGCATCCGGTCGCACAAGCGCTGCTCGCCGAGGCGAAGATCCCGATCGCGGCGCCGAGCGCGAACCGGTCGACGATGCTCTCACCGACGATCGGTCGACACGTGCAAGGCTCGTTGGGCGAGCGGGTGGATCTGATTCTCGACGCCGGTCCGACGCCGGTGGGCATCGAGTCGACGGTGATCGACGTGAGTCACGCGATGCCGACGCTGCTCCGTCCGGGGACGATCACCGTTCCCGAGATCGAGGCCGTGATAGGACCGATCGCGATCGCGGCGGCAGCGACGGAGGGCGCGGCGCGGCCGTCACCGGGAATGATGGAGCGACACTACTCGCCGCGAGCGCGGCTTGTGATGGCCGACGCGACCGACGTGGAGCGCATCGTGAGCGAGGAGCGAGGGGCCGGGCTGCGAGTGGGCGCGCTCGTGATGAACGCGCCAGTGGTCGTTGACGACAGTGTGATCGTGATGCCGAGCGAGGCGCGGGCGTACGCGGCGCGGTTGTACGGGGCGCTGCACGAGCTCGACGACGCGGGCTGCGAGGTCGTCGTGGTGGAGCGGGTGCCGGATTCGATCGAGTGGCTCGGGTTGCGCGACCGGTTGCAGCGGGCGGTGCGGTAGGGGCGCGGAGGGCGGCTCGGGCGGCGGTGGGTTCGCTCTTCCGGGTGGAGCGCGCGGTGGGCGGGGGCGGTTCGACGAGGCTCCGCGATTTCGATCCAGGTCAGCACGTTATACGGCGAAGCTTATGCGGTATAATCTGCGACAGCTTTGGGATCGCAGGTCGTAAGTCGCGGTATGACAGGCAGCTCTGGCGCTTCCACTTCTGGCATTGAAGATTATACAGCCAAGGCTCGCGGCATTTGGTGCGACTTGGCGGTATAACGCGGCTGTAGAATTGGCGTTATGCCGCAACACGCTCTCAACTTATGCAACCAACACCGGACGCGGACCAAATCTTGAACTTCGAGGGGCCTGAAGGGGAGACTCTCTTCAGGCGCATCCTTCTGTGGTGCCTTCCACCGGAATGGGAGGGCTCAGTTCAATCCGAGCTGGACGAAATCTGGAAGAATCTCGGATCTGAGGACGATAGAGCGGTCGCTCTCGTCGGTGCACTCGTCATGGAGGATGCGGTCGACTCTTTGGCGGCGGCGTATGTGCCCGGGTATAGCAGCCTGGCAGAGAATCGAGATTTCAGCCTTTCGATGCGAATTGAATTGGTGCGTTCGCTCAGGCTATGCCCGACTCGGCTTCTGGGGGCCGCAGATGCTGTCCGGCTGATCCGCAACGACTTCGCGCACGAGCTGAGTATCGCCACATTCGACGCATGCAAGCCGAAGCACCTAGCATCGATACGTGGCCACCTGCAGCAAATTCAGCCGGCTATGGTCAAGGATAAGTCCGATCGCGAGGTCTTCGTGAACCTCGTTGGCATGGTTCGAATGGCACTGCGCGGGTACTCATTTCACGTCGACCGACTTAACACCTATGTGCGGACTGTCCCCGAATTTCGCGAGTCGCTCCGCCAACACTGCGTCAAGGCCTATCCGCAGGTGACGCCGAAACAAGGCTAGGTGCGCCTGCGGCATAACGACGCTGAAGCTGACAAGTGCCGTACGCACTGGTTCGTGGCCCCGCTTGAGATCGCGTATTAGTCTTTCGGTATCTTCCCTTCTTGGCTCTGCAGCTTTCTGTGAAGCGGCGCCCCACGTCAAGTGCAACCGTCGCACTTGCCGTCCCAATCCTTCCGTTGTTCCAGTCCTCTCGAGCTGCTGCTCAGCCTTCTGTTCGCGCTCGGTGGTGAGACGCCGTGGTCTCGGCGCAGTGGGGTGATGCGAAGGAGCGGGCGGCGCCAACTAGCTCTCGGCTCTCGCGTGCGGCCATAAGCTGCGACGCGCTCGCCGCTCCCGATTCAGTCATCTCGATACAGACGGGTGGCTCGTCCTACGCGACGGCGCGCGGCCGCGGCATCCGCAGTTTCGTCGAGTCGTACGCGTGCTCGTCGCGCCACATGGCGAAGAGGATGCCCGCGCGCCGGCGCGCGAGCCGGCGCGCGAGCGCGACGACGGCAATGCGTTTCCCACGCCGCATCGCAATCCCGAGGGCCCACCCGCGCAGGGCCGTCGTGTCGGCGGACTTCGATCGTAGGATCCGCCACGCGGCTTCGACCAGGAGATAGCGGGCGCGCGCATTGCCTGTCTTGGTGATGCGCCCCACGCGCCGGTGCTCGCCGGAACTCCGCTCGCTCGGCACCAGGCCGAGAAACGCTTCGAACTGATGGGCCGACGTAAAACGCGTGACGTCATCGATCGTCGCGACGATGGCACTCGCGGTAAGTGCGCCAATCGACGGCGCTGTCGCCGGCAAGGCGACCGCGGGATCGGCGCGCATGATCGCGGTGATGCGACGATCGGCGGCGGCGATCTGCTCGGTGATGGGCGCGAGAAGGGCGAAGAGCGGAGCGAGCTCGCGCGCCAACCCAGGCGACAACTCCAGCGCCGCGATCCGCGCGGGCACGTGTTCCGCCTCACTACTCGCAACGCGCCATCCGTCGCGCCGCACCAACGCCTTGGCGAGCGCGATGTACCGCGTGCGCGTCCGCACCAACGCTTCGCGCACGCCGCGAGTTCTGCGCGCACATGGCGCCGCTCGGCGGAGACGCGATGGGCCACGCGGTATGCGCCGAGGCGCAACGCCTCCGCGAGCGTGCGCGCGTCTCGCTTATCCGTCTTCACGCGCCGGCGGCGGGTGGCGTACATCGGGGCGTAGTTCGGGTCGGCCACGATCACGGTATGGCCGAGCCCTTCGAGATGCTGCGCGACCCACTCGCTCTCCGTTGACGCTTCGAGGAGCACCTGGGCGGGCGGCCGATCCCCCAAGACCGCGCTGAAGCGTTCGCGACTCCTCACGATCCGGCACTCCGTGATCGTGCCGTCGAGGGCGAGGATGCAGAGTTGGCTCTCGCGTTTGTGGAGATCGAGACCTATCGTATCCATGGCGGCTGGCCTCCCGGTGTGTGCCTTGCCCTGCCCGGCGATGAGCACGTTGATATGAGCATGTGGGGTGAACCTGCCACCACGAAGCCGTGGAGGTCCAGCCGCTTCATACCAACTAGCTCGGGCGTTATACGGCAGCGGACCGAGCCGGCAGGTCCAGCTCCTTTGTCAATCAGCGGTCCACGCCCCATATTTCGGCCCATGGGCGATCCGGCCTTCAACTACCACGACCTCCCGATTCCCGAGCGGCTCAAGCTCGTCGAGGATATCTGGGACAGCATCGCCGAAGAGGCGAATGTTCGTCCGGACGCGCTCCCGATGTCCTCTGCGCAGCGCGCGGAACTGGAGCGTCGCGCGGCGGATGCCGACGCCCACCCCGACGAGGCGATTCCGTGGGAGCAGGTGCGGGAGGAGTTGTTTCGGCGCGGCGGATGACGCCGCGCTTTGTCTTTCATCCGGCGGCCCGCGCGGAACTGCGCGAGGCGCGCGACTGGTACGACGGACAGCGGTCGGGGCTCGGCCGGGAGTTGGGCGATGTGGTCGCGACCACACTCGAGCGGATTGCCGCGCATCCGGAAGCGTATCCCGCAGTATTCGGTACACTGCGCCGCGCCGTGCTCTCGCGATTCCCGTACGCGTTGTTCTATCGTCGCCGAGCCGCGGCTCCGGACGTGATCGAGGTGCTCGCCGTTTTTCATCACCGGCGGGACCCGGCGACGTGGCGACGACGGGCTGCCGTATAACGAACGCTGAAGCCGACGGGCGATTTATTGATTTGTGATGCCTGCGGCATCACTCTTATCTGATTCGCCCGCGGCTTAGCTGTAGTTGACGAGGAGGTTGTTCACAGGTCGTAGCAGCACCAAGCTGGGGTTGTCTGGACTCTCAACCGGCAACCGCCAGAGGACCTGTGAACACCCACAAGAATGCACGATTGACGTTTGCGCGGCGAGTGGAGCT
>DASZUN010000012.1:0-4007 GCA_035547615.1 Gemmatimonadaceae bacterium | reverse complement strand
GCGGCGGCCGGTACCGGCATGGGGATCGTCGACCTCGTGGTCGTCGTGCGCGCAACCGCGAAAGCAACCGCTTCCTTCCAGATTTCGTAACATCTGTTACGAGTAGCGCTCAGGGCTGCTACCCTCTGGACGAACACGAGGGCACCGATCGTCGTCGATCAGGGGGGTCTGCTCCGTGTCGAAATGCCTTGCGCTCATCGCCGCGCTCGCGGCCACATCGCTCGTCACTGGCCTTGCCACCGCCCAGGCACGCCAGGCGACCGCCCAGGCGTCGGTCGGACCGACGTCGATCCGGATCGGCGGCAAGCCGCTCTTCCCGGTGATGCTTCTCAACCAGTGCGACGCCGACGCTGCCGCACGCGCGCGCTCGATCGGCGCGAACCTGATTCTCAACGAGAGCTGCCCGGGGCTGAGCCCGGCGGAGCAGCTCGCACGCATCGGCTCGCAGCTCGGCGTGCTCTCGATGGACGGGCTCGCGGGCACCGGCACACACCTCGCGGGTTTCACGTTCCCGGACGAGCCGGAGAACAACGGGTGGACACCTGAGGCCCTCGCTCGCCGTTACCCGTATCGCGCGGGAAGCGCCGACGGCCTGCTCAGCTTCGTCACGCTCACGGCCGGGTTCTTCCGGGCGCCGTTCCATACGGCGGACGTCGCCCCGCGCGATACGCGGGACTTCGCGCGGCTCGCGGACGTCGCCGGCTTCGACCTCTACCCGCTCAACCACTGCGAGTCCGACCTCTCGACGGTCTACGACGCGCAGCGGCAGTTCGTGGCCCTCGCAGGCTCGCGCCCCACGTTCCAGTGGATCGAGACCGGCCCCTTGAAGAGCGGCTACTGCGGCGGCTTCCAGATGACGCCGGCCCAGTTGACCGCGGAAGCGTGGCTCGCGATCGTCGGCGGAGCGAGAGGGATCGGCTTCTTCACACAAACGCTCGAGCCGGCGAAGTCTTTCAACGTCTCCGCCTCGGTTCTGCACGCGATGCGGCGGTTCGCCGACCTCGTGCCGGCCGTGCAGCCGGGCCTGGTCGGAAAGACCGAGCCGTCATCGGCGAACAGCCCGGCGATCAAGACGCTTGCCCGGACCGGCGGCGGGCGCACCTACGTGTTCGCGGTCAACAGCCTGCCCCAGCAGGTGCGGGCCGAAGTGCGGTCGCCTGCACTCGCGAACGAACGCGTGCAGGTGTTCGGTGAGAAGCGGTCGCTGGCGGCCGCCGGGCACATGCTGGCGGACACGTTCCGCCCGCTCGCCGTGCACGTGTACGTGCAGGACATGCGCTAGCGTCCGTCCCCGTGATCCTGCGCAGTCCCCGGCTGTCCGGCGTCTCGTACGCGATCGTCGGTGCGGGACTCGCTGCGTCGCTCTCAACGCTCGCATTTGTCGCGCCGCTCACTTACGACGAGGCGTTCAACCGTTTCCACTACGCGGAGCTGGGGTTGGCGAAGACGCTCGTCACGTACGACTACCCGAACAACCACGTTCCGTTCACCGCGCTCGTCGTCGCGATACCGCAGAGCGTCGTCGACTGGAACCCATGGTCGATCCGCCTCGTGGGGGTCGTGTTCGGCGTCGCAATGATCGGCCTCATTCTTTACGCGGCCCGCCGGACGCGCACGGGCGCACTCGTGCCGCTGCTCGTGATCGGAGGCTCACCGACCCTCGTCGCCTACTCGTTCCTCGCACGCGGGTACACGTTCTCAGCCGTGTGGCTCGTGGCCGGCGCCCTCATCGCCGCCGCCATCCAGGGTCGCAACCGGTTCGTCCAGCTCTGGGGCGCCTGCGCGGCAGGTGTCGCGCTCGCGGTCGGAAGCTGGTCTGTCCTGACGAGCGTCCTGGCCGTGCCGGGCTGGATCTTAGTCGTCGCCCTGGCGGCGGGAACGCCCGTCGCGTTCGCAGGCGCGGCCGCGTACGTCGTCGCACTGGGCCTGATGGTCTCCCCGATCCTGTCGGGCGTGCGCGCAGCCGCAACCGGGCCCTGGAACGGCGACGTGCACTTCTGGTCGTGGGCGTGGGGTGCATTCAAGGTGACGAACGCCGTCGCGCCCTGCTTCGTCGTCGCGTTGGTCCTCGTCGCGTGGGCCGCTTTCTCACCCGGCGAACGCCCCACCAGGATGGCACTGCGCGCGCTCGACGGCTCGAGGCGCCTGGCCGTGATCACCGGCACGATGGCGCTCTCCTGGTACGTGTTGACGGCAATCGCATCCGCCGCCACGATCATCCACCCCCCGTTCACCCGTAACTCAATCCCAGCGCTCTGGCTGCTCGTGATCGCGCTCATCGCAGCGTTTCCGCGAGGACGTCTGGGCTGGGTCGTCGTGCTATTGCTCATACCCGGCTTCGCCTGGTCGGCGAGCGCCTGGACCCGCGCCGCGACCGCACAGGATTGGGCGAGGCTCCCTGACATCGCCGACCTAAACGTGCTGGGCGGTGGTACGCCACCCAGCCTGCGCTCGCTTCCCGGAACAGGCGCAACGTCGATCACTTGCACGTGGTACAGCGAGATGGGCTGCCAGCTCGCGGCGCCTCGGCTCGGGAAGGAAGGCATCTCCGTCGTCCCACTCGGCCCGGCGATGTCCCCGCGTGCGCACTGCGTCGTGGGATCGGTCCGACCACCAGCGATCTGGCAGGTCACCGTGATGCGAGGCCGGAGCGTGCTCGGCATCGCCTGTTACTGAGCCGTTAGCGCAGGTCCTTGTTCGACTCCATGTCGAACCACATGGCGAACAAGGTGAACTGGCTCCCCGAGATGAGGAGCAGCGCGACGAGGACGATCGTCGCCGGCGTGATGTCGTTGCCGAGGATGCGCAGCACGACCTCGGCGAGGCCGAGCCCGAGCCCGGCGAGGGTCATCAGGAAGCCGAGGAAGTAGAAGAACACGAGCGGATGGAAGTCGCGGATCACATACTTCTCGCGCATTCGCCAGAAGAACCCCTTCCAGAGGAGCCACGAGATCCGCGGCACGACGCGGCGGATCCTGATCCCCGAACGCTCGCCGACGCCGTAGATCGGCCGCGACGGCACGTCGCGTACGCGCGCGCTCCACACGTTCAGATGAACGAGCATGTCGTTGGGGAAGCCGTACGACGTGTAGATGCGCTCGAGGTCGAGCAGCCGGAGGATGCGCAGCGAGAGCACTGTGTAGCCGGCTTGCGAGTCCGCGACGTGCCAGTAGCCGGAGGCGATCTTCGTCAGCAGCGAGAGCATCGCGTTCCCGAGGTAGCGGTTGCGCGGAATGAGATTCCAGGCGCTCCCGGTGAAGAGCCTGTTCGCCTTCGCGTAGTCGACCTCGTTGCGCACGACCGGCAGCGCGAGCTGCTCGAGCTCGTCGGGGTCCATCTGGTTGTCGCCCGCCATGACAGCGGTCGCGTCGATGCGTTCCGCGAGGGCGCGCTTGTAGCCGGTGACGATCGCGCCGCCGACGCCGCGGTTCCGGTCGTGGACGATCACCTCGACGCGCGCGTCGCCGACCGAGCGCGCCCGCGCCGCCGTCTCGTCGGTCGAGCAGTCGTCGACGACATAGATCCGGTCGACGAAGCCCGGGATGCCCTGGAGGGTCGCGACGATCAGCTCCTCCTCGTTGTGGGCCGGGACGACGACGGCGACCCGCTTGCCTTCGAGCATCGGTTCTAGTTCGTCGCGCGGCGGAAACGGCCTTCGCCGGCGATCGCGAGGATCGCACCGAGGATCAGCCCGATCAGCGCGCCGATCACGAGCGAGGTCGACTTCGAGTGCGCGGATGCCTTCTCGGGCGCCGCCTTCTCGACGATCTGCGCCGCCTCGACCGCCCTCGCGAACGCGAGCTGCTGCTGCAGCGTCTCCTGCTGCGCGATCAGGTTGCCCTGGCGCGTCTGGGCGTTGTTCTGCTGGCCGACGATCACGAGCTGTTGCAGCGGGTCGCGATTCGCCGCGGCCTTGAGGGCGCGGTCGTAGACGCCAAGCTGGTTCGTGATCGTGTTCAGCTGCGTCTCGACGTTGTCGAGCGTCTTCTGGAACGTGCGGATCTTCA
>DASZUN010000011.1:0-20485 GCA_035547615.1 Gemmatimonadaceae bacterium | reverse complement strand
TCTCGATGCGCTCGTGTTCGATCTGCAGGACATCGGCACTCGGACGTGGACGTACGTGGGATCGATGGAGTACGCACTGCGCGCCGCCGCCAGGCGTCACCTGCCGATCATCGTCCTCGACCGCCCGAATCCGATCACGGGTGATCACGTGGATGGGCCGATGCTCGACACGGTGTTGTCGAACGCTGACGAGTACACCAAGCAGCGTCCGGCGAAACCGTACGCATTATATCCCTTCCCGCTGCGGCACGGAATGACGATGGGCGAGCTCGCGCGCTTCTACAACGACGTGCTCGGAATTCACGCGCCGCTGCACGTTGTGCCGGTCACGGGCTGGCGTCGCTCGATGTGGTTCGATCAGACCGGCCTGCCGTGGGTGCGCCCCTCACCGAACCTGCCGACGCTCACGAGCGCGCTGCTCTATCCGTCGCTCGTCCCGTTCGAGGGCTCGAACGTCTCGGTGGGCCGGGGCACGAGCGACGCGTTCCAGCGGTTTGGCGCGCCGTGGCTCGACGCGCCGCGCGTCGCCTCGCTGCTCAACGGGCGGCACCTCGGCGGCGTCCACTTCGTCGTCGATCCGTTCACGCCGGACCATCCGGGCGACGGCAAGTACGGCGGCCGGCGGATCCCGGGCATCAAGATCGTCGTCGACGACCGTGACGACGTGCAGTCCGGCCGCGTGGGGGCCGCGGTCCTCTGGGCGCTGGTCCGCGCCAATCGCGACTCGCTCGTCATTCGGCCCCGCACCTTCGACGAGCGCTTCGGCAGCTCGGCGGCGCGCGAGGCGATCATGGGCGGCGCGGATCCCGACGCCGCGATCGACGCGCAGCGTGCCGCCGTAGACGCGTTCCTGGCCCACGCGCGCAAGTATCGCCTCTACTAGCGTGCTGTCGTGGCGGGCCGGGCCGAGCGGGCCCGGCCGTCGCGCACACGTCTTGCACCAGTCCAGCTCGACTCATTCGTGAGGAGCATCATGTCTTCGCGCGCGTATGCGGCGATCTTCGCCCTGGGATGTACGCTTGCCGCCTGCGGGCCGCGGCAGGTCGAGGTGCGCACGGCGCCGACCGCGGCGTCGCAGTTGCAGGTGCGGGTCAGCAACAACTTGACGCAGGCCGTCAACGTGTACGTGACGCAGTCGGGGGTCGACACGTTCCTGCGGCAGGTCTCCGCGAATTCGCAGACGCTGGTTCCGGTGCAGGGGGTCGCGGCGGGGACGACCGTCACGCTCAAGGCCGTGACGATCGACGGAACCAAGACGTACACGCGCGACAACGTGGTGCTCTCGGGAACGTACAATTTTCCGGTTCCGTAGGCGAAATGGTCGGGTGGGGACGGACGGCGGCGGTGGCGCGGCGCACGCGTCAGGTTGCTACAACTCTGTGAAAGGGCTACTTTTACGGCCGTAGGCGCGCGTCGAGGCGCTCTCGAACTCGTAGCGCGTTCTCGTCCCGCCGCGTCGGATCTTCGGCGCTGCAATGCGCCGCCGCGCCCACTCGGAGCCGCATGAAGATTCTTCCGGACTGGCTCAAGAACGGATACCTGCGCGTCATCGACCCGGTGGCGAACTGGCTGGTCCGTCGCGGAGTCCATCCGAACACCATCACCGTCATTGGAACGCTCTGCACCGTCGCTGGCGGCGTGATCTACGCCACCGGGCACATCTCGACGGGCGGGTGGTTCCTGAGCGCCGTCGCGCTGTTCGACGTGCTCGACGGGACGGTGGCGCGGCGCTCCAACAAGAGCTCGACGTTCGGGGCGTTCCTCGACTCCACGCTCGACCGCGTGGCCGACGGAGCGCTCCTCGGCGGCCTCGCCGTGTTCTACGCGCTCAACCCGCGGCACCACAACGTCCCGATGATGGCCGTCTGTCTCGTCGGCCTGATCGGGTCGTACATGACGTCGTACATCCGCGCGCGGGCGGAGGCGCTGGGGCTGGACGCCAAGGTCGGCATGGTGCAGCGCCCCGAGCGCATCGTGCTGCTGTCGGCTCCGCAGGCGCTGTTCGGACTCGCCCTCGACGGGTGGATCCTCGGGAGCATCATCGTTTTTCTCACCGTCACGGCCTGGATCACCGTCGTGCAGCGGATGCTGTTCGTCTATCGGCAGACGCGCGAACGCGGCGAATCGGCCCCCGTGCCCCTCACCACTGAAAAGACGTTCTGGCTGCGGCGCCGTCCCCGGACGGGCACGCGCCTTTAGTACCACAAGGAGAATAATTCGTGCAGGGTTCGTCCTCGATCCGTCCCGCCACCGGGAAGCTCGGTATTCTGACGCCCGGCCTCGGCGCCGTGGCGACGACGTTCATGGCCGGCGTGGAGAGCGTGCGCCGCGGGCACTCCAAGCCCATTGGCTCGCTGACGCAGATGGCGACGATCCGCCTCGGCAAGCGCACCGAGAACCGGTCGCCGCTCATCAAGGATTTCGTGCCGCTGGCCCAGCTCGACGACATCGTGTTCGGCGCCTGGGATCCGATTCCGGACGACGCCTACACCGCTGCCAAGAAGGCCGGTGTGCTCGAGGATCGCGACCTCGAGCCGATCGCCGATTTCCTCAAGGCGATCAAGCCGATGCCGGCCGTGTTCGACAATCACTACGTCACGCGCATCAACGGCGAGAACGTCAAGAAGGGGAAGACCAAGCGCGATCTCGCCGAGCAGCTCCGGCAGGACATCCGCGACTTCAAGGCGAAGAACAAGTGCGACCGCATCGTGATCGTGTGGTGCGCGTCGACGGAGATCTTCATCAAGCCCGGCCCGCAGCACGCCACGATCGAGCAGTTCGAGAAGGCGATGGAGCGGAACGACGAGGCGATCTCGCCGGCGATGCTCTACGCCTGGGCGGCGATCATGGAAGGCGTCCCGTACTGCAACGGCGCGCCGAACCTCGCCGTCGACACGCCGGCGCTGCAGCAGCTCGCCAACGAGAAGGGCGTCCCGATCTCGGGCAAGGACTTCAAGACCGGCCAGACGTGGATGAAGACCGTGATCGCGCCGGGCCTCAAGGCGCGCATGCTCGGCCTCGCCGGCTGGTACTCGACCAACATCCTCGGCAACCGCGACGGCGAGGTCCTCGACGACCCGCAGTCGTTCAAGACGAAGGAAGAGTCGAAGCTCAGCGTGCTGCACACGATCCTGCAGCCGGAGCAGTACCCGGAGCTGTACAAGGACTTCTCGCACGTCGTGCGGATCAACTACTATCCGCCGCGCGGCGACAACAAGGAAGGCTGGGACAACATCGACATCGTCGGGTGGATGGGCTACCCGATGCAGATCAAGGTGAACTTCCTCTGCCGCGATTCCATCCTGGCGGCCCCCATCGTGCTCGATCTCGCGCTGTTCTCGGACTTCGCGCAGCGCGCCGGGCTCAAGGGCATTCAGGAATGGTTAAGCTTCTATTACAAATCGCCGATGGCCGCTCCGGGGCTGCAGCCGGAACATGATCTTTTCATCCAGCAGACCAAGCTGAAGAACACGCTTCGGCACCTGATGGGTGAAGAGCAGATCACCCACCTCGGGCTGGAGTACTACCAGGCCTAAGGGGCGGAGGAGATCATGCGACGCGTGCGGATTTCGGCGGCAGCGCTCGCGGTGATGCTGGCGGCGTGCGGCGGCCCGAGCGGGCCGCCGCCGCTGCACGAGTACAGCCAGAACTACGACTTCACCGTCAGCTCGGACGACTCGCCGCCGCACGCGCGCGAGGACGTGCACTACACCATTCGCGTCTTCGACCGCAAGACGCGCGAGCCGATCGAGAACGGCGACGGGCAGCTCTTCGCCGGCAAGCCGATCGACGACGACGCGCCGACCGGTCCGCAGTCCAAGACCTGGGACGGCATGGCGTATGGGCCGGAAGCGGGCACCTATCACGCGAAGCTGAATTTCGTGATCGCCGGAACATGGGCCGTGGCGATTCGCTTCCGCCGCGACTCGCTCCATCCGCTGGAGCGCATCGACTGGATGCAGGACGTTTACCCGGAACGACCGGATTCCACGCAGAAATGAGACACTTCTTCCGCAGCCACATGGCGCTCGCCGACGTCCTCGCGGCCGCCGACCAGTTCTTCCCGAACATCGGGCTGACGCAGAACACGACGGCTCCCAAGACCCGGACGTACTCGGGCCCGCTGGGCGCGCTCCGCCTCGCGGTGAAGGCCGAGGGCGGCCACTACACGTTCATCCAGGTCGACACCGACCAGATGGGCGAGAGCCGGATGGATCGGAACGTGAAGCGCTTCTTCAATTCGCTCCACCGCACCGAGGATCCGTCACACGCGCTGACGACGAACTTCTGATGGCCAGCACGAAACGGCGATCGGCGCCTGACCCCGCGAAGCGGACCGGCCGATCGTCGGCGGCCACGGCGCCGACCTCGCTTGCGCTCTCGCTCTCGCGCGAGCAGCTGCTCGAGCTGTACTACTGGATGCGCCTCACGCGCACGCTCGAGGAGCGCCTCGTCGCGCTCTATCGCCAGACCAAGGTCGTCGGCGGCCTGTTTCGCTCGCTCGGTCAGGAAGCCGACGCGGTGGGCAGCGCGTTCGCCCTCGAGCGCCGCGACATCCTGTCGCCGCTCATCCGCAACCTCGGCGCGATGCTCGTCAAGGGCGCCACGCCGGTGGAGATCCTCCGGCAGTACATGGCGAAGGCGGACTCGCCGACGCGCGGCCGCGAGCTCAACATCCATTTCGGCGACACCGAGCGCGGATTCATCGGCCAGATCTCGCCGCTCGGCGACATGGTGCCGGTGATGGCCGGCGTGACGCTCACGTTCCGCATGCGCGGCGAGGATCGCGTCGGCCTCGTGTACGTCGGCGACGGCGCGACGTCGACGGGCGCGTTCCACGAAGGGATCAACTTCGCCGCCGTGCAGCGCTGCCCGCTCGTGGTGATCGTCGAGAACAACGGCTACGCCTATTCCACGCCGGTCACGAAGCAGACCGCGGCGCGCCAGTTCGTGGACAAGGCGCTCGGCTATGGCGTCCCCGGCGAGCAGGCCGACGGCAACGACGTGCTCGCCGTCTACGACGTGACGAAGCGCGCCGTCGACCGCGCACGGCGCGGCGAGGGCGTCACGCTCATCGAGCTCATGACGTACCGCCGCAAGGGGCACGCGGAGCACGACAACCAGTCCTACGTGCCCGAGGGCGAGATCGACCGCTGGGCGCGCGAGAACGACCCGATCGACCGCTACGTGGCGCGCCTCACCGGAGAATTCTCATTCAAGAAGGATGAACTCGAGGCCGTCGACGCGCGGGTGCATCGCGAGGTCGACGACGCGACCGACGTCGCCGAGCGCTCCGGCCCGCCGGCGGCACTCGACGCGCTCGTCGGCGTGTACGCCGAGCCGCCCGCCGAACGGCCGCTCTGGTTCCGCGAAGGCACCGGCAGCGTCGTCGACGTGCACGAGCGTCCCGAAGGGTGGGGGACCTACACCGCCATCGAGGAGCACTGATGGCGGAGATCACCTACCTCGAGGCGATCCGCGAGGCGCTGTTCGAGGAGATGGAGCGCGACGCGAACGTCTTCTGCCTCGGCGAGGACATCGGCCGCTATGGCGGCGCGTTCAAGGTCACCGACGGGCTCATCGAGGCGTACGGCGAGCGGCGCGTGATCGACACGCCGATCTCGGAGATCGGCATCGTCGGCGCGGCGGCCGGCGCCGCGCACATGGGCATGCGCCCCGTGGTCGAGATGCAGTTCATCGACTTCATCGCGAACGCGTACGACATGCTCACCAACTACGTGGCGACTGCGCGCTATCGTGCCTTTCTCCCGTGCCCGATGGTGGTGCGCGGGCCGAGTGGCGGCTACGTGCGCGGCGGCCCGTTTCACTCGCAGAATCCCGAAGCGGGGTTCGTGCACACGCCCGGGCTCAAGGTCGTGTATCCGGCGACGGCGGAGGATGCGAAAGGGCTGCTCAAGTCCGCGATTCGCGACGACGACTGCGTGCTCTTCTTCGAGCACAAGTATCTCTACCGCCGCATCAAGGCCGAGATGCCGGCCGGCGATTACACGGTGCCGATCGGGAAAGCGCGCGTGGCGCGCGAGGGGCATGATCTCTCGATCATCACGTACGCGGCGACTGTGTGGAAGGCGCTCGAGGCGGCGGAATTGCTCGAGAAGGAAGACGGGCTCTCCGTGGAGGTGCTGGACCTGCGGACGCTCGCCCCACTCGACGACGATGCGATCCAGGCCACCGTGCGCAAGACCAATCGCGCACTGATCGTGCACGAGGATACGCGGACCGGCGGCCTGGCCGGCGAGATCACGGCCCGGATCAACGAGCGGTCGTTCGCGTGGCTCGACGCGCCGGTGCTGCGCGTGACGGCGCACGACGTGCCGCTGCCGTACGCGCCCGCGCTCGAGGATTTCGTGCTGCCGCAAACGCCCGATATCGTTCGCGCGGCGCGCACGTTGGCGGCATACTGAAATGACCGATTCACACGACGGGGCTCCCGAAGCGCCCCAGGGGGAGACTTCCGCCCCCCGTCCGGCGTATTTTGGTATTGGCTGTTTGACGGTGATCGCGGGGTTCTGGGGCGGCGGCATGATCGCCGTGCTCATCGCGAAGATCGTCGGTGCTCTGAGCAAGTGCGCGGCCGACCCGGAAACGGGGGCGCCGTGCAACTGGTTCACGTACGCGGAATTCGGCGCGATCATCGGGATGGTCGTGCTGCCGTCGATTTCGATCTGGCTACTCCGGCGCGGTCGAGTCCGCGCTCGAAACACTGAACGAGGGTGATGCGGTGGCGCGCGTAGACGTCGTGATGCCCCAGATGGGCGAGTCGATCGCCGAGGGGACGCTATCGAAATGGCTGAAGCAGGTCGGCGATCAGGTGAAGCGCGACGAGCCGATCTTCGAGATCTCCACGGACAAGGTGGACGCCGAGATTCCGGCGCCGTCGAGTGGGATCATCGCCGAGATTCTGGTGACGGAAGGCCAGACGGTGCCCGTGCAGACGGTCGTGGCTCGGCTGGAGACCGACGTGACGGCTGGCGTGTCCGCGGCTCCGGTTGCCGCGGCTCCGGCGCCTGCCGTGGCGACGACGGTGCCGGCGGCGGCCGCGGGGGGCCCCCCTCGCGTTGAATCTGCACCCGCGACGCCCGCGGCCCAGCATCCTTCCAGCGCCGCTGCCATCCCGCCGTCGCACGGCAACGGCGGCGGCTCGCTCGAGGACCGGCTCCGCACCAAGTCGTCGCCGCTCGTGCGCCGCATGGCGGCCGAGCACGGCGTCGAGCTGAGCGCGCTCCATGGCAGCGGCATCGCCGGGCGCGTCACCAAGCGCGATCTGTTGGAGTTCCTCGAGTCGGGCGCCAAGACGCCCGCGCGCCCGGCGGCCGCCGCCGGCGCATCGGCGCCCGCGATGGCGCATGGCCCGCTCCCCGAGCCGTGGCCGGGCGACGTGGTCGAGCCGATGACGAAGATGCGCTCGATCATCGCCGAGCACATGGTCGTCTCGAAGCACACCTCGGCGCACGTCAACTCGTTCTTCGAGGTCGACTTCACGCGCATCGCGCGCATCCGCGCGAAGCACAAGAGCGAGTTCGAGAAGGCGACCGGCGAGAAGCTCACGTACCTGCCGTTCATCATCAAGGCGGTGGTCGACGGGCTCAAGGCGCACCCGGTGCTGAACGCGTCGGTGCGCGGCAACGAGATCATCTACCGCAAGCAGATCAACGTCGGCATCGCCGTCGCGCTCGACTGGGGGCTGATCGTTCCCGTGATCAAGCAGGCTGACAATCTGTCGCTCACCGGTCTGACGAGGACGCTCAACGATCTCGCGAACCGCGCGCGGACGAAGAAGCTCGATCCTCGCGAGGTGCAGGACGGCACGTTCACGATCACGAATCCGGGCGTGTTCGGCTCGCTGACCGGGACGCCGGTGATCAACCAGCCGCAGGTCGGGATTCTCTGCGTCGGCGCGATCGAGAAGCGTCCCAAGGTCGTCACCGGGCAGGACGGCGAGGACACGATCGCCATCCGCACGTGCGCGTACCTCTCGCTGTCGTTCGATCACCGGATCGTCGACGGCGCGGACGCGGACAAGTTCATGTCGGCCGTCAAGAAGAGTCTCGAGACGTTCCCGGAAGCGGTCCTCTGACATGCCTCGGGCGCTCACCATCCAGCGGACGCTCGTGACGCCGCCCGATCGCGAGCGCTTTCACGAACGG
Source organism: Gemmatimonadaceae bacterium (assembly GCA_035547615.1). Classification (GTDB taxonomy): domain Bacteria; phylum Gemmatimonadota; class Gemmatimonadetes; order Gemmatimonadales; family Gemmatimonadaceae; genus JAQBQB01. Next base: position 12,317 of record DASZUN010000011.1, on the reverse strand, counting down.
CTGCGGCGCAAGCGGGCCTATTACGCGAGCGCGAACTGCCGGTTCTGGGCGTTCGAGGAGGCCGGCCTGCCCGGCGCCTTTTTAGAGTTCTTTGAAGCGGAGGACGCCGACACGCTCGCCCGAGCCCATGCCGGCGCCCCCGAACCCGTTCTCGATCCGAACCGCGTGTACGCGGAAGTGGAGCTTTGATCGATGCCGACGCGTAGCATCACCATCGAAGGGCAGACCTGGCGCGTGTTTCCGTCCGGCCGCGTGACCCAGAACGAGCACGACGAATTCGGCCTCGTGTTCGTGCGCGGCACCGGCCCGGAGCGCGTGGTCCGCGTGACGCGCTACTCGCCCGTTGGGGCGCGCTCGCGCGAACGCTCGCTCGTCGAGCTGAGCGAGGCCGACCTGGCGCGCCTGTTCGCTTGGTCGCAGCCGAGTGACACGTCGCCGGAAGCCGATTACGCGGCGGGGGCCGCGCACCAGCCGCGAACGACGTGACGGCGTACGTCGATCTGCACGCGCACTCGACGGCGTCCGACGGGTCCCGCTCGCCGGCCGACGTCGTGCGCGAGGCGCACCGCGTTGGGCTCGCGGCGATTGCGCTGACGGATCACGACACACTGGACGGTATCGCCGAAGCCACGCGCACGGGCGCCGAGCTCGGCGTGCGCGTCGTGCCGGGCATCGAGCTCAGCGCGGTGGAGGGCGATGTGGAAACACACATCCTGGGCCTCCACCTGACCGATACGGCGGAGCTGGAAGCGCGGCTCATCGAGCTGCGCGAGATGCGTCGCTCGCGCGCCGAGCGGATCGTCAAGCGCCTGAACGAGCTCGGCGTGCGGATCGAGTTCGCGTCCGTGCTCGAGCAGGCGGCCGGCGGCGCGATCGGCCGCCCGCACGTGGCCCGTGCGATGATCGCCGAGGGTTGGGCGGTGGATTTCCGCGACGCCTTCGAGCGCTATCTCGGGAATGGCAAGGCGGCGTACGTCGCGAAGGACCGCCTCGCCGCCGCCGATGCCATCGCGCTCATTCGCCGGGCTGGCGGACTTTCGGTCCTGGCGCACCCGGCGAGCTCCGGCACGCGCGACCGCATCGAGGCGTTCGCGAACGAGGGTCTCGAGGGCGTGGAAGTGCGCCATCCGAGCCACTCCTCGGAAGACATCGCGCGCTTGTCGGCGCTCGTCGAGCATTTCTCACTCGTGCCGAGCGGCGGCTCCGACTGGCATGGCTCAGCCGATGGGCCGCGCACCCTCGGCATGATGCGCGTCCCCGCCGAGTGGTTGGAACGGCAGGACGGCCGCATTCGCGCGCGCGCGGCCTGAGGGCCGGCGCGCCGGGGAGGATGGATGGAGCTGCGTGGCCGCACCGCGCTCGTCACGGGAGCCGGACATCGCGTCGGGCGCGCCATCGCCGAAGCGCTCGCGGCGCGCGGGATGCGCGTCGCCGTCCACTACAACGCGTCGCAAGCGGGCGCGCATGAGACCGTCGCGCGCATCGCGGACGCCGGCGGCACCGCCGAGCCGTTTCGCGCGAGCCTGACGCACGCCGAAGCCGCACCCCGACTCGTCGCCGACGTCGTCGCTCGCTTCGGCGCTCTCGATGTGCTGGTGAACTCGGCGGCGGTCATGCTGCGCACGCCCTTCGGCGAGATCACGCCGGAGCAGTGGGACGAGATCATGGCGCTCAACCTGCGCGCGCCGCTGTTCCTCGCGCAGGCGGCGGCGCCGCATCTTCGTCGCGCAGGCGGCGTCATCGTCAACATCGCCGATCTGGCCGCGTTCGAAACGTGGCCGGCGTACGTTCCGCACGGCATCTCCAAGGCGGGCATCGTGCACATGACGCGCTCGCTGGCGCGCGTGCTCGCGCCGGACGTGCGCGTCGCGGGCATCGCGCCGGGCACGGTGCTCCTGCCCGAAGACTGGAGCGACGCCGACGCCGCGCGGCTGCGTGACACGACACCGCTCGGCCGCGAGGGGACTCCGCGCGACGTGACGCGCACGGTGGAGTTCATTCTCGATTCCGACTACCTCACCGGCGAGACGATCATCGTGGATGGGGGCCGGCATGTCCGACGCTGAGCACGACGCGGCGCAGCGGTACGGCGCCGTGATCGTCGTCGGCGGCGGGTGCTATGGCGGGTACTACGTGCGGCAGCTGCGACGCGCGGCGGAAGCCGGCGCGGTCACGATCGACCGGCTCGTCGTGGTCGATCGCGATCCGGAATGCGCGGTGGCGAGCGAGGCGGGCGCGGCGCCGCTCGCCGTGGAGCTGGTCGTCGCGAATTGGCGCGCGTTCTTCCACGAATATCTCGCCGACGCCGCGCGGCATCCCGAGGCGCACGCGCGCGATGCGATCGTGCCGTCGCCGCTGATGCCACATCTCATGGGCGAATGGCTCGTCGATCGCGCGCGCGAACGCGTCGGGAGCCACGCGGTGGCGGTCCTTCCGGTCGAACACGTGCCGCCGGTTCCGTGGCAGCGCGCCGGTGCGGACGGCACGCATTATGTGAGTTTCGCGACGTGGGAATGTCCGGTGAACTGCGTCGAGCCGCGGACCTGTCCGCACACGCGTGGGCCGCGCGACTGGAGCTTGCCGGTCGCGATCGCGAGGCACGCGGAACGTGAGCGGCAGGCCGACCGGCCGATCGTGTCGGCCGTGCTGCACTGCCGGCACCGCGCGTATGGCGTCGGGATGTTCGACACGGCCGAAGTCGTCGACGCCGATCGGCGCATCGCCGCCGCATCGGCGAGCGGCGCCGCGGACGTGCTGATCGGGACGGTGTCGCACTGTCACGGTGCGTTGACGCGGTTCGTCGTCGGCGGTGCGAGCAGCCGCGGCGGTTCCCGCGGTCGCTAGATTTCGCAAGATTCCAGAACGGCGGCGATCCCACCCGCCTGCACGCGAGGACTGCACGTGGCAACGACTTTCAATTACGACGTCGTCATCATCGGAGCGGGGCCTGCCGGCATGTGTGCCGGCATGTACGCCGGCCGCTCGATGCTCAAGACGGTCGTGCTCGAGCGCGGATTTCCCGGCGGCGAGCTGCTCAATACCGAGCTGATCGAGGACTACCCGGGGTTCGAGCACATCCTCGGGCACGAGCTTGCGCAGAAGTTCGCGGATCATGCCGCGAAGTTCGGCGCCGAATTCAAGACTGGCGTGGTCGTGGAGAGCGTGCGCAAGCTCGAGGACGGCACGTTCGAGACGCGCACCGAGTCGGGCGACCGCTATCTCTCGTCGGCGGTGATCGTCACCGCGGGCGGCACGCCGATCAAGCTGGGGATCCCCGGCGAGCTGGAGTACGCCGGCAAGGGCGTCTCGTACTGCGCGATCTGCGACGGCGCGTTCTTCCGCGAGCAGATCATCGCGGTGATCGGCGGCGGCGACGCCGCGGTGGAGGAGGCGGACTTTCTCACGCGGTACGCGAGCAAGGTCTACCTCATTCACCGGCGGCACGAGCTGCGCGCGTCCAAGATTCTCCAGGAGCGCCTCTTCGCGAACCCGAAGATCGAGGTGATCTGGGATACCGTCGTGGATCGCGTCGAGGCCGACGAGCAGGGGCTCGTGAACAATCTCAAGCTGCGCGACGTGAACACGGAGGCGCAGCGCGATCTCGCGGTCACCGGCATGTTCGTGTTCATCGGCTTCCGGCCGAACACCGGGATCATCGCCGATCACGTCAAGCACGACGAGATGGGTTATATCGTGACCGATCCGAACATGGAGACGAGTCTCGCCGGCCTGTTCGCCGCGGGTGACGTTCGGTCGCAGCTCACACGTCAGGTGACGACGGCGGTCGGCGACGCGACCACCGCGGCGATCGCGGCGGAGAAGTATCTCAAGGCGCTCGCCGACGGGAATCCCGCCGAGCGGCTGGCCGGCACGGGCGGTTACGCGGTATGAAGCTCCAGGCGATCACGGTGGGCGCGTTTCAAGAGAACTCGTATCTCGTGATCGACGAAGAGCAGGGACGCGCCGTGCTGGTGGATCCGGGCGCCGAGCCGGACCGCTTGATCGCGATGGTGCGTGCGTCGGGCGCGACGCTCGACGCCATTTGGCTCACCCACGGGCACGTGGATCATATCGGCGGCATCGCCGGAGTGCGGCGCGTGTGGCCGGTGCCGGTGTATCTGCATCCCGACGACCTTCCGCTCTACGACCGAGGGGAGGAGCAGGCGGAGATGTACGGTGTTCCGTTCGAGCCCCCGGCCCGTCCGGATGCCGAGCTTGCCGACGGCGACCAGGTCTCGGCCGGCGGCCTCCGCTTCGACGTGCTGCACACGCCCGGGCATTCGCCCGGGCACGTGGTGTTCCGGCATGGGGACGTCGTGCTCGGCGGCGACCTGCTGTTCGCCGGCTCGATCGGCCGCACCGACCTGCCGTACTCCGATCCCGCCCGGATGGAGGATTCCCTCGCGCGCATCTGTGAGCTGGACGACGCGACCGTCGTGTATCCGGGGCACGGTCCCCGCACGACGATCGGCCACGAGCGCGCGACGAACGGATTCCTGACCGGACTCGCGCGCATCCTCAAACGTTGACAGAATGGCCGGCCGCGTGACTTCCTCGATGACGCAGGTGATTGCGCTCGCTGTCTGGCTCGGCGCGGCGACTTTTTTCGCCGCTGCCGTTGCGCCGGCGCTCTTCGCGGTGCTGCCGAGTCGGACGCTCGCCGGCGCGGTGGTCGGACGGCTGCTGCCGGTGATCCTCTATGCCGGAATGCTCATTGGTATTCTGGTAACCGTCAGCGACGGCATGGCGGGCGGATGGCGCTGGCGGGGGCGCGGCGGCCTCGGCGCACTGATCGTCGCCGCCTGCGCCGTAGCGCAGTTCGTGATCGGCGCGCGGATCGCGCGGGTGCGCGCGCAGATTCCCGGCGCGATCGACGATCTGCCCGTGGACGACGCGCGGCGCGTGGCCTTCGGCCGGCTGCACGGGCTGAGCGTCGGCTGGCTCGGCCTCGCGATGATCGCCGGCCTCGTCGCGCTCGTGCTGGCCGTGCGCAGCCTTCAATCCCGGAGCTGAATGATGGAGCGTGAACCGAGAGTCTCGCGCGTCGATCCCGCGGCGGCTGATGCCAGCCTCCGCGAATCGTTCGACGACTTCATCAAGGCGCGCGGCAAGGTGCCCAACCTGTTCCGCGTCACGGCGCACCGCCCGACGATCGGCGCCACGCTCTCGGCGCACCTCGACGCGGTGATGGGTCCTGGCGAGGTGGACCGCCGCCTGAAGGAGCTGCTCTCGGTGCGGGTGTCGCAGATCAACGACTGCGAGTATTGACTGGCCTCACACACCGCCTTGGCAAGGCGGCTGGGGGCGACGGACGCGGAGATCGCCGCACTGGCGCGCGGCGACGTGTCCGGATTTCCGGACGACTGGCAGGCGCCGTTTCTCGCCGCGGAGGAGATCACGCGGCACGGCGGCCGCCTCTCGGCCGAGACGTACGCGCGGCTCGCCGGTGCGTGGAGCGAGGCGCAGATCGTGGAGATCGTCGCCGTGATCGGCGTCTTCAACTACTTCAACCGGTTCGCCAACGCGCTGGAGATTCCGCCGACCAGATAGCGGGTGTACATAAATCATAATGAGTAAATGAACATGACCGATACTCGTCGCGAGAAGGACCCCCTCGGGCCGCTGGACGTTCCCGCCGATGCCCTCTACGGCGTGCAGACCGTGCGCGCCAAACAGAACTTCCCGATCAGCGGCCTGCGGCCGCTGGATCCGTTCGTCGACGCGCAGGTGTGGATCAAGAAGGCCGCCGCGCTCACGCACCAGGAGACCGGCCGCCTCGACGGCCGGCTGGCCGACGCGATCGTGCGCGCTGCCGACGAGGTGCTCGCCGGGCAGCATCGCGATCAGTTCATCGTCGATCCCTATCAGGCCGGCGCCGGCACCTCGCACAACATGAACGTCAACGAGGTGCTCGCCAATCGCGCCAACGAGCTGCTCGGCGGAGCGCGCGGGACGTACTCGCCCGTGCATCCGAACGATCACGTGAACATGGCGCAGTCGACGAACGACACGATCCCGACGAACATTCGCCTGGCGTGCCTGTCGCAGCTCGAGCCGCTCGCGACGGCCTTCGAGAACCTGCGCGATGCGTTCGCCGCCAAGGGCAGAGAGTTCGACGACATCGTGAAGGCAGGCCGCACGCACCTGCAGGACGCCATGCCGATCCGCCTCGGCCAGGAGTTCACCGCCTACGCCGGATCGATGGCGCGCGGCATCAAGCGGGTGCGCGAAGCCGCGGACTACCTCCGCGATCTCGGCATCGGCGGCAGCGCCGTCGGCACGGGCGTGACGGTGGAGAAGGAGTACCCCGCGCTGATGAACAAGCATCTGAAGCAGATCACCGGACTCGATCTGCGGATCGGCGCGGATCGCATCCAGCTCATGCAGAGCATGGGCGACGTCGCCGCGTTCAGCGCGCAGCTCCGGGTGCTGGCCGTCGACCTGAGCAAGATCGCGAGCGACCTGCGCCTCATGGCGATGGGACCACGCACCGGCATCGACGAGCTGCGCCTGCCCGCCGTGCAGCCGGGATCGTCGATCATGCCGGGCAAGGTCAACCCGTCGATCCCCGAGATGGTCAACCAGGTCTGTTTCCAGGTCATCGGCCTCGACACGACCGTGACCGTCGCGGCCGAGCACGGACAGCTCGAGCTCAACGTCATGATGCCGGTCATCGCGTTCAACGTCCTGCTCGCGATGCGAATCCTGGGCAATGCCGCGACCGTACTGACCGAAAAGTGCGTGAAGGGGATCGAAGCCAACCGCGAGATGTGCGAGTACTGGGTGGAGCGGTCGGCCGCGCTCGCGACGGCCCTCGCGCCGCAGATCGGTTACGCCAAGGCGGCGGAGATCAGCAAGCAGTCCGTGAAGGAGGGCGTGCTGATTCGCGATCTCGTGAAGCGCGACAAGCTGCTGCCGGAAGACGAGATCGACGACGTGCTCGACCTCAAGAAGATGACGGATATCGGGGTGCCGGGCGGCAAGCATGGGGCGGTGGCCGCCGGCTGATTCGACTCACCGTTCCTCTGCACGGACGCTAGATTTCACCGCGTGCGTATCACCACTCTCGCCGAATACGGCGTCATCTGTGCACTTCACCTCGCGCGGCGGGTGGCCGAAGGGCCGATCACCGGGCGCGAGATCGCGGAGCTGGAGCGTCTGCCGTCGGATTATGTCGAGCAGATCATGCTCCGGCTCCGCCGAGCGGACATCGTCCGGAGCACCCGCGGCGCCCGCGGCGGGTACGCGCTCGCCCGGCCGCCGGCCGAGATCTCGATCCGGGACGTGATCGAGGCGTCGGAGAGCACGACCTTCGACCTGCACTGCGTTTCGCACCCTGTGGGTGAGGAGCGCTGCTCGTCGGCGCACAACTGCAGCATTCGGCCCGTCTGGATGCTGCTCCAGCGCAAGATCGACGACGTGCTCGAGGGCGTGAAGCTCTCCGATCTTCTGGCCGAAGAGAGCGAGGTTCGGACGCGCGTCGGTCTGCCGAGCGCGATGGCCGCCGAGCCCGACGGACGGTTGCTGCCGGTCCTGCAATCGTAGCGATGCCGCTCTTCGCTCGTTGGCGGGCCGAGCGCGACCTTCAGCGCAAAGCGACGACGTACGTCGCATCGCTCTTTCGCGATCCGGATCCCGCCGACGTGCAGTGGCTGGCCTCCGCCGCGACTCGCGGCGACGTCGATCACGCGAGCTGGGAGCTGCGCTACGCGCGCCGCGCGCTGGGACTCGTGGCGGCCCAGCGCGACGCGCTGGATGATCGCACCGCATCGGTGGTCGCCCGGGAAATCTCCGAGGCGATGCGGAAGGACTCGAACATCGCCGCGGACATGCTCGAAACCGCGGAGCGGCAATTCAACGCGCGGCTGAGCGCGTACCGCGACGGCCTGGCGGCCCGCGCCGGCGCGGCGACCGCGACGCGAATGGGTCAGACGCTGTTCGCGTTCGCGGGCGGCAGCTTCCGGCGCGAGGACGAGAACATCATTCGCGCGGGCGAGCTGCTGGCGACTTATCTCGCCGAAGCCAATGCGGCCCTCCGAGAGAGCTTCGGGGCGGTGGCCCTTCCGGAGAACGTGCCGCCGAGTGCGTTGGTGGGTGGCCGAAGCCAGCCCTGAGCCGGCCGGATGGAGATGTTCGGACGAACAAAAAGAGCGGCACACCGATTGGTGTGCCGCTCTTTTTGTTTTCAGTGCCGAAGGGGGGACTCGAACCCCCACGGGCATACGCCCACTGCGCCCTGAACGCAGCGCGTCTACCAATTCCACCACTTCGGCGGGAGCACAGAAAGCTAGTCGGCTCCCGTGCTCCGGTCAACGTATCGTGTGTTGCTGCCGTCACATGGCGTGTCTAACTTGCGACACCGCGCGAGCCAAGCCGCGCCGACACGTTTTGCCAGTCCTGCGCCGATGGCCAAGTCCGCGTCCGACCAGAAGAACCAGCCCGAAATCGAGTCGATCGCCCGCAACAAACGCGCGCGTTTCGACTACCACATCCTCGATACCTGGGAAGCCGGGATCGTCCTGAAGGGCACCGAGGTCAAGTCGTTGCGGGAGGGCAAGGCAAACATCAGCGACGCCTACGGCATCATCAAGGATGGCGAGGCGTACCTGCTCAACCTGCACATCTCACCGTACGAGCGGGGCGGTTACTCCAACCACGAACCCGATCGAACGCGGAAGCTGTTGCTCCACCGCAAGGAAATCCGTCGTTTGATTGGAGCGGTCGAGCGAGAGGGGCTGACTCTCATTCCGCTCGAGCTGTACTTCAAGAACGGGGTGGCGAAAGTGGCGCTGGCGCTGGGGAAGGGCAAGAAGCTGCACGACAAGCGCGAAACGGAGCGCGCCCGCGACGCGGAGCGCGAGATCTCGCGCGCGGTGCGGTCGCGATGATCGTCGGCGCGCTCGTGGCGCTTCAGATCGCGGCCGTCGCGCGTCCGCTCGTCATTCGCGACGCCGATCATGCGGTACGCGTGCCGACGGTGGCGTCGTCCGCCGGACCGATGGTCAGCGCGGTGCGGCTCGGCGCGGTTCTGCCGCTCCGGGTGCACCACGATTCCGCGTCGTACTACACGCTCGACGTGTGGGGCGCACGGATGCAGCTCCAGCCGGGCGTGCCAGTCGTTCGCGTGGGTGACGACGTCCGGCAGCTCGCCGCCGCGCCGGTCACACGCGACGGCACGCTGCTGCTCCCGCTCCAGATGATCTCGGACGTGTTTCCCACGGTCGTGCCCAACACGCGGTGGGATGCTGACAGCGGTCAGCTGGTCATCTTTGCGAGCGGCATCGCCGCGAGCGCGGTGGCGCAGTCGTCGGGCGAGGTCGCACCGGCACCGCGGCCGTCGCGCCGCGTGTCGCGGGCGAGCGACGACGAGCTCCCGCCGGTGCCCGCGAAGACCGGGCGGCGTCTCGTGATCGTCGACGCGGGCCACGGCGGCGTCGACAACGGCATGTCGGGCCCGATCGGCGGCGGCCCGAAGATCTACGAGAAGAACATCACGCTCCAGGTGGCGATGAAGCTCGGGGAGCAGCTGCGCGCCCGGGGCCTCGACGTGGCGTACACGCGGACCACCGACACGCTCATCGCGCTCGACGACCGCGGCCGGATCGCCAATCGCGACGGCGGCGATCTGTTCATCTCGATCCACGTGAACGCCGCGAATCCCAACTGGAAGGATCCCGGCGCGGCGCGCGGCTTCGAGACCTACTTCCTGTCCGAAGCCCATACCGAGGATGCGCGGCGGGTGGAGCAGATGGAGAACTCCGCGGCGCGCTACGAGACAGGCGGCGACAAGCCGGACGTAGGCGACCCGCTCAGCTTCATCGTCAACGACATGAAGCAGAATGAGCACCTGCGCGAGTCGAGCGAGCTCGCGGACCTCATCGAGCAGCGCCTCGGGCCCGTGGAACCGGGGCCGGACCGCGGAGTCAAGCAGGCGGGCTTCCGCGTGCTCGTGACGGCGTACATGCCGGCGGTGCTCGTCGAGATCGGGTTCGGCACCAATCCGCGCGACGCGGCGTTCATCGCCAATCCCGACCGGCAGCGGGCGCTCGCGTCGGCGATCGCCGACGCCGCGGTGGAGTACCTGCAGCGGTACGAGCGCCGCGTCACCGCCGGCGCGACCGGGGATCGCCAGCGGTGACGCCGGATCCGGCGCTCCGCGTCGACGTTCTGAAACTCCAATTCAATAATCCTATCGTCCTCGCCGCCGGCACCGCGGGGTACGGCGAGGAGCTCGCGGGCGTCGTGCGCCTGGACGCGCTCGGCGGGTTCGTGACGAAGGCCGTGTCCCGCGCGCCGCGGGGCGGCGCGCCGGCGCCGCGCGTGGCCGAGTTCGGCGGCGGCATGATCAACGCGGTGGGGCTCGCGAATCCCGGGCTCGAGGCCGTGTGCCGCGAGCACGTGCCGTGGCTGGCCGCGCACCATCCGGCGACGCGGAAGCTCGCCAACGTGGTCGGCTTCACGGTCGACGAATATCCGGCGGTCGTCGCCGGCCTCGAGGCGGCGCTCGGCACGCATCCCGGCGCGCTCGACGGGTTCGAGCTCAACGTGAGCTGTCCGAACACGAAAGCGGGCGGGCTCGAGTTCGGCGCCGATCCCGCCGCGTTGCGCACGGTCGTCGCGCTCGCGCGCCGCGAGACACGGCGGCCGATCTTCGTGAAGCTCTCACCGACCCTCCCCGATATCGGCGCGTCGGCGCGCATCGCGGCGGACGCGGGCGCCGACGCGATCAGCGTGGTGAACACGATTCCCGGCCTCGTGATCGACGTCGAACAGCGGCGCCCCGCGCTCGGGTTCGGCACCGGCGGCGTGAGCGGGCCGGCGATCCTCCCGGTCGGGGTGCTGGCCACCTGGCGGGTCAGGCAGGCGGTATCGCTCCCGATCATGGGGATCGGCGGGGTCGCGCACGCCACGGACGCGCTGCAGTACATGATTGCCGGCGCGTCGCTCGTCGGCGTCGGGACAGCGGCGCTGCGCGATCCCCGAGCGCCGGAGCGGATCGTGCGCGATCTTTCCTCGTGGTGTCGGGCCCACGGAGTGGCTCGCATCGCCGATCTCGTCGGATCACTCGAATGGCCGCGTTCATGAGCACCATCCCGATCATCGCACTCGACGTCCCGACCGCCGAAGATGCCCTCGAGCTCGTCGCGCAGCTCGGCGACCTCTGTCGTTTCTACAAGGTTGGAAACGAGCTGTTCACCGCCGCCGGGCCGGGCATCGTCCGCGAGCTGCGGGCGCAGGGCTGCGACGTCTTTCTCGATCTCAAATTCCACGATATTCCGAACACCGTCGCGGGCGGCGTGCGCAACGCCGCGGCGCTGGGCGCTCGCCTCGTGACCGTGCATGCCGCCGGCGGCCTGCCCATGCTGCGCGCGGCGGTCAACGCGGCCGGCGACTCGTGCGGAGTGCTCGCAGTCACCGTGCTGACGTCGCTTGCCGCGACGGACGTTGCGCACGTGTGGGGGCGGGAAGAGCACGACCTGGAGCTCTCGGACGAGGTGCTTCGGCTCGCCGACCTGGGGATGACGGCCGGCGTGCACGGGGTGGTGTGCAGCGGTCGCGAAGCGGCGCTCGTGCGCGATCGATTCTCGGGGCGGCTCGCGGTGCTCGTCCCGGGCGTTCGGGCGGCGGGTGGGGCCGTGGACGATCAGAGCCGCGTGGTGACGCCGGAAGAGGCCGTTGCGGCTGGGGCGAGCTACATCGTGGTGGGCCGGATGGTCACCGCGGCGCCCGATCGCCGGGGCGCGATGGACGCCCTGTTGGGGCGACTCAACGAGCCTGTGACGCGAGCAGGGGAGCCAACCCGTCCCCTTGCTTGAACTTACTGTCCTGGTTACTGTTAGAGTCTGGCCGTAAAATTTCCAGTTCTGAATTGTCCGGAGCGCCTGTGAAAGTTCGCACAAGCGTGAAGCCGATCTGTGAGCACTGCAAGGTTGTCAAGCGCAACGGCGTGACTCGCATCATCTGCAAGCGCAACCCCAAGCATAAGCAGCGTCAGGGCTAACTATGGCTCGTATTGCTGGCGTCGATCTCCCGCGTGACAAGAAGGTCGAGATCGGACTGACTTACATCTACGGCATCGGCCGACACGCCGCCCAGGAGATCATCCAGAAGGCGGGGATCGATGCGTCGATGCGCATCCGCGACCTGACGGACGCGGACGTGAACAAGATCCGCGGCGTCATCGAGCGCGATCACAAGGTCGAAGGTGCGCTTCGGACCGAGGTCGCGATGAACATCAAGCGATTGATGGACATCGGCTCGTACCGCGGCATTCGCCACCGTCGCGGGCTGCCGGTGCGCGGCCAGCGGACGCACAC
>DASZUN010000010.1:0-20614 GCA_035547615.1 Gemmatimonadaceae bacterium | reverse complement strand
GGCCGGATGCTCGAGCGTCCGTCGCGGCCGAACATTCCGATCGCGGCGCAGGAGCAGCTGGTCGTCGAGTTGTACTCGAAGTGACCTGAACGCGCGCGAGCGCGATCAGGTCATCCCGAGAAGCGCAGCGACGAGGGATCTTCTGTCCCGGTCGAGTCATCAGACGGGCGACGCAAGATCCCTCGCGTACGCTCGGGATGACAGCGGTTGGGGCGCTCGGGATGGCACACAGGCAGTTGCAGTAGGTCGGGGCCTTCACCCCCGTTCGAGCTTGCCGCGCGTGAAGGGCGGGGCAAGGCGATGCCGAGGCGAAGCTCGGCAAGACCGCAAGGAACCAAACTCACATGGCTAACACGATTGATCTGCGCGGACTCGTCCGCCCGCAGCTGGTCGAGTCGACCAAGCGCGAAGACAACCCGAACATTGCCGAATTCCGGCTCCAGCCGCTCGAGCGCGGCTTTGGCCACACGCTCGGCAATTCGATGCGGCGCATGCTGCTGTCGTCGCTCCGCGGCGCGGCGGTCTGGGCGTTCCGCATCGACGGCGTCGTGCACGAGCACCAGACGATCCCCGGCGTCGTCGAGGACGTCCACCAGATCATCGGCAATCTCAAGACCCTCACGCTGACGCTGGCCGAGGACGTCGAGGACGTCGTCCTGCACATCTCGAAGTCGGCGGCGGGCACGGTCACGGCGGCGGACATCAGCAGCGCCGGCGGAGCGCGGATCGTCGATCCGGCGCACCACATCCTGACGCTGCAGGACGACCGCGACCTGAACATCGACCTGTACGTGAACAAGGGTCGTGGCTACGTCGAGTCGGATCAGCATCCGATCGACCGCGGCCTCCCGGTGGACCTCGTTCGGATCGACTCGATCTACAATCCGGTGCGTCGCGCGAATTTCACGGTCGCGGAGACCCGCGTCGGGCAGCGCACGGACTACGATCGCCTGACGCTCACGGTCGAGACGAACGGCACGATCTCGCCGGAAGAGGCGGTGAGCTACGCGGCCGCGCTCGCGCAGACGCACTTCCAGTACTTCGCGGACTTCGGTTCGCACTCCTCGGCGCCGATCGGCCAGTCGAGTGAGCAGGGCGCCGGCGACGGCACCCGCCTCGGCGGTCTGCTCCGCACGCCGATCGACGATCTCGAGCTCTCGGTGCGCTCCGTGAACTCGCTCAAGAATTCCAACATCCGGACCTTGGGCGATCTCGTGCGGCAGACGGAGAGCCAGATCCTGCAGGTGAAGAACTTCGGCAAGAAGTCGCTCCAGGAGATCGCCGATCTTCTCGAGCGCGAGGGCTTGAATTTCGGGATGCGGTTCGAGGAGAACGGCGACGGCAGCGTGCGTGTGCTCGATTGGGGCACGCCGCCGAGCCGGGCCGCCGCGGCGGCGCCCGACGACATGGAGGAGTAAGGCAATGCGGCATCGCAAAGCGGGGCGTGCGCTCCGCCGGACCAGCGAACAGCGGCTCGCCCTGCTGCGGAATCTCGCGTCGTCGCTCATCGAGCACGGCGCCATCGAGACCACCGAGGCCAAGGCGAAGGAACTGCGCCCGTTCGTCGAAAAGTTGATCACCAAGGCGCGCTCGGGCACTCTGCACGATCGCCGTCTTGCCGGACGCCACGTGCAGAAGCGCGACACGGCCGACAAGCTCTTCCAGGAGCTCGGTCCCAAGTTCGCCAAGCGCAACGGCGGGTACACGCGCATTCTCAAGACCGGCCACCGCAAGGGTGACGGGGCCGAGATGGCGCGCATCGAGCTCGTGGGAGAGTAATACCATGGCCATCCAGAGAAACGTCTGCTACTCGTGCGGCAAGGGCGTCGCGTTCGGCAACAACGTCTCGCACGCCAACAACAAGACCCGCCGCACGTGGAAGCCGAACCTGCAGGTCATGCGCACCCTGATCGACGGCAAGGTCGAGAAGGTGAAGGTCTGCACGCGCTGCATGAATGCCGGCAAGGTCAAGCGCGCGCCGCGCGGACAGGCGGCCGTTGCGTAACGCTTCGCGCCTGATTGGCGAGCGTCGAGGGGGAGCTTTCGAGGCTCCCCCTTTTTTTGCCCTGGCGCCACGCCTGAATCGAACTGAAACGCCGAACGCGATATCTTCCTGCGCATGAAAACCGCCCTCATCACCGGCATTACGGGCCAGGACGGCTCCTACCTCGCGGAGTTCCTGCTCGAGAAGGGGTATCGCGTCGTCGGGGTCGTGCGACGCAGCTCCACGACGCCGTACGAGCGCATCGCGCACCTCGTCGACCGGGTCGAGCTGGTCTCGGCGGACCTGCTCGACCAGACGTCACTCACCGACGTGGTGAGCGACTGCCAGCCGGACGAGATCTACAACCTCGCCGCGCAGAGCTTCGTGCAGACCTCCTGGTCGCAGCCGGTGCTCACGGGCGAGTTCACGGCGCTGGGCGTCACGCGCATGCTCGAGGCGATGAAGAAGGCGGCGCCGAAGGCCCGGTTCTACCAGGCCTCGTCGAGCGAGATGTTCGGCAAGGTGCAGGAGAGCCCGCAGAAGGAGACGACGCCCTTCTATCCGCGCAGCCCGTACGGCGTGGCAAAGGTCTACGGCCACTGGATCACGGTGAACTACCGCGAGAGCTTCGGCCTCTACGCGGTGAGCGGCATTCTGTTCAATCACGAGAGCCCGCGCCGCGGCCTCGAGTTCGTGACGCGCAAGGTCACCGACGCCGTGGCGCGCATCAAGCTCGGTCTCGCCAGCGAAGTGCGCCTCGGCAACCTGGATGCGCGGCGCGACTGGGGCTTCGCCGGCGACTACGTGGACGCCATGTGGCGCATGCTGCAACAGGACGAGCCGGACGACTACGTAATCGGCACGGGGCATACGTGCTCCGTGCGCGACCTCTGCGACGCGGCCTTCTCGCACGTCGGACTCGACTACCACGACCACGTGGTGCAGGACGCGAAGTTCTTTCGTCCGGCGGAGGTGGATCTGCTGGTGGCCGATCCGCGGAAGGCAAAGCGGCAGCTGGACTGGGAGCCGAAGGTCACGTTCGAGCAGCTCGTGCACATGATGGTGGACGCCGATCTCGAGCGTCAGCGGGCGCGCGCGTAGATGCGCGCGCTCGTCACCGGCGGAGGCGGCTTCGTCGGTCAGTGGTTGTCGAAACTCCTGCTGGCTCGCGGGGCCTCCGTCGATTGCGCGGGACTCGGTCGAGTCCCCTCGCTCGCGTTCGGTGAGGACGAGGCGCGACGCATTCGCTGGATGAACCTCGACCTGCGCAGTGTGGAGGACGTCGACGCGGTGGTCGAGGCGAGCAGGCCCGACGTCATCTTTCACCTCGCCGGCGTGAGCTTTCCGCCGGACGCGGAGCGCGCGCCGCTCGACACCTTCGAGGTCAACACCCTCGGCGTCGTGCGCCTGCTCGCCGCCGTGCGGCGTCGCCGCGATGCCGGCACGATCGATCCGGTGGTCGTGGTCGTCGGAAGCGGGATGCAGTACGGCGCCCACGCCGCGGACGAGATGCCGCTCGGCGAAGGCGCGGAGCAGCGCCCGGTCACGATCTACGCGGCGTCCAAGTCGGCGCAGGAAACGGCCGCTCTTCAAGTGTTTCGCGCGTCGGGTGTTCGCGTCATCTGCACGCGGAGCTTCAACCACTCGGGTCCAGGCCAGCCGGGCCACTACCTTTTGCCCTCGCTCGTCGCGCGCGTGCGCGCGGTGCTCGCGGGCGAGTCGCGCGAGCTCACGCTGGGCAACAACGTGGTGCGCGACTACCTGCACGTCTCCGACGTGGTCCGCGCGTACGTCCTGCTCGCCGAGCGCGGCACGCCGGGCGAGGTCTACAACGTGGCCAGCGGCCGCGGGGTGAGCGCGCACGATCTCGCTCGCGATGTCTTGCTGCGAGCGGGGGCAAGCGCCGACATTACGACGTCGCCGACGCTCGTGCGGACGTCGGACGTTCCCATCAACATCGGCTCCCCGGAGAAGCTCAGCCGCGATACCGGCTGGGAGCCGCTCAAGACGCACCTCGAAATCATCGACGATCTCCTCCATGCCGCGACGGACTGACCTGCACCGCATCCTCGTCATTGGCTCCGGCCCGATCATCATCGGGCAGGCCGCCGAATTCGACTACTCCGGAACGCAGGCCACGAAGGCGCTGAAGGAGGAAGGCTACGAGGTCATACTGATCAACTCGAACCCGGCGACGATCATGACCGATCCCGAGTTCGCGGATCGGACGTACATCGAGCCGGTGACTCCGGAGTTCGTCGAGCTGATCATCGAGAAAGAGCATCCCGACGCGATCCTGCCGACGATGGGCGGCCAGACGGCGCTCAACGTGGCGATGGCGCTCGCCGAGTCGGGCGTGCTCGAGAAGCATGGCGTGGAGCTGATCGGCGCGAAGGCGCGGGCGATCGCGCTCGCCGAGGACCGGCGGCAGTTCGGCGAGGCGATGCAGCGGATCGGCCTCGCCGTGGCGGAAGGCGGGATCGCGGAGAGCTTCGACGAGGCGGTCGACATTCTGCAGCGGACCGGCTTCCCGGCGATCATCCGGCCGTCGTACACGCTGGGCGGCACGGGCGGCGGCATCGCGTACAATCGCGAAGAATTCGAGGAGATCGTCCGGCGCGGCCTGGATCTGTCGCCGACGCACCAGGTGCTCGTTGAGAGAAGTGTGATCGGCTGGAAGGAGTTCGAGCTCGAGGTGATGCGCGACCACGCCGACAACGTCGTGATCGTCTGCTCGATCGAGAACCTCGACCCGATGGGCGTGCACACGGGCGACTCGATCACCGTGGCGCCGGCGATGACGCTCACCGACCGCGAGTATCAGCTCATGCGCGACGCGGCCGTGGCGATCATTCGCGAAGTCGGCGTCGAGGCGGGCGGATGCAACATCCAGTTCGCGCTCAACCCGCTCGACGGCGAGATGCTCGTCATCGAGATGAACCCGCGCGTCTCGCGCTCGTCGGCGCTCGCGTCGAAGGCGACGGGCTTTCCGATCGCGCGCATCGGCGCCAAGCTCGCAGTGGGCTACAGCCTCGACGAGATCCCGAACGACATCACGAAGACGACGCCCGCCTCGTTCGAGCCGGTGCTCGACTACGTCGTCGTGAAGATTCCGCGCTTCGCGTTCGAGAAGTTCCCGTCGGCCAGCCCGTACCTCACGACGCAGATGAAGTCCGTCGGCGAGGCGATGGCGATCGGGCGCACGTTCAAGGAGGCGTTCCAGAAGGGCCTCCGGGCGCTGGAGACGGGACGCCCGGGCTGGTCGTCGGCGACCCGGCTGCAGGACGACCGGCTGCCGGACGAAACGATCGACGCGCTCAAGGGTGCGCTGCGCCAGCCGACGCCGGAGCGGATCTTCCAGGTGCGGCGCGCGCTCGAGCGCGGGCTCGGCGTCGCGGAGGTCCACGAGCTCACAGGGATCGACCCGTGGTTCCTCACGCAGATGCTCGAGCTGCTGCAGGCGGAGCGCGACTATGCCGCGCTCGGCGAGATCGGTGCGGACGACCTGCGGCGGATGAAGCGCATGGGCTTTTCCGATCGGCAGCTCGCGACGGTGCGCAACGAGAGCGAATCCGACGTGCGCGAGCGGCGCTGGCGGCTGGGTGTCCGGCCGGCGTACAAGATGGTCGACACCTGTGCGGGCGAGTTCCCGTCGGCGACGCCGTATCTGTACGGGAGCTACGACGAGGAGAGCGAGGCGCCGAGGAGCGAGCGCAAATCGGTCGTGATTCTCGGGAGCGGCCCGAATCGGATCGGGCAGGGCGTGGAATTCGACTACTGCTGCGTGCGCGCCGTGATGGCGCTCCGGCAGCGGGGATTCGAGACGATCATGATCAACTCGAACCCGGAAACCGTATCAACGGATTTTGATACGTCGGACAAGCTGTACTTCGAGCCGCTGACGTTCGAGGACGTGCTCGAGATCGTGCAGCGAGAGCAGCCGGAAGGCGTGATCGTGCAGCTGGGGGGGCAGACGCCGCTCAAGCTCACCCGGCAGCTCGAGGCGGCAGGCGTGCACATTCTCGGCACGACGCCCGACGCGATCGACATCGCCGAGGACCGCCGCCGGTTCGAGCAGATCGCGCGCGAGCTGGGGCTCGAGCAGCCGGCGAACGGCACCGCGACGAGCGTCGAGGAGGCGCTCGCCGCGGCGGAGGAGATCGGCTATCCCGTGCTCGTGCGACCCTCGTACGTGCTCGGCGGCCGCGCGATGCAGATCGTGTACGACGCCGAATCGCTGCGCGAGTACTTCGCGACCGCGGCGCGCGTGTCGGAAGACCGGCCCGTGCTGATCGATCGCTTTCTCGAGGACGCGTTCGAGTGCGACGTCGACGCGATCTCGGACGGCGAGCGGGTGGTGATCGGCGGCATCATGCAGCACATCGAGGATGCGGGCATCCACTCCGGCGACTCGGCCTGCGTGCTGCCGCCGTATCTCGTGACCGAGCACGACCTGCACACCATGCGCGAGCAGACGATCGCGCTCGCGCGGGCGCTCGGCGTGGTCGGCCTGATCAACGTGCAGTACGCGATCAAGAACGGCGTCGTGTACGTGCTGGAGGTGAACCCGCGCGCGAGCCGCACGATTCCGTTCGTGTCGAAGGCGATCGGCGTGCCGCTCGCGTCACTCGCCGCACGGGTGATGCTGGGCGAGACGCTGGACGAGATCGGGCTCACCGACGAGATCGTGCCGCCCTACGTCTCTGTCAAAGAAGCGGTATTCCCGTTCAATAAATTCGCGGGCACGGACCCGGTCCTCGGCCCCGAGATGCGGTCGACGGGCGAGGTCATGGGGATCGCCGAGTCGTTCGGCGCGGCCTTCGCCAAGTCGCAGCTCGCGGCGTCGAACGGGCTGCCGCTCGAAGGCCTGGTGCTCGTGACCGTCACGGACTCGGACAAGCCGACGGTCACGCCGATCGCGCGGCGGTTCCACGAGATGGGCTTCCGGATCGTCGCCACGTCGGGGACCGCGGCCTACCTGCGCGCGCGCGGCATTCCCGCCGACCGCGCGTTCAAGGTGCACGAGGGCCGTCCCAACTGCCTCGACATGATCGTGAACCACGACGTGCAGCTCCTCATCAACACGCCGCTCGGCAAGCACGCACAGGTCGACGACTACCTGCTGCGGCAGGCGGCGATCAGCAATCGCGTGTCGTACACCACGACGATGTCGGCCGCGAGCGCGGCGAGCGATGCCATCCTCTCGCTTCGGTCCCGGCGGCCGAGCGTGCGATCGTTGCAGGAATGGCAGGCGACGCTCGCCGAAACGCGGGCGGCGGCCCACCACGAGGTGACGGCATGAGCACCGCCCCCTTCATTCACGAGTCCGCGTACGTGGACGACGGCGCCGTCGTCGGCGCGGGGACCAAGATCTGGCACTTCTGCCACGTGATGCCGGGCGCGGTGATCGGCGAGCGGTGCAGCCTCGGGCAGAACGTCGTCGTCATGAACGGCACGCGCATCGGGAACAACGTGAAGATCCAGAACAACGTCTCGATCTACGAAGGCGTGGAGCTGGAGGACGACGTGTTCTGCGGGCCATCCATGGTGTTCACGAACGTGATGAATCCGCGGAGTCACGTGTCGCGGAAGAGCGAGTACCGGAAGACGGTCGTCAAGCGCGGCGCGTCGATCGGCGCGAACGCGACGATCGTCTGCGGCTCCACGCTCGGCGAATACGCGTTCGTGGGTGCCGGCGCGGTGATCACGAAGGACGTGCTGCCGTACGCGTTGATGGCCGGCGTGCCGGCGCGGCGGATCGGATGGATGTGCCAGTGCGGCGAGCGGCTGCCCGATGCGGGCGAGGGCACCTGTGGGGCGTGCGGGACGCGCTACGCGCGGACTGGTGCAGGCATCGCGCCGGTCGCGGCGACGACTCCCTAGACGTATACTCTCCACCATGAGCAATTCAGAACACGCGACGCGGGCGTTCCGGATCGGGCTGGTCGGCTGCGGCCGGATCAGCAAGAACCATTTCGAGGCGATCAAGCACGTGGACGGGCTGACGCTCGCCGCCGTGTGCGACACGGACGGCGAGCGCGCCCGGCGCGCCGGCGAGGAGCAGGGCGTGCCGTGGTACCGGAGCCTCGACGAGATGCTCCGTGAGGCGGCGATCGACCTGGTGACGATCTGCACGCCGTCGGGCCTGCACGCCGCGCAGGGGGCGGCGGCGGCGCGGGCGGGGAAGCACGTCGTCACCGAGAAGCCGATGGCGATCTCCCTCGCCCAGGCGGACGAGCTGGTCAAGGCGTGCGACGATGCCGGCGTCCAGCTCTTCGTCGTGAAGCAGAACCGGCTCAATCCGCCGGTGCAATTGCTCAAGCACGCCGTGGATACGGGCCGCTTCGGGCGGATCTACCTCGCGAACGTGACGGTGCGCTGGCAGCGGCCGCAGGAGTATTACGATGCCGAGCCGTGGCGGGGCACGTGGGAGTTCGACGGCGGGGCGATGATGAACCAGGCGTCGCACTACGTCGATCTGATCCAGTGGCTCGTCGGGCCCGTCGAGAGCGTGATGGCCAAGACGGCGACGCAGGCCCGGCGCATCGAGGCTGAGGATTCTGGTATTGGAATTCTCAAATTCCGCTCCGGCGCGCTCGGCGTGATCGAGGTCAACGTCCTGACCTTTCCCAAGAACCTCGAAGGGTCGATCACGATCCTGGGCGAGAAGGGGACCGTGAAGATCGGCGGCACGGCCGTGAACAAGGTGGAGCACTGGCAGTTCGCCGAATACGACGATGACGACAAGGTCGTGGAGTCGGGGGCGATCAACACGAATCCGCCGAACGTGTACGGCTTCGGGCACCAGGGCTACTACCGCAACGTGCTCGCGGTGCTGCGGGGCGAGGCCAAGCCGGAGACGGACGGGCGGGCCGGTCGGAAGTCGCTCGAGCTGATTCTCGGGATGTACGAGTCGGCGAAGATCGGACGCGAGGTGCCGATTCCGTTGCGGAACGTGGTCTGATCGCGCACGCAACGAATTGACTCAAATCGCTGAGACAGCGAACTTTGGGGGCGGTGCGCGGGCGTGACGCGCGCGCCGTGCGCGCGTCCCCCGGCGCGCCCCATCACCTCCTCGAGTTCATCTATGCCAGTACCGCTGCTGGATCTGCGCGCGCAGCACGCCGCGATCCGTAACGAGGTCGTCGCCGCCATGATGGCGGTCGTCGATTCGCAGTTGTTCATCCTGGGCGCCGCCGTCGAGCAGTTGGAGCGCGAGTGCGCCGCCCTGTCCCATACGAAATACGCCGTCGGCTGCGCCAGCGGCACCGACGCGCTGTTGCTTGCCCTGCGTGCGCTGGACGTCGGGCCGGGCGACGAGGTCGTCACGACCCCGTTCACCTTCTTCGCCACCGCCGGGACGATTCACAACGTGGGCGCCCGCCCCGTGTTCGTCGACATCGATCCGGCGACGTACAACATTCGCCCGGATCTCGCCGCCGCGGCGCGGACCGCCAAGACCAAGGCCGTCGTGCCCGTCGATCTGTTCGGGCAGATGGCGCCTGTGGAGCAGGTGGCCGCGGCAATGTCCGGCGTCCCCGTGATCGAAGATGCGGCGCAGTCGATCGGTGCGCGGCGCATGATCGACGGCGAATGGCGCATGGCCGGCGAGGCGGCGACCATCGGGACGTTCAGCTTCTTCCCGTCCAAGAACCTCGGCGGCTACGGGGACGGCGGCATGCTGGTGACGCAGAACCCGCAGCTCGCCGAACGGCTCAAGCGCCTGCGCATGCACGGCGGCGCCAAGCAGTACTTCCACGACGAGGTGGGCTACAACAGCCGCCTCGACGCCTTGCAGGCGGCGGTGTTGAGCGCCAAGCTCCCGCACCTGGCGGCGTGGAGCGCGAAGCGCCGGGAGAACGCCGAGTACTACAACGCGGCGTTCGCCGACGTGCCCGAGGTGCAGACGCCCTACATCGACCCCGCGAACGAATCGATCTTCAATCAGTACACGCTGCGCGCCGATCGCCGCGACGAGCTTCAGAGTTATCTGAAGGAGCGCGGGATCGGCAACTCGATCTACTACCCGCTTCCGCTGCATCTGCAGCCCTGCTTCGCGTATCTCGGTTACCAGGAGGGCGCCTGCCCGGAGGCAGAGCGTGCCGCGCGCGAAGTGTTGTCGATCCCGATCTTCCCGGAGCTCACCACCGTGCAGTTGGACGAAGTCATCGCCGCCGTGCGCGGGTTCTATGGCCGCTGAGCTTTCACTGAAGCAGCGACTGCTGACGAAGATCACCGACCGCTCGGCGCGGGTTGGCGTGATCGGGCTGGGCTACGTGGGCCTGCCACTCGCCGTGGAATTCGCCAAGGCCGGGTTCCACGTGATCGGCTTCGACGTGAGCGCACGCGTGTGCGAGCTGCTCATGCGCGGCGAGTCGCACATCCAGGACGTGCCCGCGTCCGAGGTCGCCGCGCTGGTGCGCGAGGGGCTGTTCGAGGCGACGACCGACGACGCGCGCCTGAGCGAAGCCGACGCGCTCTCGATCGCCGTGCCGACGCCGCTCGGCAAGACGCGCGATCCGGACATGAGCTACGTGATCGCCGCCGTGGACACGGTGCGGAAGACGGTCCACGCCGGCATGCTGGTCGTGCTGGAATCGACCACCTATCCGGGCACGACGCGGGAATTCTTCCTGCCGACGTTCGCGGACTGTGGGCTCGAGGTGGGCGAGGACGTGTTCGTCGCGTTCAGCCCCGAGCGGGTGGATCCGGGCAACCCGGTCTATCACACGAAGAACACACCCAAGGTGGTGGGCGGCATCACGCCCGCGTGCACCGAGCTCGCCACGGCGCTCTACGGGAGCTGCATCGACCAGATCGTGCCCGTCACGAGCCCGGAGGCGGCGGAGCTCACGAAGCTGCTCGAGAACACGTTCCGCTCGGTGAACATCGGGCTCGTGAACGAGATGGCGATCGTGTGCGACAAGCTGGGCGTGGACGTGTGGGAAGTGATCGACGCGGCCGCGACGAAGCCGTTCGGATTCATGAAGTTCACGCCGGGCCCGGGGATCGGCGGCCACTGCATTCCGCTCGACCCGCACTATCTCGCGTGGAAGATGCGGACGCTGAACTACAAGACGCGGTTCATCGACCTGGCGAGCGAGATCAACACGCAGATGCCGGCGTACGTGGTGGAGAAGGTTGCGCAGGCGCTGAACCAGGACCGGAAGCCGGTGAACGGGAGTCGGGTGGTGGTGCTGGGCGTGGCGTACAAGCGCGACATCGACGACCTGCGGGAGAGTCCCGCGCTGGACGTGATCCGGCTGTTGGACGAGCACGGCGCGGACGTGGTGTTCCACGATCCGCACATCGCGTCGTTCCGGGAAGACGGGCACGTGCGGCACGGCGTGCCGATGACGGCCGAGCTGCTGGAGCAGGCCGACGCGGTGGTGATCGTGACGGACCATCGCGCGCTCGACTACCAGTTCGTGATGGACCATGCGGGGCTGATCGTCGACACGCGCAACGCCATGCGGGGGCTCGTGAAAACGAAGGCGCGCGTCGTGAGTCTATCGGCAGAGAAGCCGTCGGCGCTGTCGATTTCGTAAGCTGCATCAGGCCGGTGGTCGGCCCGCGGTTTGCACGGTCGCGCTTCGACCGTGCAGTCGCGGTCGTCGTGACCACTTCGTCGGAGATACTGTGAACATCAGCGTAATTGGAACCGGCTACGTCGGCCTGGTCGTAGGGGCATGTCTCGCGGAAACCGGCAACCAGGTCGTCGGCGCGGATGTCGACGAGCGGAAGGTCGCCGGCCTGAAGCAGAACGTGCTGCCGATCTACGAGCCGGGGCTCGATCGGCTCGTCGAGCGCAATCAGGCGAGCGGACGGCTCACCTTCACGACCGATGTCGGCGCCGCGATCGCGCGAAGCGAGGTCGTGTTCATCGCCGTGGGCACTCCGCCCGACGAGGACGGTTCGGCCGATCTGACTCACGTGCTCGCCGTCGCCGAGGCGATCGGCACGCACATGACGCGTGAGCTCGTCGTGGTCACGAAGTCGACGGTCCCGGTGGGGACCGCCGCCAAGGTCGCGGCTGCCGTGGGGAAGCACGCGGGCTTTCCGTTTCACGTCGTCAGCAATCCGGAGTTCCTCAAGGAGGGCGCCGCGGTCGACGATTTCATGAAGCCCGATCGCGTCGTCCTCGGCGCCGAGACGGATCACGCGCGCAGCGTGATGGCGGAGCTGTACGCGCCGTTCGTCCGCACGGGGAAGCCGATCATCTTCATGGACATCCCCTCGGCCGAGATGACCAAGTACGCCGCGAACGCGATGCTCGCGACGCGGATCAGCTTCATGAACGACATCGCCAACTTGTGCGAGCGCGTCGGCGCGAACGTCGATTTCGTGCGCAAGGGCATCGGCACGGACGATCGCATCGGCTCGGCGTTCCTGTTCCCGGGCCCGGGGTACGGCGGCTCGTGCTTCCCGAAGGACGTGAAGGCGCTCGTGCACACCGCGCGCGACCAAGGCACCTGCCTGCGAATTCTCGAGGCGGTCGAGTCGGTCAACGAGGATCAGAAGCATCGCGTCTTCCAGAAGCTGCACGCGGCGTTCAGCGGCGATCTGCAGGGTAAGCGCATCGCCGTCTGGGGGCTTGCGTTCAAGCCGAACACCGACGACATGCGCGAGGCGCCGGCGCTCACGCTCGTGGACGAGCTCCTCGCCGCCGGCGCGAGCGTCGTGGTGCACGATCCGGTCGCCATGGACGAGGGGAAGCGGCGTCTCGGGGATCGGGTGGTGTTCGCCGACAACAGCTACAGCGCCCTCGACGGGGCGGATGCGCTGGCGGTCATGACGGATTGGAACGAGTACCGCCATCCGGATTTCCCGCGAATCAAATCGTCGCTCAAGAGTCCGGTGGTGGTGGACGGGCGCAATCTCTACGCGCTGCACCGCATGGCGGAGCTCGGGTTCACCTATCACTCCATCGGCCGGCCCGACGTGGCCCAGGCATGAGAGTTCTCATCACCGGCGCGGCCGGCTTCCTCGGCTCACACCTCACGGACCGATTTCTCCGCGACGGGCACGAGGTCGTCGGACTGGACAACTTCATCACCGGCTCGCCGGAGAACGTCGCCCACCTGACCGGGAACGAGCGATTCCGGCTGGTCCGGCACAATATCTCGGATTTCACGTACATCGCCGGCCCGCTCGACGGCGTCCTGCACTTCGCCTCGCCGGCAAGCCCGATCGACTACCTCGAGCTGCCCATCCAAACGCTCAAGGTCGGCTCGCTGGGCACCATCAACGCGCTCGGGATCGCGAAGGCCAAGAGCGCGCGGTTCTTCCTCGCCTCGACGTCGGAGGTGTACGGCGATCCGCTCGTGCATCCGCAGACCGAGGACTACTGGGGGAACGTGAACCCGATCGGTCCACGAGGCGTGTACGACGAGGCGAAGCGATTTGCCGAAGCCGTCACCATGGCCTATCACCGGTATCACGGCATCGACACGCGGATCGTGCGGATCTTCAACACGTACGGTCCGCGGATGCGCCCGCAGGATGGACGCGTCGTCTCCAACTTCATCGTGCAGGCGCTCACCGGTGAACCGCTCACGGTGTATGGCGATGGCAGCCAGACGCGGAGCTTCTGCTACGTCGACGACGAGATCGAGGGGATCTACCGGCTGTTCATGGACGGCGATTCGAACCCCACGAACATCGGCAATCCCGATGAGTACACCGTGAAGCAGCTCGCGGAGATCGTCATCGAGTTGACGGGATCGTCCTCGCCGATCGAGCACCAGCCGCTCCCGACGGACGACCCGAAGGTGCGCCGGCCGAACATCGAGCGGGCCCGCGCGAAGCTTGGCTGGGAACCGCGCGTGCCCGTGCGCGACGGCATCGCCCGGACGATCGAGTACTTCCGGACGCTCCTGGGGTCTTCGCGCACGGATACGCGGACCATCCAGAGCTCGACGCCCGCGGCGGTCCGCTAGGTGTTCCGGCCGGGGATCGGCTGCTTCGAATCCGGAACCGGTTATCTTTCCCGGTTCTGATTCGAACCGATGCTCACGTCCCGGGTAACACCCGTCATGCACCGTAGATCCTGGAGACTCGCCGCGACGCTCGCCTTGCTGGCCGTCGCAGCGTGCCGGCCGGAGTTCCAGCTCAAGAAACTGACCACCAACGAGGCCCTCTACACGGCCTCGTTGCATGAATACCAGCGTCATCATTGGGATAACGCGGTCACCGGCTTCGAGAAGCTGACCACGGACCTGCCCGCGCGCGACACGCTACTGCCGCGCTCCTACTGGTATCTGGCGTCCTCGCACCAGCATCTGGGCGAATACCTGCTGGCGGCGCAGAGCTTCAGCCGGCTGGTCGAGTCCTTCCCCGAGGACTCGCTCGCCGACGACGCCGGTCTCGAAGCCGCGCGATCGTACAAGAAGCTCTGGCGCAAGCCGTCGCTCGATCCGACGTATGGCGAGACCGCGCTGTCCTCCTACCAGACGCTGATCGGTCTCTATCCGACCTCGCCGCTCGTGCCGGTGGCGCAGAAGGAGATCGGCGACCTCGAGAACATGTTCGCGGAGAAGGACTACATCGCGGGTATGTACTATTTCCGCCGCAAGTGCTTCGACTGCGCGAACATCTACTTCCAGGACGTGCTCGCGAAGTACGCCACGTCGCCGACGGCGAAGCAGGCGGGGATCAAGCTCGTCGAGTCGTTCAAGAAGATCAATTATCGCGCTGACGCGCAGGACATGTGCGCGCAGCTGCGGCAGAAGTACCCCGGCGATCGCGAGGTGAACGAGGCCTGTCGCGACGTCCCGCCGCCGGCCGCCAAGGCGGATTCGAGCTCCCCGCCGCCGTCCAAGCCCCCGGCACCCTGATCCGTGCGGATCGGGCTCCTCGGGGGGAGCTTCGATCCCCCCCACGTCGGGCACCTGCTCGCCGCGAGCGATGCATTCGAGTCGCTCGGGCTGGATCGTCTGATCTTCGTGCCCGCGGCGGTCCAGCCGTTCAAGGCAGGGCAGGCGGGAGCGACGCCCGAGCAGCGCCTGGCCATGGTGCGGCTGCTCGCGGCCAACGATCGCCGGTTCGAGGTGAGCGCGATCGAAATCGACCGGGGTGGGTTATCTTACACGGTTGACACGTTATCGGCCGTCGCCGCCCAGTGGCCGGCGGCCGAGTTGTTTCTGCTCGTCGGCGCCGACGTGCCGGCCTCGTTCGCCAACTGGCGCGAGCCGGACCGAATCGCCCAGCTCGCGACGCTCGTAGTGCTCGAACGAAGCGGCGAAGCGCCGGAGCTCGGCGGGCTGCCGGGGACGTGGCGCGCGCTCCCGACGCGGCGGATCGACATCTCGTCCACCGAGGTCCGCCGGCGGGTGCGTGAAGGCAAGTCGATACGAGGTTTCGTGCCGGACGCCGTGGCTGACTTCGTCGCCGCGGAGCGGCTGTACCGTTAAGGGTTTGAATCCGGAAACCGCATGTTCAAGCGAGTCATCAACGCCGTCATCGGATCGCGCCACGAGCGTGAGCGCAAGAAAATCCAGCCGATCGTCGACGAGATCAACGAGCACTACGCTCGGCTGCAGCACGTCGACGAGGCGACGCTGCGGAGCCAGACGGAGAAATTCCGGGCGATCATTCGCGAGCGCACGGGCGAGCTCGAGGCGAAGCTGGCCGATCTGAAGGAGCGCAAGCGCACCGCGGCCGACGCCGAGGAGCGCGAGCGGATCGACACCGAGATGAGCGGCGCCGACGGCCGCGGTGGCGTGGAAGGCACGCTCCGCGAGGCCACTGCCGAGGTGCTCGACGAGATCCTTCCCGAGGCGTTCGCCACGGTGCGCGAGGGGGCGCGCCGGCTCATGGGAACGACCGTGATGGTGACCGGCCGCGAGCTCACGTGGGACATGGTGCACTATGACGTGCAGCTCATGGGCGGCATCCAGCTCCACTTCGGCAAGATCGCGGAGATGGCCACGGGCGAAGGCAAGACGCTCGTGGCCACGTTGCCGCTGTATCTGAACGCGCTGTCCGGGAAAGGCGCGCACCTCGTGACGGTGAACTCGTACCTCGCCCGCCGCGACTCGCAGTGGATGGGGCACCTGTACAACTACCTCGGGCTCACGGTCGGCTGTCTCGACGACACCGAGCCGGGCACCCCCGAGCGCCGCGCCGCGTACTTCGCCGACATCACGTACGGCACGAACAACGAGTTCGGCTTCGACTACCTGCGCGACAACATGGTGGTCTCGCTGGACCAGCGCGTGCAGCGCGCGCACAACTACGCGATCGTCGACGAGGTCGACTCCGTGCTCATCGACGAGGCGCGGACGCCGCTCATCATCTCGGGGCCGGTCGGCAACGAGAACGACGCGATGTACTTCGAGCACAACGCGGCGGTCGCACGCCTGGCGCGCCGGCAGACGGAGCTCGTCAACGCGCTCGTCGGCGAGGCGGAGCGCGACCTGGAACGGGGCGACACCCCATCGGCGGCGACCAAGCTCTACAAGGCGCAGCTCGGCGGACCGAAGAACAAGCGCCTGATGAAGGTCTTCCAGGAGCCCGGCAACAAGCAGCTCGCGCAGAAGATGGAGCTCGAGCACATCGCCGACCGCCGCCTGCCGGCCAGCAAGCAGCAGTACCGCGACATCGAGGAGGACCTCCTCTTCGTGCTCGACGAGAAGGGGCACTCCGTCCACCTCACCGATCGCGGCGTCGAATTCATGTCGCCGAACGAACACGACGCGTTCGTGCTGCCGGACATCTCCCAGGAAGTGCACCGGATCGATCACGATCCGGACATGACGCCGGAGCAGAAGATCGAGGCGCGTCGGCAGACGGAGGTCGACTACGCGTCGCGCGCCGAGCGGCTGAACATCGTGCACCAGCTCCTGCGGGCGCACGCGCTCTACGAGAAGGACGTGAACTACGTCGTGCAGGAAGGCGAGGTGCTGATCGTCGACGAGTTCACGGGCCGCACGATGCCCGGCCGCCGTTGGTCGGAGGGCCTGCACCAGGCGGTCGAGGCCAAGGAAGGCGTCCGCGTGAAGGGCGAGACGCAGACGATGGCCACGATCACGATCCAGAACTACTTCCGCATGTACGCCAAGCTGGCCGGCATGACCGGCACGGCGGAGACGGAAGAGACCGAGTTTTACGAGATCTATAAACTCGAGGTCGCGGTCATCCCGACCAACAAGCCGATCATCCGCGAGGATCGGCAGGATCTCGTGTACAAGACGCGGCGCGAGAAGTACAACGCGATCGTCGAGGAAACGCGCCGGCTCCACGAGCTCGGGTTCCCGGTGCTCGTCGGCACCACGAGCGTGGAAGCGTCCGAAACGCTGTCCAAGCTCTTCAGCCGCGCCGGTCTCACGCACAACGTGCTCAACGCCAAGTACCACCAGCGCGAGGCCGAGATCGTCGCCGGCGCCGGCCAGCCGGGTGCGATCACGATCGCCACGAACATGGCCGGCCGCGGGACGGACATCAAACTCGGCGCCGGCGTCACGGATCCCAAACCGTCCAAGGTGAAGGATCCGGACGGGAAGGACATGAACATCATGGAGATCGGCGGCCTGCACATCATCGGCTCCGAGCGCCATGAATCACGCCGCATCGATCGCCAGCTTCGCGGCCGTTCGGGCCGCCAGGGCGATCCGGGGGCGTCGCAGTTCTTCCTCTCGCTCGAGGACGACCTGATGCGCCTGTTCGGGTCGGAGCGCATCGCGGGATTGATGGACCGCCTCGGGGCGCAGGAAGGCGAGGTGCTCACGCACTCGCTGATCACCCGCTCGATCGAGAGCGCGCAGAAGCGCGTCGAGCTGCAGAACTTCCAGGCCCGCAAGCGGCTGCTCGACTACGACGACGTGATGAACCAGCAGCGCGAGGTGATCTACTCGCTGCGCAGCTTCGCGCTGGAGGGCGGGGAAGAGCTCAAGGGCGAAGCGCTGAAGATGATCGAGAAGGCGATGAGCCACCGCGTCGAGACGAATCTCGCCGAGTATGACGACGCGGAGGAGTGGGATTTCGATCTCTTGCATCAGGATGTGCTGATGCACTACCTGGTGCAGGTCGACGCGTACGCGCAGCCGGACCACCGGCCGACGGACGAGGCGGCCGCCACCAAGGTCGCGGTCGAGGCGGGACAGAAGGCGTTCTGGGCCAAGCTCCAGAGCCTCGACGCCGTGCGCGACGAGCTGGGCCAGCCGTACGGCGATCGGCTGTTGTCGCTCGTGATGCTCAACGTGCTGGACGAGAAGTGGAAGGACCACCTCTACGATCTCGACCAGCTGCGCAACTCGATCCACTACCGGTCGTGGGGCCAGGTCGATCCGCTCATCGAGTACAAGCAGGAAGCGTACAAGATGTTCGTCGACCTCATGAACGACATCTACAACACGTTCGCCGAGCGCTTCCTCAAGGTGCAGCTCGTCTTCGAGCCGCCCGCTCCGCCGCCGCCTCCGCCGCAGCAGAAGGCGACCAAGCGCTACAACGCGCTCGGCATCCTGGAGGACATCGTCGAGGAGCAGGCCGAGCCGGCGCCGACCGGCACCGACGCCGCCGTGGACATCGGGCCCGCCGAGCCCCCGCCGGTCACGCCGCCCGTGGCGCGCAAGGATCCGACGATCGTCGGCGCCGGCCGGACGCGGTCGCTCGAGCCCGGCGCCAAGCCGGCGGCCAACGTGGACTGGTCAACGGTCGGCCGCAACGACCCGTGCCCCTGCGGATCGGGGAAGAAGTTCAAGAAGTGCCACGGGGCGAATGCCTGAGGCGTTGGTCGCGCTGATTTGGTGATGCATCGGCCGGGCTCCCATTGCAGCCTCCGGGGTACTCAACCTGGAGGCTGTAAATGTCTGGCCCGGCCTCGCCGAGAGCATTAACTATTCGAGAGGTGCCCAGGTCCGAGCGGCCGCGGGAGCGGTTGATCGACCTCGGGGCGTCGTCGTTGAGCAGCGCCGAGCTCCTCGCGATCCTGCTCGGGGCGGGCGGCTCGGGCCGCTCGGCGCTCCAGATCGGGCACTCGGTGCTCGCCGAAGCCGGCGGGGCGCTGCGCTGGATCGCCCGCCAGCCCGTGGCGGCGCTGACGACGGTGGACGGGGTGGGAATGGCTCGTGCGGTGACCATACACGCGGCGCTGGAGCTCGGTCGCCGGATGTCCGCGGAAGGCCGGCAGGATGGCGTCCCGATCCGCTCGCCGCGTGACGTCGTCGACTATTTCGCGCCGCGCATGGAGGATTTGCCGGTCGAAGAGTTCCATGTCGCCGTCCTGGACGCGCAGCATCGGTTGGAGCGGGACATCGCGGTAACGCGCGGGATTCTGAATTCGTCTCTCGTACATCCGCGCGAGGTGTTCCGGGAGGCGATCGCGGAACGCGCCGCGGCGGTGGTGCTGGTGCACAACCACCCGAGCGGCGATCCCTCGCCCTCGGCGGACGATCGGACGGTGACCGAGCAGTTGGTGGCGGCCGGGCGGCTGCTGGACATTCCGGTGCACGATCACGTGATCATCGGGCGGGGACGCTACACGAGCTTCGCGGAGGCGGGACTTCTCTAATGGCGACGAGTAGTGCGGTGGTGCAGGGTCGGGAATTCATGCCGGGCTGGCGCGAGGACGAGCTGCCGTTGCACGAGAAGCTCGACCGCGACCTGCTGGCGCGCGCCTATCGCTTCAGCGAGGCGGCGCACCGCGGCCAGCTCCGGAATTCGGGCGACCCGTACATCACGCACTCGGTCGAAGTCGCCAAGATTCTCGCCGACCTGCAGCTCGACTCGACGACCGTCGCGAGCGGTCTGCTGCACGACGTCATCGAGGACACGACGCTCACGCTCGCCGACGTCGAGCGCGAGTTCGGGCGCGAGATCGCGGCGATCGTCGACGGCCTGACGAAGATCGCCAAGCTGCCCACGGGCGGCTCGACGCAGGAGCGCCAGGTCGAGAGCTACCGCAAGCTCCTGCTCTCGATCGCCAAGGACGCGCGGGTCATCATCGTCAAGCTCGCCGACCGGCTGCACAACATGCGGACGCTCGACTGGCTCCCGCCGGAGAAACGCCGCCGCATCGCCCTCGAGACCCGCGACCTCTACGCGCCGCTCGCCCACCGCTTCGGCATGGCCAAGCTCCGGTGGGAGCTCGAGGATTTGTCGTTCAAACATCTTGAACCAGAAGAATATAAAGCGCTCGCCAAGAAGGTCGCGCAGAAGCGCGGCGAGCGCGAGCAGCTCATCCGGCAGATGGCCGAGCCGCTCGTCGACCGGCTGCACCGGGCCGGCATCCGCGACGTGGACGTGAGCGGCCGCCCGAAGCACCTCTGGTCGATCTACAAGAAGATGAAGCAGCGCGAGAAGCCCTACGAGGAGATCTACGATCTCCTGGCGATCCGCGTGCTCGTCAACACGGTGCCGGACTGCTACCACGCCCTCGGCATCATCCACGACGGCTGGACCCCGGTCCAGGAGCGGATCAAGGACTACATCGCCCAGCCCAAGTCGAACGGCTACCAGTCGCTCCACACGACGGTGTTCGGGCCCGGCAAGCAGCTCTACGAGGTGCAGATCCGCACGCGCGACATGCACCGCACCGCGGACTACGGCATCGCCGCGCACTGGCGCTACAAGGAGGACGCCAAGTCCGACGAGCTGGACCGGCACCTGTCGTGGTTCCGGCAGGTGCTCGAG
>DASZUN010000009.1:0-10749 GCA_035547615.1 Gemmatimonadaceae bacterium | reverse complement strand
ACAATGAAGAAGAGAGTTCGGAAGGGCGGCTTCACGCTGCCTGAAGTGCTGGTGACGGTCACGGTGGTTGCGGTGCTCGCCGCGGTGGTGGTGCCGGCGGTGACGCAGTATGTGAATCGCGGCAATGCGCCGTCGACGCAGGGTGATGTCGAACAGATGACGAGCGCGGTGACCGGCTACATCGCCGACACGCGTACGTATCCTGGGCACTTCACGGATCTGACGACGGACAACGGAGTCACCGGCTGGCACGGTCCCTACTTCTCGGGCAACGTGACTTCCGGCGGGACGGGCGTGACGGGTTCGCAGAAGGCTGCATTCACGTCGACTGGCCTTAACGTGATCTTTGCCGACTCCATCGACGTCGACCACACGTCGGGTTGGGTCTCAGCCTATGTCGCAGGCGCCTCTACCTGCACGAGCTTGTTCCAGCTTGACTCCGCACTAGACGGTAAGACCGACGGTTCGGCAGGTCGGGTTCAGTACGCGGGTACTTGCACCGACAGCGTGGGCGACCTGACCAATCGTCGCGCACTCGTCCACCTCGCGTCGGTTGGTAAGTCCTGACCAAGTCCTGAGCAGTGCGAGCGTGAAGCGGGCGAGACTGAGTGCAGTCTCGCCCGCTTCACGTTTCAGTACGATAGAGGTGCTGAGGATGGCTTCACTCGACGATGTAACTCGAACCGATTCGCACAATGCCGGACGGGAACCCGTGTGCCGTCAGACTGTCGCGTGTCAATCGTAGAATTGTCAGATTCGGCGCGCTCTCGAGTGCGCGCAGCTGATCACGGCTCAAGCTCGACTCGTTCAGGATTTTGGGCCGGTTCCGCAGAAAGGGATCATTTCTCACGAGTTGGTTGCCCCATCGCACGCGTTCCGACGGAAAGATCACCGCGTCGACGTTGCGTGTACTCATCCACGCGAAACCTCGCTGGTAGGGACCGACAATCGACGCTACTCCTGCGGCACGAGCCGGAATCTGCACGATCAGCATGATCAAACTCGACGCAAGTACGAGCCCGAGGGCTCGCCGCTTTCCAGTGCTGATCGCGAGCACCTCAAATCCGATCGCACTCAAGAGTGCGAGGCTCGCGAGTCCATCGTAGATGTACCGGTAACCCCAGCCTTGTCCCTGCGGCGTTGGTTTGAGCAGCCTCGCTGCCACGATCACCAGAATGCTGAGAACTGCGTCTCGCGAGAAATCGTCGAGACGACGCCACGACAACACCGCCGCAATGGCCGATATGATGGCGATCGGCGCGTTCCAGCTTGCGACCAGCGCAAGGTGCATCGACGTGACCAGTCCCTGCTCTGCGCTTGGCAAGCTGAAGATGTGCAAGGCGACCGCAGCGGTGGCGCCCGGCGCGGCGACGGTGGTCACCGTGGCTGTCTGCGGCAAGGCCGCTATATACCCGGTCCAGTACATCAATCCGACGCCGTACGCCAGCACCACGTACCCGAACATCACGAACCGTCGGTTCCACAAATAGCGTAGCACGAATGGCGGTATGAGCAACAAGTGCGGAAAGGGACTATGCACCCCCACCGCGAGCACGCCGACGAACGGCATCACGACGTTCGACCAGAGTCGATCGTCGACGTAGAGCCAGAGCCAGAGCAGTGAGAAGAACAGGTGCGTCGGCATCGAGAACATGCTCATCGACATGAAGAGGATCTGCGTCGATGTCACCATGAAGAGCGCGGCGCCGTAGGGGCGCATCGGCTTGTCTGGCCACGCCTTTCGCGCGATGGAGGCAACGAGCCACACCGACAATCCAGACAGCAGCGGCACCCCGAGCCTTCCCACGCCCAGCCGAATGAACGGCGCCTGCATCAGCGAGTGCAGCGGCAAATAGCTGAGCCACCACGAGCACCGCGGCGCGGACGAATAGATCGAGGTCGGAGTGAGTGCGGGCGTGTACGGACACCAAGCCGTCGGCACACCTCCGGTGAGCTTGCCGCGCGCGAAGATCTCCGCCTGGAACCACGCCGAGAATTCGTCGTCCGCGAAGAGATAGCCGTGGAAGACGAACCGAATGCCAAGTAGCGCGAGCACGGTGACGAGCGCGCCGCCGACCGCGACCACCCACGTCCGATAGTTCCAGTCAGGCAACTCGACGGCATCGTCGCGGCTCGGCGGCACGAGCATCGTCACCGCGGCAAACGCCGCGACGATCAGGAGCGGCCAGAGCTCGATCCGCGCGAACTGCTCGAAGAAGAGGCTCCATGCCGCGTATCGAATCGACGAGACGCGCGGAATCGCCAGCAACCCCGCTCCGCAGATTCCCAGTACGGCGACGCACGCCACGCTCACCGCTCGCCGTGCTTCCTGGCGCTCGAGCATCGTGGCACTGCCGGTAACGGCCGCGTCCAAGCTCTCCCGCTCCGCCGCGGTAGTGCTCATGATCACTCCATTGTGCTGGAAAGAACCTGCGATCGGTCGGACGAACTCGAGACCCTACGGCCGTTCCACTCGCGACTGCACGATCAACTCCGCGATCCCGCGTCCGACGCTGAACCGCTTCATGATGGCTTCGACGCTGAGTGAGTCCACATTCACCGGCAGCTGGTAGAACACAACCGACGTACTCGCCGGCGACTGCGGCGGCTCGGTCGTGCTCTCGAGCGTGAGATTCGCCATCGTGAGCACCGTCTGCAGTGCCACGGAAAGCGGAACGTCGTTCAATTGCAGACGGACTTGCTTCTTGATCTGCGGCGAGTAGACGAGACTGAAGTGGCCCTGCTTCGCCAGGAAATCGAGCACCTGCCGGACGTCGAGCTCTCCACCGTGCGTGTCGATCGTCACGTGCTGTTCGCGCGACGTGTCTTCCACGGCCGCGCCCGGCGGGGCTGCGACCGTCGCGGGCTGCATCGTGGGCGGACTGACCTCTGGCGGGAGCACCGGCGCCGTGGTGGTTCGAGCGACCGTCGCGACCTGGTGTTGGCAGGCGCCCGCTCCGATGAGCAGTCCCGCCGCGCCGACCAATACCTTCACAAATCGCTCATTCATCCGGGCGCCCTCTCAGGCTCGCGACGTAGTTCTTGACCTGCGCCAGCGTCGCCGGATCGTACTTGGCGGGCGCGAGCTGAATGAATTGATCGAATTCCCGGATCGCACCCGCTCGGTCGTGCAGCGCCTCGAGGAATCTCGCATACGCATAATGCACGTCCGGCTCACTCGGCGCGACCTTGAGCGCGTCCTCGAAGTTGCGGCGCGCGCTCGCGGTATCACCGATTGCCAGATATTCCGCGGCGAGCCGCGCTTTGACCAGCCCATTCGCGGGCTCGAGCTTTGCCGCCTGCGCATAGTCCGACATCGCTTCAGCGTGCCGGCCGAGCGCGTCATTCGCCGCCGCGAGATTCACCCACGCGTTCACGTTGTGCTCGTCACGCTTGAGGGCGAGGCCGTACATCTCGAGCGCCGCGGTGGTATTGCCGTTGCGCGCCAGCAGTGCCCCGTAATTGTTGTAGAGATCCGCCGACGCCTTGCCGGTGTTGATCGCCTTCTCGTACAGATCCGCCGCCCCGTCGTAGTTCCCGCGCATCTGCTCCGCGTACGCGCGCCGAAAGAGCGAGTCGGCTGAGGTCATGCCGTCGACGCGCACCCGCACGCCCGATTCACCGCCCTGTTGCTGGACAGGCACGGGGCTCGCCGGCGCGTTTCCGTCGCTCTTCACGGCTGTGCCGGCGACGGCTCGCTGCGGCGCGCTCGAGTCAGCTGCGACCGGTGTGTGCGCAGGCGGCACGTCAGAGCTCATCGGCCGCGTCGTCGTCGCGTGGCTGACCGGCTCGGTGTGCTTCGTGGCCGGCGTGGACGCGGTCTCGGTCCGCACCTTCTGGGGCGGAGTTGCCGACGCCGTCTTGGGCGGCATCACCACGCCGGCGCTCGTTGCGTGTCCCACAGACGGCGTCGCCGCCGCAGGCGACTTGCTCGGCGCCGGGCTCACGGGGGCGGTGAGGAGCGCCTGGTTCGCGATGCTGTTCATGGGAATCGCTGCCGCCGTGCGATTCGCCCGCAGATGGGCGATGCCCAATCCTGCAGCGACGAGGACGGCCACGCCGAGCGCACCGTACAGCAGCAGCGAGCCTGCCTGAGGTGCGGTGCGTCCTTCGGGATACGGAAAGAAGCTGTCGCCCAGCACTGCCGCGGTCTTCGGCTCGCCGCGGCCACTTCGCTCGCGCTGCGCTTCCTTGAGTGCTTCGCTGATGAGACTCACGGCCGCTCTCCGGCCGTGCTGTCCATGGTGCGCTTCGTGGGGTTCATCGAGTCGGTAGGAGAAACGTTGGCCGCATCAGCGCGGCTCACACGTTGAGATGTGCTGTCAGGGGGCGTCGTATGGTGCGTCGCGGAGTCGGCGGGTGCGGTCGCCGTCACCGTGCGCGATGCACACAGCGCCGCAATGCTCGAGAATCGGCTCGCGAGTGCGGTATCGCTGTGCACCGTGGAATCGACGCCCGTGGCGATGTGCGCACAGGCCGTCGTCGTATCTCCGCCGTCCAGCCGCGCCGCCGCGGACAGCACGAGTGCACGGGTGTGCACAGCACCCGTCGGGTCGTGCTGCGCGAGCTGATCGAAGTGCTGAATCGCATCCTGCCGAGCGCCGCGCGAGAGCTCGAGCTGCGCGAGTCGCAGCAAGCCGTCGTCGAATCGCTTCGAGGTCGGATACGTGGTGACGAGGGTGCGGTAGTCGCGCTCTGCATCGGCCGCGGACGATGCCATGCTCGCGCGCCAATACAGCGCCTCGTCCGGGGTCGTCGTCGGGGTCTTGGGCCAGAGGGCGATCCCCGCGGTTCCCGCCGCGACCACGAGCACGGCGGCGGTCAGCGCCGCGCGGCGAGGCCACCGGCGCGTCGGCACGACCGCCTTGCTCGCCACTTCGGCGTCCTCGCCGCGCAACGCGGCGATCGCCTTGCGCACGTGCTCCGGCTCGATGTCGCGCGTCTGTGCCGCGTAGCCGGCGAGGAGCGCGCGGTCACAGATGAGATTGATCAGTCGCGGCACGCCGTGCGACGCCCGGAAGATCTCCTGCACGGCGCGCGGATTGAATCGGATCTGTCCGCGTGCACCGGCGACGTTGAGGCGATGATGGATGTACCGATCGGTTTCCTGCTCATCGAGATCCGTCAGCGTGCAGCGGATCGAGACGCGCTGGTCGAGCTGCGCCATGGTCGGCGTGCGGATCTTCCCGAGGAGCTCGGGCTGGCCGACGAGCACGATCTGAATGAGCTTTTCCTGATCGGTCTCGAGATTCGAGAGCACGCGAATCTGCTCGAGAAATTCCGGCGACAGATGCTGCGCCTCGTCGAAGATCGCGACGCAGCTCTTGCCGAGCGCGAGCTGCGCGAGCAGGAACTGATTGAGCCGGTCGAGCAGATCCTTCCGCGACGCCTCCGGCGGGACGCTCACGCCGAACTCCGTGAGCAGCGCCGCGAGCATCTCGACGCCGTTCAGGAACGGATTGAAGATGAGCGCCGACTGGCACTTGTCGCGGTCGAGCTTCTCGATCAGGTCGCGGCACAGCGTCGTCTTGCCGGTCCCGGGCTGGCCCGTGACGACCATGAACCCTTCGCGGTTGTTGATGCCATAGAGCAGTTGACCCTCGGCTTCGCGGTACTGCTGCGAATAGAAGACGAACCGAGGGTTCGGCGTCAGCGAGAAGGGTTTGTCACTGAGTCCGTAGAACTGCTCGTACATGTTACCGCCCTGTCACTGGCTGGCCGGCGATGATCGTCGGCGTGAGAAATACCACCAGCTCCGATCGCGTTTCCGTATCGTCGTAGTGTGTGAAGATCTTGCCGAGGAACGGAATGTCCTTGAGGCCGGGAATACCGCTCTTCGTCTTCTGCTTCTGGCTCTGGACCAATCCGCCCACGATCATCGTTTCGCCGGCGCGCAGGCGGGCGACCGTGTCACCCTCGCGGTGACCGATCGCCGGCGCGCTCGCCGTCGTGCCGTCCGGGAGCGTGATTGTTTCGACGTGATCGATGCTCGTGACCGACGGGCGAATGTCCATGGTCAGCACGTTGTCCGCGGAGATCTGCGGCGTGACGTCGAGCACGACGCCGACGGAAATCTGCTGCGGAATCACCTGACTCTGCACGCTCACCACGCCGCCCGTCGGCCCGAGCAGCGGGGTCTGCGTGACCGAGAAGAACACCTGGTCGGTCGTGACGTTGAAGATCGCGCGCTGGTTGTTGAGCGTGGCCGCGCGTTCATCGTTGAGCACCTCGACGTTGCCCTGCGAGCTGAGCGCGTTGACGACGGCGTTGATCTGGGTCGAGCCGCCGGTGAGCATGAAGTTCACGTTGCCGGTGTTCCCGGAGGTCGCCGCGGTGGGATTGCTGCGCAGCGTCACGCCGTATTTCCCCGACGCGGCGTTCGATACGATGCTCCAGTCGATGCCGAACTGGTTCGACGAGGTGAACGTTACCTCGACGATCTTCGCTTCGATCTGCACCTCGCGCATGACCGACGCCTGGAACTCGTCGATGAACTTCTCGACGTCGGCGAGCTTGTCCGGCATCGCGGTCACGTTGATCAGGCCCGACATGGGGCTGATCACCAGACTCGATCCGTCGCGGAACTGTACGGTCGCGGCGCCCGATCCGAAGCCGCCGGCCTGATTCTGCGTCGGCGTGTTGGTCTGCTGGACGGCGGGGCCGCTGCCGTCGCGCGCTTCAGCCGGCGGCTGCCCAGCTGCCAGAATACCGGTCAGCGCCACCCGGATTTCCTGCCAGACGTCGGCGACCGACTGCGCCGTGAGGACGTCGCCTCCACCGACCGCGGTCGACGCGCCGGGCGCGGTCGCGCTCAGGCCGGTGGCGGTGCCCACCTGCGGAAACGATCCGCCGCTCGTGAGCCGGCGCTGCACGACGGTACTCATCGTGCCCACGCGCGAGAGCGCCACGTAGTCGAGGTGAAAGGTCTTGGTCTGCATGCGGACGGGCACGACCCGCAGCACGTTGCCCTGGAGTTGGTAGGCGTAGCCGTTCTTCGTCACCAGCTCGCGCAACGCCTCGTCGAGCGTGACGTTGCGGAGCGAGGTCTGCGTGGTGCCGGTCACCGCCGGATCCACGCTGACGCTCAAGCCCATCTGCGTCCCGATCTGCTGCACCGCGCTCGCGATCGACGTGCCGGGGGCGAGATCGACCTGGAGGCGGCGCTCGGGTGCCGCGGCGATCGCCGGGTTGGCCGAGAGCGCCGGGAGGGCCGGGGCGGCCGCGGGCGCCGCAGCGCCCGTGCTCGGCGCGGCCGTACCACTCTGCGCCACGGCTTCGCCATCGGATTGCGCGGTCACCGGCTCCACCCGTACCGTGGCGTGCGGACGCGTGGCAGCGCCGCCGCTCGCGCACGCGACGAGCGCCGCCGCTGCCGCCGAGGCGATGCTCGTGCGAATGAGTGAACTGATATTGAAGTTTCGATACAGAGCATTCGGCATCAGCCGTCTCCTTCCTTGACCGTCACCGTGTGAGTGGTGCCATGCGGATCCGTCACGACGACGCGGTCACGTTCGACCGATGTGAGCTTGCCGCCCCCTGGAATCGCATCTCCTTCGTACACCAGCACGTCGTTGATCACCGCCGCGCGGCGCGCTCCGGCGATCAGCGTCGCGGTGACGTGCCAATCTGTGCCAGCCGCATCGGCGGAGCGCCGAGTCCCGCCACGCGCGTGCGCCGCCGGACGAACGGCGCCGTCGCCGAACGGATCGCGCCGCAGTGGTACGCTGTCCGCCTGCACGAGAACGGTCACGACGCTGTCGGGCAGCGGAGTGGCGTAGGGCATCAGCGCCGCCAGATCGGGCGACGGGACGGATGGCACCGACGGCGCGGCGGCGACGGACGCCTTCGGCGCAACCCCACCGCGCAGCGACCGCCATCCGATGACGCTCGCGACTACCACGACTCCGGCGACGATGGCGATGGTCCGCTGGACCTGGTTAGCCATGCTGCCCCCGTGCTGCTGCACCGCTGCTACCCGGCGACGACTCGCCTTCGTAGACGGCGAAGACCAGATGATACCGCACGCCGGCGCCTTTGGCAGCACGCGTGGCGGTGATGCGCTGCAGGGCAGCGGAGCTGGGCACACGACTCACGAAGGACAACACCTGGCCGAAGCTGCCGCCGCAGTCGATCGCGATCGTGTAGTCACCGACGCTCACGGTGCGATTGACGAAGTCCGGGGTCGGTGGTGGTGCTGCCGCGGAATCCGCATTGGCGAACCGCACGCGAACGTCAGTGAGGCCCACGTGCTGTGCGCTCGTCGCCAGCTCGCCGGCGAGCGACATGCGCATGTCGTGCGGCACCGCGATCGCGAGCGAATCGGGTAGCATCAGCCGCGCCTCCTGCTCCGGCGTCGACGGCTTGAATGCCGCCCGGAAGCTCGCGATCTCGGCCGCCGACTGCCGCAGCCGCGTCTCGGTGAGACGAGCCGGCGCGATCTGCTTCCGCGCGCCGATCCCGAGAAAGACCGCGACGACGAGCACGACGAGCGACAGCCCGACGGCCTGCGCCTGCATGCGGTAGCGACCGACGGCCGCGCGGAGTTCCGCTGTCGTCACGGCTGCCCTCCCGCGGCGGTCGCGTCGCTCGTGCGCACTCGCGCGAGCGTGAATGACATCCGGAACTGCAACGTGACGGGCCCGCCGGACGTCGGCGGCGCGTCCGCTTGCTTCTTCGCCGCGGTGTCGCCGACGGCTGTCGGTGTGGCGTAGTCGAACTGGTCCAGGTTCGGATCGCTCACGTCGGATCGGCCGCGCACCGCGCTGTAGAACAGGTCGAGCGCCCGGACGGCGTCGGCCGTCGTTTCACCCGCCGCCGTCCCCTCGATGCTCGTGGCCCAGCCATCCTTGGCGCGCGATACGAGAATGCTGTCGAGGCGCACCGCCGCGGGCAGCGCGCCGGCGACCTCGGACAACTCGGCGGCGAGCGTGCTCCGCTCACGCGTCGACGCTCGGATGAATTCCACCTGCTTCGCGGCGTCCGCACGCCGCTGCGCGACGTCGCGAATCGGTGCGACCTGGGTGATGCCCTGGCGCACGCCGGCTTCGAGTGCGGCGGATTCTCGGCGCGTCGAT
The DNA here is from genome assembly GCA_035547615.1 of Gemmatimonadaceae bacterium. GTDB lineage: Bacteria > Gemmatimonadota > Gemmatimonadetes > Gemmatimonadales > Gemmatimonadaceae > JAQBQB01. The sequence continues at coordinate 1,675 of DASZUN010000009.1, read as the reverse complement.
TGGAGCGCCCAGAATTGCGACGCCGCCCACAATGCCGCGAGCATCGCCGCGCTCGCAGCCGCCGCGACGATTGCGTTGGGGCCACGGAGGGCGCGCGCGATGCGCTGGGATGCCGTCGGCGGATGCGGAAAGAGATCGAGCGGCGCGGCGTGTCGCGCCTCGAGCACCGCGCCCATGGCGACGATCGCCGCGGGCGAGCTCGCGCCGGTGAACAACGGCTTGACGCGCACGCCAAGCCGCGACTCGAGCGTCGAGGCGAGCGCCTCGAATTCGTCCGCCGGTGCGGCGAGCAGCAACCGCGTCGCCTGCGCGCCACGGAACTGTTGGCGGAAGTACACCGTTCCGCGCTCGACCTGGTCGAGGATCATCGGAACCGGATGTCGCTCGCCCTCGAGCGCGATCGGTGGATCGATTGCGAGCTCGAGCCGCCCCTCCAGGAAGAACGCGAGGTGCGGTCCGCCCTCCAGGCAGACGAGGACGGCCGTCGGCTCGAGCGAGGATCCCGTCGCCTCGTACAAGCTGTGGATCGCCTTCGGCACGACGGTCGCGACCTCGACACGAATGTCGCTGCCGCGGAATGCGCTCGTCAGCGCATCGGCGACGGCGCGCGGCGCGCCGCCGATGAAGAGCTGTCGCGGCGCGGTGCGCTCGTCGGCACGCGCGCCCTCGCGGCGCTCGACGGCCCCGCCCCGCGCGAACGATACCACCGGGTCCGCCACCCCGAACACGCGCTGCACTTCGCGACGAACGACCGGCAGGAGGACATCGTCGGCCGCACCCGGCAATGTCATCGTGTGATGGAACACGCCGAACTGCTCGATCGCGATCGCGACCCGCGGCTGCCTCGACCCGCGCGCCTCGATCAGCGCACGCAATCTCCCGAGCGCTTCGTCGATCGACTGCGCGCGCGCGGGATCGGTCCACTGCTCGACGACGCGCATGCCCGTGCGCTCGGTCTCGTATTCGACCAGGCACACGCCGTCATGGGCGATCAATGCGCCGAAGGCACGCGATCCGCCGCTCAATGCCGCACTCCGATCGTGCTGTAGATGTTGAGGATCGGCAGGATGATCGCGAGCGCGACGGTCAGAATCACGCCGCCGATCAGCGCGATCAGCAGCGGTTGCAGCAGCGTGATCATGCGGCGCACGGACGCCGGAATCTCACGGCTGTAGTAGTCCTTCGTGCGCGTGAGCGCGTTGTCCAGATTGCCGGTCGACTCGCCGAGGGCGATCGCACGGAGTACGACGATCGGAAACAGCGGCGACTCGCCGAATGCCGCCGCCATCGACACGCCCTGGATCACCTGCTCGCGCGCGTTGCGCACCGCCCCGGCGATCGCGCGGTTCGTCGTGATGCGCTCGACGATCTCGAGCGACAGCACGAGATCGACGCCCGTGCGGTAGAACAGGCTGAGATACGTCACGACGCGCGCCATGTTGACGTCGTGAATCACCGGCCCGATGATCGGCAGCTTCAGGTTCAAGCGATCGAAGAAGAGCCGCCCGTTCGTGGTCTGCCGGATGAAGTAGATGATCAGGATGAGCGCGTTCAGCCCGATCAGCACGGCGAGCCAATCGTGCCGGATGGTATTCGAGGCGAACAGGATCACGCGCGTGGGCAGCGGCAGCGTCTTCTGGCCGCGCAGGAGCGGCAGGATGCGCGGAAACACGAA
>DASZUN010000008.1:0-3183 GCA_035547615.1 Gemmatimonadaceae bacterium | reverse complement strand
CCCCGGCAGCGTGGACGCGTGCGGCGCGCGCACCACGCGCGCGCCGCGCCGCCACCCGACCACCACCGCCGCCACGCCGAGCACGAACGCCGCGCCGAGCACGAACGTGCCGGCGTCCGGCATCGAGATCGCCGTGAAATTGAGCAACTGCTTCGAACCGATCAACGGGGGTTGATACGTCATTCCCGGCACCTTGATGATCGCGTGCGCGAGATCGAGGTTGTGCCCGTAATCGTATTCCCACCGCCAGAAGTCCCACATGCCGACGGCGCCGAGCGCCGCGAACGCGACCACCCACGCGATCGCGAGCGCTCGTTTCCCGAGCGCCGCGAACGCGAGGCCGACCACGCCGAGGCCGACGATGACCCACGGAATCACGTGCAGCTCCGGGATCGACTCCGGCCGGATGGTCTTCATGCCGATGTAGTGATTCAGCTCGTTGATGTTGTCGAGGTCGTGCTCCTTCATGCCTTCCACCGTGCGCGCGTGGATGTCCATACCCAGCCCTTCCGGGTACTGCGGCGCGATCAACTGCACGCGCCAGAGCGGCATGGGGAGCGCGAGAAACAGCAACACCGACGCGAGCGCGAGGAGGACTCTCGACAGTCTGGACATCTCAGCGATTGTCTCCCGGCGTGGTCGCGGCGCCTGGATTGGCCATCTGTGCCTGGGCCTTGGCGCTGACGTTCGCCATCAGTTTGACATTGGCGCCCGGCGGCGAGACGCGGATGTAGCCCTGCATCTCCTGGTGGAGCGCGGAGCAGAAGTCGGTGCAGTAGAACGGGTAGACGCCGGGCGTCAGCGGAACCCACTGCAGCGTCTCGGTCTCGCCCGGCTTGAGAATCAGCTCGGCGTTGCGCATGCCGAGCACGGCGAAGCCGTGCAGGATGTCCCAGTCCTGCTCGATGTTCGTGACGTGGAAGTAGACCGTGTCGCCGACGTTCACGCCCTCGAAGTTGTCCGGCGCGAAGTGGCTGCGGATTGCGATCATCTTGATGTCGACCCGATGGCCGGTGCGCGTGATGCCGCCCTCGGCTTCCGACTTCGTGACGAAGGGATTGGTGTTCTCCGCCAGTTTCGAGAACTTGATCGAGCGATCCTTGATCAGGCTGGCCGGCACCGCCTGCGCGTAGTGCGGCTCGCCGATCGTCGGGAAGTCGAGCAGCAGCTTCATCTTGTCGCCGCTGATGTCGATCAGCTGCGCCGACTGCGCCATCTCGGGGCCGGTCGGCAGGTAGCGGTCCTTCGTGATCTTGTTCAGCGCGAGCATGTACTTGCCGTACGGCTGCTTGCTGTCGCCGCCCGGAATCATGAGGTGCCCGATCGAGTAGTACGTCGGGATGCGATCGACGACCTCCCACGTGCCGAGCTTCCACTTCACGATCTCGGACGAGATGAACATCGACGTGTACGCGTAGCCCTTGCCGTCGAATTCGGTGTGGAGCGGCCCCAGGCCCGGGTTCTTCACCTCACCCGCGATCACCGCGTCGTACTTCAGCACCGGGATGCCGTCGATGACTTTCTCGAACGCCTTGTCGGCGATCGCCTTCTGCATTTTGGTGAACGAGTGCACCGGAATGACCGTGGCGAGCTTGCCGCCGGCGACGATGTACTCGCCCGTGGGATCCACATCCACGCCGTGCGGCGACTTGGGCGTGGGCAAGTAGTAGATGAGCCCCGGGCAATCCTTGGGGTCGATCATCTTCACGCTGCTCTTCGTCTCCGAGTGCGCCGTGTGCGTGCCGTCGTCGACCCAGTTGTGCATGTACTGGGCGGGCTGGGTCTTGTATTTGCCCTGGGCGAGGCAGGCCTCCGCCTGCTTGTAGTTCACGGCGGCGACGAAGTCCTTGTCGTTCTGCGAGGCGTTCTCCTCGAGCTTCTGGTATGCCTCTTCGGTGTTGTACGAGGTGAAGAAGAACCAGCCGTCCGACGGACCCTTGCCCGCGTGGCCGAGATCGTAGTCGTAGCCCGGCACGAGGATCTGGAACGCGACGTCCATCTTGCCCGGCTGGTCGGCCGTGACGAACGACAGCGTGCCCTTGAAGTTCTGCTTGTAGGTGGAGATCGGCACGTCGGTGTTGGGGATCGGCACGCTGAAGCGCGTCGCCGAGACGACGTACTTGCCGTCGGGCGTCGAGAACGGCGACGCGTGGCCGCCGGCGGCGTTCGGGATCTGGAGAATCTCGGCGGTCTCGAAGCGCGCGAGATCGACGCGGGCGATACGAGGAGTATTATTGGCGTTTATGAACAGCCACTTGCCGTTCGGCACCCCGTCCGTCATGGACATTTCGGGGTGGTGCGAGTCGTCCCACGGCATGAAGCCGTAGGTCGTCTGCAGCATCGGCTTGGTGTCCTCGTTGTAGCCGTAGCCCGTCTCGGGGAACTGCGAGAAGACCGGGATCTGCTTGAGGAGGCGGCCCGACGGCAGCGCGTACACCGCGATGTTGCCGCTGAAGCCGCCGGACAGGAAAGCGTAGAACTCGTCGTACGAGCCGGGCGGCACGTAGACCTTGGACGCCGCGTCGCCCGTGACGAGGCTCTGCGACGGCGTGCGCGCCGAGGTGCACGCATACATCACACCGATCGCGCTCCCGACCGCCGCGATGCCGAGCAGCGTGGAGCGCTTGATCTTGATTGGATTCTTCATGGCCACCCCAGGGAGGCGAATCAGATGGGGAATTCATCGCGGCCGATGGACCGCGTTTTGGTGGCCTCAAGATTTCCGATATTGAGGTGCGATTAAATCGGGGATCCGCGCAGGGCGTGTCGGCGTTCCGACAGCGGGCGGGTGAGGAAATCCCTGACGCGGCTCCCGCGCGCTGCGTAGCGCATTGAGAATGACCGCGACGTCGACCACTTCCTGGAGCGCGGCGCCGACCACGGGCGGAATCCCGCCGAACGCCGCGACGAGCATGAACACGCCGCTCAGCCCGAGTCCCGTGAGAATGCTCTGACGTGCGATGCGGAGCGTGCGCCGACCGATCGTGATCGCGTCGGTGACGCGGTCGAGCGAATCCACGAGAATGATGATGTCGGCCGCCTCGGCGGTGATTCCGCCGCCATGGCCGGCGAGCGCGACGCCGACGTCGGCACTCGACAGCGCGGGCGCGTCGTTGATGCCGTCGCCGACCATCATCACCGAGCCGCCCTCGGCGCGCAGGCGCTCGACGAACGCCGCCTTCT
>DASZUN010000007.1:0-5262 GCA_035547615.1 Gemmatimonadaceae bacterium | reverse complement strand
CGCGCCGACGGCTGGTGCGCGCCGCTCACGGCGTGCCCGCCATCGCCTTCGCCTCGGCCTTCATCTTGTCGCTCGCGTAGACGGCGATCTCCACGCGGCGGTTCTGCTGCCGCCCCGCATCGGTCGCGTTCGACGCGATCGGCTCCGATTCGCCGCGTCCCTCCGTCTGTACGCGGCTCGGCGCCACGCCGTGCGACTCGAGATAGCTCGCGACCGCCTGCGCGCGCCGACGGGAGAGATCCAGGTTGTACGCGTCCGTCCCAACACTGTCGGTGTGCCCGACCAGCAGCAGCTTCGAGTCGCCGAAGCTCGACAGGTGCGCCGCGAGGCTGTCCAGATTCCGCCGCGACTCGCCGCGGAGTTGATCGGAGTCGAAGTCGAACAGCAGCCCCGACTCGAACGTCACCACCAGCCCTTCGCCCACGCGCGTGACCGTGGCGCCAGGCACGCTCGCCTGGATCTCCTTCGCCTTCTGGTCCATCTGGTGGCCGATGATCGCGCCCGCGGTGCCCCCGACCGCCGCGCCGATGATCGCGCCGCGAGCCGTCGAGCCAGTCGCGTGACCGATCACGCTGCCGACCACCGCACCGCCGCCCGCACCGATCACCGCGCCCTTGCCCTCGTTCGTCTTCAGCGTCTGACACGCCGAGAGCGCAACGACGCACGCACCAGCCAGTCCGACGAATGTTTTCGAGCCATGTGGCATCAATCTGCCTCCGTGAGTGAGTGGGTATTCTCACTACGGTCGGCAGATCGGGTGCCACTCCGCGCGCCCAGGGTTCAGCCCGGTGCGCGCCTCAGGCCTGGATGACGCGCACGCGATACTCGTCGAACGCCGAGTCGCGCGTCACGATCGTGAGTCCCTCGGCCATCGCCTGCGCCGCCAGCAGCCGATCGAACGGATCGCGATGGTGGAGCGGCATGTCGCGCAGCAACTCGGCGTGCGAGATGCGCACCGGGAGCTCCTCGAACCCGGACTCGCGAATTGCGTCCGCGATCACGCGGCGCGTGCTCAGCCGGCCAATCGAGATCTTCATCGCGATCTCCCACGCGCTCGCGGCGCTGACGTACACCTGATCGGCTTCGCGAATCGCCCGTAGCGCGGCGGGACGAAGGTGCGCGCCCTCGTCCCACCAGATCAGCACGTGCGTGTCGAGCAGCAGCCTCACGCGCCGAAACGGTCGAGCAGCTCCGGCGGCAGCGGCGCATCGAAGTCGCGCGACACGCGCCACTGTCCGCGGCCGCGGCCGGGACGTCGCAACGGACGCGTGTCGTCGAGCGGCACGAGCAGCGCCTTGGGCTTGCCGGATTTCGAGATCACGAATTCCTCACCCGCCGCTGCGCGTTCCACCAGCGAGGAGAGCTGGGTCTTCGCGTCGTAGAGCGAGACCGCTTCGCGCACGTGCGCCCTGGCGTTGGGCGGAACGACTGATTCGCCGACAGTGGCAGCCGGCTCAGCCGGCGCCGAGACTCGCTTCGAGCGCGTCTTGTTGGAACGTGTCATGTCGGCCTCCTGGCAACATTCCAAACAAACCCGATTTGACCAAATTGGTCAAGTGCCTACCCGATGAGCGTCTCCGGCGGCCAAGCGGCCCGTGAGACGGCGGCGCGCATGATCGCATACGCTGTCGCCACGGCAGCCGCCTGTCCGGCCAGCATCCATCCGAAGAAGCCGAAGCTCCAGCCGATCATCGCGAGGCCTCCCCACGCCGCGGAGAGCAGCATCACGAGCAGCATCATCATGCCGCGTCGCGCGGATTCGGTGGAGTTGGGCGGCACGCTGCACGGCACGGCGCGGCCGCCCAGACACGGGACGATCGCGTAGATCGGGATCGCGAGCAGCCCGGGCGCGAGCAGCGCCAGGTTGGCGACCTCGTGCCGGAGCACCAGCACGCCCAGCGCGAAGAGCGCGAGCACCGGCGCCGTGAGCAAGAGGAGCACCGCGCGCCGTGCGCCGTGAGTGAGCGTCCCCGGTCCGGCGATCGGGACCACGTGGAACAGGTCGGCGGCTTGCCAGTTCTGTGAAAAGCGAATCAGGTTGAGCACCATCAGCGGAATCAGTCCCAGGTACACGCCGGCGAAGGCGATCGGGAAGGCGCCCGATCCGCTGTGGCGCAACGGAAGCAGGAAGATCACCGGCCACACGAGCATCGGCGCGACCGCCGGATAGACGCGCAGCTTCATGTCGCGATCGCGCAGCAGATAGGCCGCGGTGAGCAGGAACGAGGCGCGCGCCGCGGGATCGCGGAGCCACCACGAGAGGGGCGGCACCGCGAGCGCGCGGTCGAGCCAGCGGCGGCGCGACGCGCGCGGCGCGCGCGCGGCATGCTCGTTCAGCCGCTGCAGGCCCTCTTCGTAGTCGCCGGCCAGCTTCTCGAACGCCAACCACGTGACCAGTCCCGTCACGACCACGCCGATCGCCGCGAGCACCCACGACCCCGGCTGCGCACCGCCGGTGAGCACGTCATCCATGCCGGCGAACCACGCCGGCGGAAGCAATCGCACCCACCATGGCAGCACGAGCGTGCCCACCGAGTCGCCCGCGCGCGACAACAACTGCGGCAGGAGCTGCGAACCCAGGATCAGCAGCATCGAGACCGCGATCTGCATCGTCGTCATGAGGCCGTCGAGCCGCTCGCGTCCGAACCAGCGCAGGCAGAGTTGATACGTCAGCACGATGGCGCCCGCACAGAAGATCGACGTGACGGCGAGCGACACGAGATGGGCGGGAAGAAACATCCACGAGCCGTGCGGTCCGAACGCGCCGATGCCCAACCCGACCACGTTGAATGCCACCGCCGTCCACAGCGAGACGCGGAGCAGCACGGCCACCTTGGCGCGCAGCAGCGCCCGCGCATCCACCGGACGGTGCAGGAGAATGTCCGCCTCCTCGGCGTTGAACAGCACCTCGCCGGCGGAGGCGGCGACGAACAGCCCGACGAGGACGAACGTCATCGCGTGCAGGTACACGGCGAGCGTGAACAGCGGCGCCATGGCGAGCGCGCCCGTGGTCGAGCCGATGAGCACATAGACGATGAGCGAGGTGCGCAGCGTCCATCCCATCGACTTCGGCACGTTCCCACCGCGGAGCTGGCGCGCCGAGCGCCCGCGCAGGAACAGCATGAGAAAGAGCCGCCGCAGCACACGGTCCTGGGACGGCGCGGCATCCTCCCGCCGGCTGCGCCACCTCATGTGCGGAACGTCTTCGCGAAGTCCTCGGCGCGGCGCTCCAGCTCCGTGCCGCCCGTGAGCTCCGTGAACAGCCGCTCGAGCGTGCCCGAGCCGTGCGCCGCGACGAGGGCCTCCGGGGCGCCGTCGAGCAGCAGCCGGCCTTTGTCGATGATGATGACCCGGTCGCACACCCGCTCCACGACGTCGAGGATGTGCGAGCTGTAGACGATCGTCTTGCCCTCGCGCGCGAGCATCTGAATCAGCGCCTTGAAACCGACCGCCGCGTTCGCGTCGAGGCCGTCGAGCGGCTCGTCGAAGAACACGACGGGTGGATTGTGCAGGAGCGCGGCGGTGATCACGACCTTGCGCCGCATGCCCTTGGAGTACGCGCCGAGCAGCTTGTCGGTAAGCGTCTCGAAGCTCAGATCGAAGAAGGCGATGAATTGTTTGATGCGCTCCACCGCGCCGCCGTGCGGAATCCCGTACAGCGCCGCGACCATCTCCAGGTACTCGAGTCCCGTGAGCGACTCGAACACCGCGCCGGATTCCGGGACGAAGCCGACGTGCCGCTTCACCTCGATCGCGTCCTGCACCAGATCGAATCCGGCGACGGTCGCCGATCCGCTCGTGGGCGCGATCATCCCGGTGAGCATCTTGAGCGTCGTCGACTTGCCGGCGCCGTTCGGACCGAGGAACCCGACGATCTCGCCCGCGGGCACGTCGAACGAGAGTTGGTCGACGGCGAGCTGCGCGCCGAATTGCTTCGTGAGCTGGGAGACAGAGATCACGAGACCGCCGAGCTGGAGTGGGTGGGGGGGGGACGACAAGCATACTATGAAGCGCGCGATCGCGCACACTGTCGCGACCAGCAACGACCGTCACCCCGGATGCACGAAGGACCCGCTATCGCGTGATAGCGGGTCCTTCGCCGAATTCAGCGCTGCGTTCCCCGACGCTCAGCGCACGATCTTCGCCGCCGCGGTGGAAACCGCCTTCCATTTTGCCATGACGGCCTTGCCGTCGGCGCGCGCCTTGTTCACCGCCGCCACGTCGCTCGACGTCGGCGTGATGTCCGCGCCCTGCATGGCCATCGCGGCGCCGAGCATCTCGCCGCTCACACTCTGCAGCGTCGGCGCGGCGGGCGCGCCGCCACCGCGTCCAAAGCCACGACCGCCGCGACCACCGCGGCCGCGACCGCCGGCCGGTGGCGGCGGCGCGATCGAATCGATGCGCGCGCGGAGCGCAGCCGCGTCGGGGCTCTGCACGCTCGCGAGCTTCGCCGCCAGTGCGCGCGCCTGCTCGTATGCGTCGTGCGTGTCGCGCGCGCCGTTGTACATCTCGCCGGTGAGCGCGTTGAGCTGCGCGAGCCCCGCGGCCGGCGTCTTCACGCGCGGATCGAGCCGGAGCGTGAGCGGCTGCGTGTACGACTTGCCGTTCACGGTGAGTCGCACGGTGTACTGGCCCGGCGGCGCCCACGGCGCATTCACACTCGCATACGTGTGATGCGGCACCGCGCCACCGCCGCCTTCCCCGCCGCCGCGACCACCCTCCCCGGCGACCGGCTGATACCGCAGGTCCCACGAGAAGCGGTGCATTCCTTTCTTCGTGGTCAGCGCCATCGGCGGCGCGGGCCAGTAGAGCGGCAGCGCGCAGTCCTCAGCCGTCGGATTGGCGCGACACAGGCGGTCGTATACTTCCGGATCGAGCGCGGGATGCGGGTTCCGCACCGCCTCCGTACTCGAGTACGAGCGCACGACCTTCCCCGCCTTGTCGAGAATGTCGAGCGTGACGGGACTCGAGACGTCGCTCGCGAGGTAGTAGTCGATGATGCCGCCGGGCAGCGGGTTCTCGCCCGCCGGCAGCTCGGGCGGCCACGGCGTGGGATCGTTCGCCGCCAGGCGCACGCGCACCGCCGTCGCCGGCTTGTAGAGATACGCCTCGCGCGCCGCGGCCGCCGCCGCTTCCTGCCGGAGCGGCGTCACGTCGTCGAGGATCCAGTAGCCGCGCCCGTGCGTGCCCGCGATGAGATCCGAGCAGATGCAGGTGCTGTCATCCTTCAGCTGGAGATCGCGAACGGAGATCGCCGGCATG
>DASZUN010000006.1:0-1981 GCA_035547615.1 Gemmatimonadaceae bacterium | reverse complement strand
CCGCGCCGTGCGCGCCGCGGACAACGAGCGCTGGGGCAAAAAGCCCATGTGCCACGTGCACGTCCTGACGGTATGATACCGCTGCTGTCGTCTCCGGGCGAGCGCAGCGAGACCCGGGACCCATACCCCGCAGTAGACATGGATTGCTGCGGAGTCTGGGTCCCCGCCTTCGCGGGGACGACCGGAGAGAATGAAGTGGAGACCACATGATCGGCCGTCTCAATCATGTCGCCATCGCCGTGCGCGACATCGCCAAGGCGAGCGCGGTCTATCGCGACACGCTTGGCGCGACGGTCTCCGACAAGGTGGCGCAGCCCGAGCACGGCGTGTACACGGTGTTCATCACATTGCCGAACACCAAGATCGAACTGCTCGAGCCGATGGGCGAAACTTCGCCGATCGCCAAATTCCTCGAGCGGAATCCGGACGGCGGCATCCACCACGTCTGTTACGAGGTCGAGGACATCGCGGCCGCGCGCGACCGACTCAAGCGCCAGGGCGCACGCGTGCTCGGCGACGGCGAACCGAAGATCGGCGCGCACGGCAAACCGGTGCTGTTCCTGCATCCGAAGGACTTCTGCGGCACCCTCGTCGAACTCGAGCAGGCGTAATCCGAATGACCCCGACGACCGCCATCGCCGTCTATTTTCTGATCTGGTGGGTCACCTTGTTTGCGGTGCTGCCGTTCGGCATGAACCGTCAGGCCGAGGCCGGCGACATCCCCGGCGCCGATCCCGGCGCGCCGCTCGCGCACGTGATGTGGCGCAAGGTCGGCTGGACCACGCTCGTCGCCAGTATCGTTTTCGTCGTGGTGGCCGCGATCTACATGAGCGGCGTGATCAAGCTCGACTGGCTGATCGAGCACTTCGGACCACCGAAATCGTTCTGAGCGGACCCGATAAAAAAAGAGCAGGGCGCGGGCCCTGCTCGTCGCTATCAGTGTCCTGCCCGATTCTTCTTGTCGCCGAGATCGGGGCGGCTGCGGTGAACGCGCCGAGGACTTCTTCCCTCCCAAGACTTGGACCGCACGTCGGAGCCGGTCTTGTCAGATGAGCCGGAATTCTCCTCTCACACGGACAAGTGAAACGCTAACCTATGATCTGTCCTCTGTCACGAATTATTCTTGCTTTCACGGCGCGATGACGATCGGGGCATCGAGCAGCACGATCGCTCCCTGCTGCGGCGCAACAGAGAGACGGATCGTCCAGATACCGGGGCGCGGCAGCTCGAATCCATCCACGCGCCACACTGAATCACCGTCGTCGCGTGCATCGCGCGTGATGTTTGCGACATCCGCGTCAGGTGGATTCAGTTCGAAGCGCACGGCGCGGGCGGAAAAATTCGAGAAGTCTTCCTTTGCGAGATGGATCGTGGCCTGCACGGAACCCACGCGACCGGGATTGATCGTCACGTCGGCCATTACGATGTTGGTGTGGATGTGCACGAACGCGGCTTCGGTCGGTATCGAAGTATGCCGATGGTGATGCGCGGTCGGCTCCAGCGTCCCGAGGACAGCCGCCAGCACCAGCACGCCGAGACCCAGACACGATTCGGCGATGCTGTTCTGCTGCAGTCTGCGCGTCGCCTGCGCGTCGGGCAGCCGTGGCGCGAGACGGAACCGGTTGATGGCCGCGAGAACGAGCATGGCGGCGAACAGGCCGATCTTCAGCGCCAGCACGCGGCCATATGTGCTCGTCACCAGGTCGGCTGGGCCTGAGAGCAGGAACCACGCATTGACGACACCGCTCGCGATGAGCAGGCCGACGCAGATAATGCCGAGCCACGAGAAGCGCGCGGTCGTGCGGGTGGCGGTCACGGCCAGCGCATCCGTATTCCGGCGTGCCGCATCGAGCAGCATGGCGAGCGCCGGCAGACCGCCGAGCCAAGCCCCGGCGGCGAGGAGATGGATGACATCCGCCGCGAGATGGAGGTCGCCCCAGGAGCCCGGCTGGGCGCCGGCATGACCGGCCGGCGCGATGAG
>DASZUN010000005.1:0-9872 GCA_035547615.1 Gemmatimonadaceae bacterium | reverse complement strand
GTTTCGCCATCACCGGCGCGCTCGCGCACGGCGCGCACACATCGATCTCGCGGCAGAATCAGCACCGGAACGCCGCGCTCGTGTCGATGAGCCTGGCGACGGCGGGGACGCTGCTGAGGTGGGTGAAGCGGGGGTTCTGAGGGTCATCCCGAGCCAGCCGCAGGCGAGTCGACGAATCTGGGCTCGTCGCGCGCATCGGCGCCGCGGCGCCGAATCGGCTTGGATTGGTTTAGGACGCTGGTTCGCTGTGCCGCGCTGCGGCTCAGCGAACTCGCGAACCCTGCCGGAACTTTCGCGGACCGCTCCGTGCGGCACGATGGCTCCGTTCTCCACGAGTCGACCGCATTTTTTTCTGACAGCCGCTCGGGATGCCACGTGAAGCCGTCCGTTCAGTCCGTGCCGGCTAGCCGAGCCGGCTAGCCGATCGGCGCCACCTGATACTGTTCGAGCTTCCCGTCCGGCGTCTCGAACGTCCATGCGCGCACGGTCTTGCCGTTGGCGAACGTGACGAGATAGCTGCGAAGCGTCATTCCGCCGCGCAGCGCCTGGCGCGTCTGCACGAACGACTTCGGCGCGCCGAGGGGGCCGAGGCTGCTCGTGAAGTCAGCGAGCGCCTGCGCGCTGAAATACGCGTTGGCGTTCGGCGTGAACAGTGAGCGATCGATCTCGCCCTTCTGCAGGCCTTCGAAGATCCGCTTCGCCTGGGCGGTGCGCTGCTCCGTGACGGGATCCGTCGTCCGGAACAGGAGCTGCGCGATCCGGGAGCCGATCGCGCCGGAGGCGGGCGCGGCGTCCTGGTTGGTGAGCACGACCACGGCGACGCTGTCGTCGGGGAAGACCATGTTCTCCGCCGTGAAACCGGAGACCTCGCCGTCGTGCTCGATCATGCGATGCCCGTTGAACGAGACGACGTCGACGCCGAGCCCGTAGCCCGAGCTCAGGCCGCTGTTGAGCAGGGTGGTCGTCTCGAGCATGTGGTACGACGCCGGTGAGAGCAGCGACTGCGTGATGATCGAGATGTCCCACTTCGCGAGATCGCTGGCCGTCATCGCCAGCTCACCGGCGGCGAACATCCAGTTCGGGCCGGTGGACGGCGCCGGGTGCAGCGGCCCGAGCGCGTAGCGCAGGTACCCGACCGGCTGCACCGACGACGGGCCGCGCTGGTCGAAGTCCACGGCGCTCGTGATCCCGACCCGGTTCAGCACGTTCGTGCGCAGGAACTGGAAGAACGGCATCCCGCTCGCCTTCTGCACGATCAGGCCGGCAATCACGAAATTGGTATTAGAGTATTGCCAACGCGACCCGGGCGTGAAATCGAGCGGCCGCTTGGCCCAGCGGGCGAGGATCGCGTCCGGGGTGGTCGGACGCTCCATCTCGGGCGGCACGTAGTCCTGCGGCCAGTAGTCCTGATAGCCGGAGGTGTGCGAGAGGATCTGGCGGATCGTGACCTGGTTGCCGTCGGTCAGCCCCGGGATCCACTTCGCGACCTTGTCGTCGAGCGAGAGCTTGCCTTGCTGCTGGAGCAGGAGCACCGCGGTCGCCGTGAACTGCTTGCTGATCGAGCCGATCGCGTAGCGCATGTCCGGCGTCGCGGGCGTGGGCGGCTGGAGCTTGGCGTCGCCGTAGGCGTCCGCGTACATCAGCGTCCCGTGCCGCACGACCGCCACCGACGCGCTTGGCACCCCGGTGGCCTTGAGGACCGCCTTCGCGACGGAATCGATGCCGCGCTCGAGCTCGGTCGTGCTCTGGGCACCCAGCGGAGCAGCCGCGACGCAGGCGCCAAGCGCCGCGGCCGCGATGAGAGATGTGCGATTGATCATGCGCACACGATGGCGCGCCGCCGGCCGCGACGCAATCAGCGCTCGATCGCGAACAGGTGTCCGGGCTGCTCCTCGGGGTCGAGCCGCACGTAGTTGCGCACACCGCGCCACGTGTAGCGCTCGCCGGTGAGCAGGTCGTGCACCACGTACGGCTCGTCGTCGTCGAGCCCCATCTCGTGGATGGGCACGTGCACCATCGTCTCCTGCACGTGGTGCGGATCGGTGTTGACGATGACGAGTACCTCGGGGCCGTGGGCCGCCGGCGCCGCACCGAGCTCCGCCGCCACGTCCGCCGGCACGGCGTCGGGGAGCGATCCCGGAAACTGCACGAGCGGCGGGCGCGCGGACTTCCGATAGCAGAGGATCGTCGCGTTCTCGCTCGCGTGGAACGAGAGGTTGTCGTAGCGCTGGAGCGCCGGCACCGACGCCCGGATCTCGTTCAGCCGGCGGATGTCCGCGTTGATGTTGCCCGGCGCGTCGTAGTCGCGCGGCCGGATCTGGTACTTTTCGGAATCGAGATACTCCTCGCTTCCCGCGTGCACCGGCACGTTTTCGCACAGCTCGAAGCCGCTGTAGATCCCGTAGAGCGGCAGGAGCGTGCCGGCGAGCAGCAGCCGCGTGCGGAACGCCGGCCGGCCGCCCTGCACGAGATACTCATTCAAGATGTCTGGTGTATTCGCGAACAGATTGCCGCGGAAATACTCCACCATCGGCGTGCGGGTCAGCTCGGTGAAATAGTCGCGGAGCTCCCACCACTGGTTCTTCCAGGTGAAGTACGTGTACGACATCGTGAAGCCGAGCTTCGCGAGCGATTTCATGCGCTTGGGGCGCGTGAAGGCCTCGGCGAAGAAGATCACGTCGGGATGGTCGCGCTGGATCTCCTGGATCACCCACTCCCAGAAGAGGAACGCCTTGGTGTGCGGGTTGTCGACGCGGAAGATCTTCACGCCGTGATCGATCCAGTACTGCAGCACGTCGCGGCAGGCGGTCCACAGCCCGACCCGATCCTCGCACCAGAAGTTGAGCGGGACGATGTCCTGGTACTTCTTGGGCGGGTTCTCGGCGTACATGATCGAGCCGTCGGGCCGCACGTGGAACCACTCCGGATGCTCCTTCACCCACGGATGGTCGGGCGAGCACTGCAGCGCATAGTCGAGGGCCACCTCCATGCCGAGGTCGCGCGCCGTCGCCACGAATCGGTCGGAATCCTCGATCGTGCCGAGCGCGGGATCGATCGCCAGGTGGCCGCCGTCCTCGTTGCCGATCGCCCACGGGCTCCCCACGTCGTTCGGCTCGGGCGTGAGCGAGTTGTTCTTTCCCTTGCGGAACGTGCGGCCGATCGGGTGAATGGGCGGGAGGTACACGACGTCGAAGCCCAGCTCGGCGAGGCGCGGCAGGCGCGCGGCCGCGTCGGCGAACGTCCCGTGACGCGGCGGCGCCTCGCCGAAGCCGGACGCGATCTGCGAGCGCGGGAACATCTCGTACCACGCCGCGAAGCGCGCGCGCTCGCGATCGACGACGATCGCCAGCTCGCGCCGAAAGCGGGTGAGATCGTTCGGGCGGGAATGCTCGTCCATGAGCGCCGCGAGATCGTCGTCGAGCGCACGCTGGATCCGCTTCTCGATCGTCGTGTTCCGCCGGTCCTCGAGCATCTTCGCGGTCATGAGCAGCGACGCGCGCGCCGCGCTCGACTTGATGCCCCGCGACGCGGCGCGCGCGAGGAGCGCGCCTTCGGCCAGCTCGAGCTGCACGTCCTGCCCCGCGTCGACCTTCTTGCGCAGTCCGCTCCGCCATGTGGCGAAGCGATCCGTCCACGCCTCGATCGTGAACGTCCACCGGCCGATGCGATTCACGGTGAACGCGCCGTACCAGCGATCCTGATCGTAGTCGAAGCGCATCGGCGCGTACGACCAGTCGTCGTCGCCGGGACCCTTGTAGAGCACCCGCGCGGCGAGCTGATCGTGGCCTTCCTTGATCAGATCCGCGCCGACGATGACGCTGTCGCCCGTGATGCGCTTGACGGGATACCGGCCGCCGTCGAGCTCGGGCGTGACGCATTCGATGATGATGTATTCGAGGCGGCGGGTGCTGGCCCGCCGATCGGTCTTGCGTGGTGGCAATGGTATCGCGGTGAAGAGTGACTCGGGTGCCGCACCGTGCTCGCAAACTCCGCGCCCCGTACGGGGATCGGGATCGGCGCTGCACGCGCGAGCGGCAGATGCACCCTCGTAGTGTTCGCGAATATGTGCGTTCGCACAAGCACCCCCGGGCGCGGAGGCACGATCGGCCGCTGACGGGAAATCAGGACGCGCCGCGAGGAGATTCCGGATAGCCCGACGCGGCACCGCCGACAATGGTGAGCATGCAGGACCCGCACTCCGGACTGGAGCTCCCATGTCGCAGCGACCCATCGCCGTCTCGCGGGCGCCGCATCCGCTCTCACGCGGCGCGGCGACACGGCTCCGGTGGCCACACCCCGAACGCGCAGCGATCGTCGCCATCGCGGCGTCCGCCGGCGGAATTCCCGCGATCTCGCGGATCCTCTCGGGGCTGCCGCGCGACTATCCCATACCGATCGTGCTCGTGCTCCACCGCGGCGCCAGCGTGCCGACCGCGCTCCCGCGCATTCTCGCGCGCGAGACACTGCTCGCCGTGAAGCTCGCCGAGGCGGGAGAGGCGCTGAGACCCGCGACCGTGTACGTCGCTCCGGCGGACCGGCACATGCTCATCGACGAGGACGGCCGACTGCAGCTCATGGACGGACGCAAGATCAAGTTCGTGAGCTCGTCGGCGAATCCGCTCTTCGACTCGGCGGCAGCGGTGCTCGGCGGACAGGTGATCGCGGTGGTACTCACCGGCGGCGGTAGCAACGGCACCGATGGCGTGCAGGCGATCAAAGCGACGGGCGGTGTGGTGATCGCGCAGGACCCGGTGACCGCGGCGCATGGCGGCATGCCGAGCGCCGCGATCGCGTCAGGCGCCGTGGACTACGTGCTCGAGTTGGGAGACATCGCGCCGGCGCTCATCGCACTCGGCGGCGAGGGCGCGCCGGATCACGCGGCGCGATAGATCTCGTCATCCATTCTCACGTCGGCGAGCCGGGTCCACGGCCGAGCGATCGGGTCGCGTCGTCCAGCACCGCGCGCAGCATCTTCGGGCCGTTCGGGAGGGCGAAGTGGCGCCCCTCACGCACCTCGGCGAACGCGCGCAATTCGGCGGCATTCATGGTGCTCGCGAAGTAGACGACGCCGGCGGCGCGCTCACGGGCGGTATCTTCACACGCGCAGCGCGTGATCGGCGGCGTGGCGGCGTCGATCAGCAGCACGTCGATCGCGCGGCGCCGCAGCGCGTCGACCGCGGTCTCGTCCGCACGCACGAACACCGGGTGATAGCCCGCGAAGAGAACGAGATCCGCGAGGAGCGCTTCGATCTCGGGATGTTCGGCCAGGACGAGTACGGACGACATGGGCGGCAGCGCGAGAATCCGAGAACATCGTTTGATGGATCGCGCCTCGCAACGGTTACTCCAACGGTCGAGTCCGTCGCGTAGCCGCGCGTTGTCGTTCGCTCGCGCGAAGAGATTTCAACGTGGATCTCCGGCTCTTGCGATCATTCAAATTCACTGCTAATAACGGAGCACGCGAAGTTGCGGCGCCCCAGGACCGGTCGGGGCCAGAGGGGACGCGAGCGGAGCAGTCGTCGTGAGCCACGCGCCACACTGGGAACCACACGCTGAGATCGCGGCATGGTCGTCGCGCGTGGACGAGGTGCGCCGCCGGTCGGACGAAGTTCCAAGCGAGACTCTCCTCGCGGTGGCGTTCGAAGAGCTCACCGTCGCGGAGGAGGAGCTCCGCGTCCAGGAGCAGCAGCTCGTCGAGGCGAACGAGGCGCTCGCCACGGAGCGAAATCGGTATCTGGCGCTCTTCGAGCATGCGCCCGTGCCGTACTTCCTGACTGATCCCGCCGGCGTCATTCGACAGGCGAACGCGGCCACCTCGGCCCTGCTGCACGTCGCGCCCAAGCACCTCAAGGGAAAGCCGCTCGCGTCGTTCGTTCCCGCGGCGGAGCGTGGCGCGTTCCGCCGCGAGCTGCTGCGCATCGCGGCCGCCGACGACACCGCGTCGGTTGAGCTCCGTCTCAAGCCGCGCCGCGGCGAGCCGCGGTTCGTCTCGGCGACGATCGGAATCTCGCGTGACGCCGCGGCCGGTCCCGAGCTGCGTTGGCTGCTCGTCGACGAGACGCCGCGACGCCAGCGCGAGCGTGAAGCGGCCGCACGCGCCGCCGCCGAAGAGTCGGATCGCGCCAAGACGGAGCTGCTCGCGACCGTGAGCCACGAGCTGCGAACGCCGCTCACGTCGGTGGGCGGCTACGCCGGGATCCTGCTCATGGGGGTGCACGGTCCGCTGAATGAACGGCAGGCGGTCGACGTGGATCGGATTCGCCGCGCACAGTCGCATGCGTCGCGGTTGCTGGACGATCTGCTCGACTACTTCCGCGCGAAGCGCGGGCATCTCGAGGTGGAGCTCGCGGCGGTGCCCGTTGCCGACGCGGTGGCGAGCGCCCAGGCGATGGTGCGCCCCCTGGCGGATGCCAAACGCCTCACGCTCCGCGCGCTTCCGGCGCCGCAAGGTCTCACGGCCCGCGCCGACGGCGAGCGGCTGCGGCAGGTCGTCATCAACCTCTTGTCGAACGCGGTGAAGTTCACCAGCGAAGGCGGCGCGGTCGAGGTTCGCGTCGCCGCTGATGGGTCCGACGTCGTCATCCAGGTGCGCGACACGGGAATCGGCATTCCGGCGGACCGGCTCGAAGATCTTTTCAAGCCATTCGTGCGGGTAGCGGCCAGCGACCAGCCTGGCGTGGGACTCGGCCTGGCGATCAGCCGAGAGCTGGCCCGGGCCATGAACGGGTCGCTGGCTGCCGACAGCGTCCAGGGCGAAGGGTCCACGTTCACGTTGCGAGTGCCGGCCGCGCGCGATTGAGGCCCTCGCGGCCGCGGCGAGCATGTGACTTGCGACGAGGCCGGCCTCTCCGCGCGACCGGGCGAGCATGCTCGGCCGGACGCGCACTCTCGAGGACGAGGCGCGCTTGGAGCCAGATCGGATCATCGTGGTGGGCGCGTCGGCAGGAGGCGTCGAGGCAACGATGGCGCTCGTGCGCGAGCTGCCACCGGACTTCCCCGCCGCCCTGTTCATCACGATTCACTTTCCGCCGGACGTCGAGAGTTATCTCCCGACGATCCTGTCGCGCGTGACGAAGCTCGCCGTGGTGCCCGCGGCGAACGGCGCGCCGATCGCCGCGGGGACCGTGTACGTGGCGCGTCCGGGGCAGCATCTGCTGCTGCGCCGCGGCTTGATTCGGCTGAGCCGCGGCCCCACGGAGAACGGCAACCGGCCGGCGATCGATCCCATGTTCCGGAGCGCCGCGCTCGCGTATGGAGCGCGGGTCATCGGCGTGGTGCTCACGGGAAATCTCGACGACGGCACGTCGGGGCTGCTCACGATCAAGCGGCGCGGCGGCATCGCCGTGGTGCAGGACCCGGCCGATGCGATGTTCCCGCCGATGCCGACGAGCGCCATCAGACACGTGATGGTCGACCACGTCGCGCCGCTCGCCGCGATCCCGGAACTGCTGCGTGCCCTGGTCGCCGAGCCCGCGCCGGAACGCATGGGAGGTGAAGTCATGGACGACGCACGCCAGGAGAACGAGTTCTCGTCGTTCGACCTCGAGGCCATGGACGAGACGGCGGCGCATCCCGGAACGCCCTCGGCGTTCGGCTGCCCCGACTGCGGCGGCGTGCTGTGGGAGATTCGCGACGGCGATCTCGTGCGCTACCGCTGCCGGGTGGGCCACGGCTGGACGAGCGACGCGCTGGCGTCGGAGCAGCAAGTCACGCTCGAGGACGCGTTGTGGACGGCGCTCCGGGCCCTCGAGGAGAGCGCGCAACTCAACGAGCAGCTGGCGCAGCGGCTCGGCCAACGCGGCGCCGAGCGGCTGCGCGATCGCTTCGCGTCGCGATCGGCGAACCTGCGGGATCAGGCCGCGCTCATCCGGCAAATCCTCGTCGATTCGGCGAAGCCCGACGAGGGCTGATCCGGGAGTTCACTACTGGTGTGCGGCGCGTCGCGCATTCAGAATATGTATGTGTCGACCAACCGCCCGCGCGCTGCCACACGCGCCCAAGTTCCGCCTGAATCCGATCGCGATCTCGAAGTCCTGCTCGACTACCTGAAGCGAAGCCGGGGCTTCGACTTCACGGGCTACAAGCGCGCGAGCCTCGCGCGGCGCATCACCAAGCGCATGCAGGCGATCGACGTGCGCGACTACGCGGATTACGTCGACTACCTCGAGGTGCATCCCGAGGAGTTCGCCGCGCTCTTCAACACGATCCTGATCAACGTCACGCACTTCTTCCGCGACGAGGGCGCGTGGGAGTACTTCGCGCAGGAGGTCGTGCCGAAGGTCGTGTCGAAGAAGCCGCCCGAGGCGCCGATCCGGGTGTGGAGCGCCGGGTGTGCTTCGGGCGAAGAGGCCTACACGCTCGCCATGGTGTTGTGCGAATCGCTCGGCAGCGAGGCGTTCAAGGAGCGCGTGAAGATCTACGCGACCGACGTGGACGAGGAAGCGCTCGCCAAGGCGCGACAGGCGATCTACACCGAGCGCGAGGTCGAGGGCGTGCCGCCGGCGCTCCTCGCCAAGTACTTCGATCGCGTGGACGCCTCGTACTGCTTCAAGAAGGAGCTGCGGCGGCAGGTCATCTTCGGGCGGCACGACCTCATCCAGGATGCGCCGATCTCACGCGTGGACATTCTGGTCTGCCGCAACGTGTTGATGTACTTCAACGCCGAGACGCAGGCGCGCATTCTCACGCGGTTCCACTTCGCCTTGAACGACCACGGCGTGCTGTTCCTGGGGCGGGCCGAAACGCTGCTGACGCACGCCAGCACGTTCATGCCGCTCGACCTGAAGCGGCGGATCTCCATCAGGGTGCCGCGGGCCAAGCTGCACTTCCGCGACCGCCTGATGCTGATGCACGAGAGCGGCGGCGACGACCCGAGCCCCACGTTCTCGGCACACGTCAAGCTGCGGGATTTCTCCGTGGACGCGGCGCCCCTCGCGCAGATCGTGGTCGACGCGGCCGGCATCGTCGTGCTGGCGAACGAGCGCGCGCGCACGCTGTTCGGCATCTCGCCGGAGGACGTCGGCCGCCCGCTGCAGGATCTGAAGATCTCCTACCGCCCCGTGGAGCTGCGATCGCTGCTCGAGCAGGTCTACGCCGAGCGGCGGCCGGTGGTGATGCGCGAGATCGAGCACTCGACGGGCAGCGGCGAGATTCGCTGGCTGGACCTCCAGGTCGTGCCGATCTCGGAGAACGGCACGCCGCTCGGGGCGAGTCTCGCCTTCACCGACGTGAGCGCGGCCAAGCGGCTGCAACAGGATCTCGAGCACGCCAACCAGGAGCTCGAGGCCGCGTACGAGGAGCTGCAGTCGACGAACGAAGAGCTCGAGACGACGAACGAGGAGCTCCAGTCGACGATCGAGGAGCTGGAGACCACGAACGAGGAGCTCCAGTCGACGAACGAGGAGCTGGAGACGATGAACGAGGAGCTCCAGTCGACGAACGAAGAGCTCACGACGATGAACGAGGAGCTCCGGCAGCGGAGCGACGAGCTCAATCAGGTCAACGGCCTTCTCGAGAGCATTCTCACGAGCCTGCGCGGCGGCGTGATCGTGGTCGACAGCGACATGCGCGTGCTCGTCTGGAACGCGCGCGCGCACGACCTGTGGGGACTGCGCGAGGAAGAGGTCGTGGGCAAGCACTTCCTCGGCCTCGACATCGGGCTCCCGGTGGAGCGGCTCAAGCAACCCATGCGGGCGGCGCTGTCCAACGCCAAGGGCGACGGCGCCGAAGTGGTGGTCGACGCGACGAATCGGCGCGGCAAGGCCATCCGGTGCGCGGTGGGGATCACGCGGCTCGTGACGCCCGCGCGGGATCTGCGCGGGCTCATTCTCGTCATGAACGAGGTCGACGGGACGGCCTGAGCGCGCGCCCCG
>DASZUN010000004.1:0-2246 GCA_035547615.1 Gemmatimonadaceae bacterium | reverse complement strand
CTCATCGCGCCGGCTACCGCACACGCCCAACGTCAACAGGGTGCCGTCCGCGCCCTCGGCATCGACACCACCAACTTCGATCGACAGATCCGTCCGCAGGACGACTTCTTCCGGTTCGTGAACGGCGCCTGGCTCGAGAAGACGCAGATCCCGGCCGACGCGTCGAGCTGGGGCGCTTTCAACGAGCTCACGGAAAAGAGCCGCGACGCGATTCACCAGATCGTGGAAGATGCCGCGAAATCGAACGCGCCCGCCGGCAGCGAGCAGCGGAAGATCGGCGACATCTACACGAGCTACATGGATTCCGCGCGCATCGAGCAGCTCGGGCTCGCGCCGCTCCAGGGCGAGCTCGCCACCATCGCCACGCTCCAGTCGACGGCGCAACTCCCGGCCACCTTCGCGCACCTCGCGCGCATCGGCATTCAGAGCCCGTTCGGCGTCGGGGTGGGCCAGGATCAGAAGAACTCGAGCGTCACCATCACGCAGGTGAGTCAGTCCGGCCTCGGCCTCCCCGACCGCGACTACTATCTGCGCCCGGACGGCGCGATGGCCCAGACGCGCGCGAAGTATGGCCTGTACATCACCCGCCTGTTCACGCTGGCCAAGCAGCCGGATCCCGCCGGCGCCGCGAACCGCATCATCGCGCTCGAGACGGAGATCGCGAAGCCGCAGTGGGATCGCGCCAAGAGCCGCAACCGCGACCTGTCCTACAACAAGATGACCGTCGCGCAGCTCGCGGCGCTCACGCCGGCGTATGACTGGCACACCTATCTCGCCGACGCCGGACTCTCGAAGACCACGGACGTGATCGTCCGCCAGCCGGACTACGTGCAAGCGATGAACGCCATCCTCGCGAACACGCCGGCGTCCACGTGGCGGGAGTATCTCACGTTCAAGCTGCTCGACGACTACGCCGACGAGCTCCCCGCCGCGTTCGGCGAGGCGAGGTTCGAGTTCCGCGGTCAGACGCTCAGCGGCCAGCAGGAGCAGAGCCCGCGCTGGAAGCGCGGCGTGGCGCAGGTCGAAGGGCTGATGGGCGAGGCCGCGGGCAAGCTGTACGTGCAGCGCTACTTCAAGCCCGAAGCGAAGGCGCGCATGGACGCGCTCGTGAAGAACATCCTCGCCGCGTACCGCGTCGGCATCGACAGCCTGGAGTGGATGAGCCCCGCGACCAAGAAGCAGGCGCAGGACAAGCTCGCGCACTTCACGGTCAAGATCGGCTATCCCGACAAGTGGCGCGACTACTCCAAGCTCGTGATCAAGCCGGGCGATGCACTCGGCAACGCGATGCGCGGCGCGGAATTCCGCTATGACGACATGGCGGGCCAGCTCGGCAAGCCGGTCGACCGCAGCCGCTGGGGCATGACGCCGCAGACGGTGAACGCGTACTACAACGCGACGAACAACGAGATCGTGTTCCCGGCCGCGATCCTCCAGCCGCCGTTCTTCAACGTCGACGCCGACGACGCGGTGAACTACGGCGCGATCGGCGCGGTGATCGGGCACGAGATCGGCCACGGCTTCGACGACCAGGGCCGCAAGTCCGATGGCTACGGCAACCTCCGCGACTGGTGGACGCCAGCCGACGCGAAGGCGTTCGAGGCGCGCACCGCGAAGCTCGGCGCCGAGTACGCGGCGATCAATCCGATCGACGACCTCCACGTGAACCCGACGCTCACGATGGGCGAGAACATCGGCGACGTGAGCGGACTGGCGCAGGCGTACCGCGCGTACCGGATCTCGCTGCACGGGAAGCAGGCGCCGATGATCGACGGCTTCACGGGCGACCAGCGCTTCTTCCTCGGCTTCGCGCAGATCTGGCGGACGAAGATGCGCGACGCGGCGCTGCGCCAGCAGCTGCTCACGAACCCGCACTCCCCGGGCCCGGTTCGCGCCTACGTGCCGCTGATCAACAACGACGCGTTCCAGCAGGCGTTCAACGTGCAGCCCGGCGACAAGATGTACCTGGCGCCGCAGGATCGCGTGAAGATCTGGTAAGCTCGACGGCAACGACAACTGCAACGACAACTGCAACGACAGTAGCCGCGGATAACGGCCGGATGTTTCGGATAGGTTGGAGCGGCGTGAACGGCGGTGACGAGTGATTGGAGTTGACCCGGTTTCGTGGACACCTCACCATGCAGCATCCGGAGGTGTTCCGTGGGTCAGTCTTCTGGAAGGGATGGACGGCGAGTCCGACGCAGGTACACCGCCGAGTTTAAGGCCGAGGCGGTGCACCTGCTGCG
>DASZUN010000003.1:0-5220 GCA_035547615.1 Gemmatimonadaceae bacterium | reverse complement strand
CGTCCGCCACGTGATGTTCCAGGCGCCGGGCGGTGACGAGCCGGCTATCGGACGCCGATCGCCTTGTGGACCTGCACGCTCAACCGCCACCGGGGGTGCGCGAGGCAGTACGCGATCGCCGCCCGCGTGTTTTCGGCGAGCGCCGGGCCGTCCATCGGCTGGAGATAAAAGTTATTGAATTCCAATTCTTCAAAGCGCGCCGGATCGACGCCGGATTGCGGGAACACGAGCTTGAGCTCGTCCCCGCGCTGCAGCGCGAGCGGCGCATCGGCTTTGGGGCTCACGCAGATCCAATCGAGGCCGGCCGGCGCGGGCTGCGTGCCGTTCGTTTCCACCGCGACCTCGAAGCCGCGCGCGTGCAGTGCCTCGACCGCCGCCTCGTCGAGCTGGAGGAGCGGCTCGCCTCCGGTGCACACGACCAGCTTCCGCCCGCCCGGGCTGCGCGGCCAACGCGCTGCGACCGCATCGGCCAGCGCGTCCGCGGTGGCGAACCTGCCGCCGTCCGGCCCGACGCCCACGAAATCGGTGTCGCAAAACGTGCACACCGCGCTCGCGCGATCCGCCTCGCGCCCCGTCCACAAGTTGCAGCCCGAGAAACGACAAAACACCGCCGGCCGACCGACGTTGGCGCCTTCACCCTGCAGCGTGTAGAAGATTTCCTTGATCGTGTACATGAGAACCATGAACCGCGGAGAGCGCGGAGGACGCAGAGAGAAAAGTGCAGTGCCTTTCTCCGCGTCCTCTGCGCACTCAGCGGTGAAACCTATGGACTCTGATTTGCCTGGATGCGCGTCTCGGAGTACGGCGCCGGATCCCTCAGCCCCGCCTCCTGGAACCCCTTGAGCCGGAGCTGGCACGCATCGCAGTGCCCGCAGGCCGCACCGCTCGCGTCGGGATCGTAGCAGCTCTGCGTGATCGAATAGTCCACGCCGAGCGACTGGCCGTGGCGGATGATCTCGGCCTTCGTCATCTGCATCAGCGGCGTGCGAATGCGAATCGGAGTCGTTCCTTCGACGCCGCCGCGGGTCGCGAGATTCGCCATCCGCTCGTACGCGGCGATGTACTCGGGGCGGCAGTCGGGGTAGCCCGAGTAGTCGAGCGCGTTCACGCCGATGAAGATGTCGCCCGCCTCGAGCACCTCGGCCCAGGCGAGCGCGAACGAGAGAAAGATCGTGTTGCGCGCCGGCACGTAGGTGATCGGGATGCCGTGGCTCATCGCGTCGACATCGCGGTCCTTCGGAACGCTGATGTCCGCGTTGGTGAGCGCCGATCCCCCGAACGTACGCAGGTCGATGTCGACGATCACGTGATCGCGCACGCCGAACCGCGCCGCCACGCGCCGTGCCGCCTCGATCTCGCTGGCGTGCCGCTGGCCGTAGCGGAACGTCATCGCGTGCACGTCGAAGCCCTCGTGCAGCGCGTGCGCGACGAGCGTCGTCGAATCGAGCCCGCCGCTGAGGAGCAGGACGGCCGGCGGCATCAGCCCACCGCCGCCAGCGCCTGCGCGAAATCCTCGATCAGATCATCCACGTGCTCGAGACCCACGGATACGCGCAGCAGATTCTCCGGCGCGCGCGTGCCGGGACCTTCGACCGACGCGCGATGCTCGATGAGGCTCTCCGTGCCGCCGAGGCTCGTCGCCTGGGTGAACAGCTTCAGGTGTGACGCGATCGCCATCGATTGCGCGCGATCCCGGCCGGCCTGCACCGAGAGCATCCCGCCGAAGCCCGACATCTGCCCGCGCGCGATCGCGTGTCCCGCGTGGCTCGCGAGTCCGGGATAGTGCACGCGCTCCACGCGGGCGTGCCCCTCGAGAAATGCGGCGAGCTTCGCCGCGCTCGCGCTCTGTGCGTTCACGCGGAGCGGCAGCGTGCGAATCCCGCGCATCGTGAGCCAGCACTCGAACGGCGACGGCACCGCGCCGCCGGCGAGCTGGATCCCGAGCACGCGCTGCGACAGCTCGCCCTCGCTCCGGAAGATCAGGGCGCCGCCCAACACGTCGCTGTGGCCGCCGAGGTACTTGGTCGTGGCGTGCATCGACACGTCGGCTCCGAGCGCCAACGGGCGCTGGAGCACCGGCGTCCCCCACGTGTTGTCGACCGCGCAGATGGCGCCGGCCTTGTGCGCGATCTCGGCGATCGCTCGGATGTCGCAGACGCGGAGCAACGGATTCGACGGCGTCTCGACCCAGACGAGCTTCGTGTTCGGCCGCATCGCGCGCTCCACGGCCGCGAGATCGGTCATGTCGACGAGCGACATCTCGAGTCCCCACGGCCCGAACACCTCGCGCGCGAGCTTGATGGTGCCGAAGTACGCGTCGTCCGGCAGAACGAGATGCGAGCCCGCGGCGAGCGTCTGGATCAACGTCATCGTCGCCGCCGAGCCGGAGGCGAACGCCGCGGCGACGGCGCCCGCCTCGAGCTCGAGGAGGCACCGCTCGAGCGCCACGCGGTTGGGGTTCGCGTACCGGGAGTACAGGAAGCCCGCGCGGTAGCTCCCGTCGGCTTCCCGCTGGAAGGTGGTCGACAGGTTGATCGGCGGCGTGACCGCTCCAGTGGCCGGGTCGATCTCGTGTCCGGCGTGAACGGCGAGTGTCTCGATGTGCATTGGAGCAGGGAAGTAAGAGGTCCGCGAACGCGAAAGCTACCGGTTTCCGGGACGCGCAGCGGCGTGGAAGAGGGCCGCGTACTACAAGGTAGATTTCCTTCTCCTCCCATCAAACCGAAGGGTATCCCGTGATACGTATCTCCAACCTGCTCGGCACGGCGGCGGTGGTGCTCCCCGCGCTGGCAGCCGCGCAGAATCCCAGGACGCAGCCGCGGACGCACACGCCGCAACCGACGACGGCCGCGATCACCGCAGCCGACCTCAAGACGCGTCTCTACATCTACGCCGCGGACTCCATGGAAGGGCGCGAGACCGGCACGCGCGGCCACATCAAGGCGACGACCTACATCGCCAACCAGCTCAAGGCGATGGGGCTGCAGCCGATGGGTGACAACGGCACCTACTTCCAGAACGTGCCGGTCATCCGTCGCTCGCTCGATCCGAGCTCCACGATCAGCGCGGACGGCGTGACGCTGAAGGCCGGCACCGACTTCGTCGCGACCGGCGGCCGGGGCGGAAACGTTGCGGCGCTCCCGTCGGCGCAGGTCGTCTACGGCGGCACGATGGGCCCGAATGCGGCGCGCCTCTCGCCCGAGCAGGAAGAGGGCAAGATCGTGCTGATGCACCAGCCGCCGAACGCGGGTCGCGGCTTCGGGCGCGGCGGCTTCGGCCGCGGCGGGTTTGGTCGCGGCGGACGCGGGGCGAACAGCGGCGCGGCCGCGACGATCACGGTCGTG
This sequence comes from Gemmatimonadaceae bacterium, assembly GCA_035547615.1. Taxonomy (GTDB): domain Bacteria; phylum Gemmatimonadota; class Gemmatimonadetes; order Gemmatimonadales; family Gemmatimonadaceae; genus JAQBQB01. Next base: position 1,876 of record DASZUN010000003.1, on the reverse strand, counting down.
GACGAGCTGTCGCCGACACTCGTCGAGAACTCGCTGCATCCGCGCCCCGGTGCGGTGCAGCTCAAGCCGTCCCCGAGCGATCCGTCCACGCCGCCGCAGATCACGATCACCCGTGCGGCGGCCGAGCAGCTCCTCGGCGGCTCGCTGGACGCGCTGCAGCCCGGCGCGACGGGCAAGACGATCACCGCGAACCTCACGTGGCACGATGAACCCGCTCCGGCGCGCAACGTGATCGCCGTGTATCCCGGCCACGATCCCAAGCTCAAGGGCGAGTACGTGGCGATGGGCGCGCACAACGATCACATCGGCATCCGTGCGCAGGGGCCGATCGCCGATCACGATTCGCTGCACCTGTATAATCAGGCGGCGTATCCGATCCGCGAGCACATCGCCCTGTACAACCTGGAAAACCACATCTGCGGCGGACGCCAGCAGACGAACTGCAACCCGGCCACGCCGGAGCAGCAGGCGCACCTCGACTCGCTGAACGCGCAGATCGCGGCGATCCACATCAACATGGACAGCGTGCACCGGGTGAACGGGCCGGCGCGTCCGGACTCGATCAGCAACGGCGCCGACGACGACGGCTCCGGCACGGTGACGCTGCTCGAGATCGCCGAGCGCTTCGCCAAGGAGAAGCCGAACGCGAAGCGCTCGATGATCTTCGTGTGGCACGTGGGCGAGGAGAAGGGCCTCTGGGGCTCGGCGTACTTCACCGACCATCCGACGATCCCGCGCGATTCGATCGTCGCGCAGCTCAACATGGACATGGTCGGCCGCGGCGCGGCGAGCGACCTGTTCGAGGGCGGCCCGAACTATCTGCAGCTCGTCGGCTCGCGGCGCATCTCGAACGAGCTCGGCGACATCGTCGAGAATCTGAACAAGCAGGAGAAGCCGCCGTTCCACTTCGACTACCAGTTCGATGCGAACGGGCACCCCGAGAACATCTACTGCCGCAGCGACCACTTCAACTACGCGCGCTACAACATCCCGATCGTGTTCGTCACGACCGGCCTGCACGGCGACTATCACCAGGTGACGGACGAGCCGGAGTACATCGACTATCCGCACATGGCGAAGATCGGCAACTTCATGTACAAGGTCGGGAACTACGTGGCGGACATGGATCACCGTCCGCACATCGACCACCCCGTGGCCGATCCGCACGCGAGATGTCAGCAGTAAGCGTTCTCTGAACGCCAATGATGCGGGGCCGGCGATCTCTCGCCGGCCCCGTTTTGTTTTACAGGCGGGCCACAACGAAAAGGGGAACAGCTGCGCAGGCCACGATGAAAAAGGGAACAGCTGCGCAGGCCACGATGAGAAAGGGGAACAGCTGCGCAGGCCACGATGAGAAAGGGGGACAGCTACCGACTTGAACGGAAGGGACGGACGTCATCGACTGAAACTGCAACAGCAACAGCAAGAGAAATGGGAACGGCCTCGGGAAGCCTCTGCCGCGAAGCGTCCCGAGGCCGTTCCCAAAAGGCTGGTGCCGCTTCCGTTCAGGTCAGTCCAATCCGTCCATTTCGGCTGTTCCCAATTCTTGGAACCATCCTTGGCGCGCCGATCCAACCCGCCACCACGAGCGGCCACTCGGCCGGCCACGATGAAGAAGGGGAACAGCTACCGACTTGAACGGAAGGGACTGACGTCATCGACTGACACAGCAACAGCAACAACAACAGCAACAACAACAGCAACAACAACAGCAAGAGAAATGGGAACGGCCTCGGGAAGCTTTGAGCTTGACCCGCTTTTGTGGACACACGATTACGGATGCTAGGCTGCCATCCGCAGTTGGTGCTCGTACTGCGCTGGACTGAGGTAGCCGAGCGTGGAATGCCGCCGTCGCGGATTATACCACGTTTCGATG
>DASZUN010000002.1:0-14509 GCA_035547615.1 Gemmatimonadaceae bacterium | reverse complement strand
TAGAACGGATACGTCGCGACCGTGTCTTCCGCGCCGCTGCCGTAGCGGCCGAGCGACATGCCGCGAATGGCGAACGTGAACGGCCGCAGGAAGAAGTACCGGCGGTAGTCGGCGATCGCGAGCTGGTACGAGACCGAGCCGAACGTCGGCGTGTACTGCAGCCGATACCGTTCACCCTGGACCGGCGACGTGAACGCGGCGAACGAGTTGTCGCCGACCAGCGCAACGGACGGCCCCGCGTACCAGAGCGGCTTGTAGCCGAGATTTCCTCGGTCCGCGACGTTCTCGCCGCGGAAGTTGCCGTTCGCGTCGTAGAAATCCTGCAGAATCTGCGTATCGAACGACAGGTGCGTGATGCTCGCCGACAGCTCGAGTCGGCGCGTCTGCGAGAACGGATACTGCGCGATCAGCGACGCGTCGTCCACGTAGATGCGCTGCAGCACCTGGTTGACGGTCGCGAGATCTTCCGCGCTGGTCCCCGATCCGACGACGGTGTCCGAGACGAACACGCCGCCCGTGAGATAGGGAATGTGCTCCGCACCGACGCCGTAGTTCCATCGGTTGCGCATGTTGTAGTACTGCACCGCGCCGCCGACGTCCTTGACCGTGCCGTTCGCCTGAATGGCCGCGAAGATCTGTCGGTCGCTCAGCTGGTCGCCGAAGATCATCGAGATGCCGCCCGCGATGCCGGTGCCGAACGGCCCGCCCGCGACCACGCCGAGGCTCGGCTGCCCGATCGCGTCGAGCGAGAACGACGAGTGGTACGGCCGCACCTGGAAGTCGTTGCCCGACGGCAATCCGTTCGTCGGGTCGGCGAGATAACCCATGACCAGACTGTGCGCCACGTCCGGCGGCGGCAGCTGCTCGCCCTCGGCCACGGCCGCCGCCGTCACCGGCGTTCCCACGGTCTGCCCCGCGTCGAACGCGCGAATCTCGTTGCCCTGATTGTAGAACACGTCGAAGAGCATCCGGCCGGTGCCGCGCGCGACGGACAACGCCGGCGACTCGGTCGTGATGCCGCTGACGCCAGTCGAGATGTTCGTGAGCCGGAACACCTGCCCCGACGCGAGCTCGAGCCGATAGATGTCGGCGAAGCCGTCCTGGTCGGAGATGAAGTACAGGTCCTTGCCGTCCGGCGAGAACTGCGGGTTGATCTGCTTCCCGTTCGCGAACGGCGAGTAGACCTTGATCTGCCCCGACGCGAGATCGTACGTCGCGAGCTGGAGCGGCGAGAAGGTCAACGTGTTGAAGTTCGTCTTCGGGCCGCGGTCGGTGGCGAAGGCGATCGTCTTGCCGTCCGGCGACCACGTGGGCTGAATGTCGCCGTACTTGTCGTTGGTCAGCTGCTTGATCGTGCCGCTCTGGAGGTTGAGCAGATACAGATCGCTGATGCCGCCGGCGAGCCCCGAGAACGCCAGCGTGCGGCCGTCGGGCGACCACGCCACGCTCGTGACGGCGCCGATGCCCGGCAGCTTGATGCGACGCTCGATGTTCGCGCTCTGCGTGTTGAGTATCGCGATCTCGTTGTCGCCGTCGGCGTAGACGATGAACGCGAACTGCTTGCCGTCCGGTGAGAAATCGCCGGCCGAGTTGATCGAGCTCAGGGCGTCGAAGTGCGGGTCGCTGGCCGGGCTCGCGAGCTTCTTGATGATCTTCCCCGTGCGCGCGTCGCCGAGGTACAGGTCGATCGAGAACAGGCTGCGGCTCGAGAAGAACGCGAAGTACTTGCCGTCCGGGCTGATCACGGGCGAGATGTTGTAGTCGCCGGTGTGCTCGAGCTTGACGAGCGACTGGCCGGTGCTGTCCGGCGCGGTGCGTCCGGCGAGCTGCGGCAGGTACATGGCGCGGTTCGCTGCCGCCCAGTCCTTGGACAAGGAATCCTGATTCTCGCCGAGCACGCGCACGAGCGCCGCGTCCCAGCCGAGGCGGAGCGCGGTCCGGTACACGTCGACGACCGAGCGGTCGCCCCAGCGCCCGCCGACGTACGCCCAGAGCGCCTGGCCGTAGCGATACGGGAAGAAGCGCGGGTCCGTGGTGAGCTGCTTGATCGTCGGGAACTTGTTGCGCTGCACGGCGTCGCGCATCCACATCGCCGTGAGCGGATCGTCGCGGCCGAGGGAGAAGTATTCGGCCATGCCTTCGATCAGCCAGAGGGGCAGGGCGTCGAGCCGCATCAGGCCGCCGCCCGGCGTGCCTTCAGCAATGTTGTATTGGAAAACGTGTACGAGCTCGTGGCCGAGCACGTGGTCGTTGTCGGCGTAGATGCCGGTGAACGGCATGATCACGCGCGTGCGGTTCGACTCCGTGACGCCGCCCGTGCCTTCCTCGATCTGCTCGCCGACCACGTTCGTCTGCTCGAAGTCCGGCTGATCGGCGTAGAAGATCAGCGACTTGCGGTCGAACGCGTGCCGGAAGGTGTCGGAGTGGCGCGTGTACCACCGCTCGGCCATCCGCGCGGCGTCGTGCACCGTCACCGACTCGGCGGGATAGAAATAGTTGTCGAAGTGCTCCGACCGGAGGATGCGCCAGGGGAAGGTCTCGTACTGGACCTTGTTGCGCCCGAAATACTCCTGGGCACCGGCGGATGAAAACGCGGTGAGCGCAACGAGCGGCAAGGCGATCGCCGCGATGCGCAGACGGAGTCGGATCATGTAAAGCCCCGCGGACGTGCCGCAGCAAAGAGTCGTTCCGGACATCGAGCAGTCGATCGGCTCTGGGTCCAGCCCTCGAACGGGGCGGGGCAAAGGCTGTGCCCAGTGCAATCGCTCTCTGTATCCGCCGAGAGCACCGCCGTCACGCCGCGGAATCCCCGGGTGCTGCTCCTCCCAACAACAATGACTCGCGTACCCCCAGTCCCCGTCAAGGTCCCGCTCGCCTTTCGATGCGTCCGGCGCGGCTGCAACCCGCTGGCGAACATCGCGTTCCTGCCTGAATGACACCCGAGCGCGCGCGGTCCCTCAGTAGTACTTTGTTCGCCCGTATGATTCCCCCGACCCGCGCCGACCCGCCGGAGTACAAGCCCACCCTCTTCGACCGCCACGGCGCGGTCGCCGGCGAGTACGTGCGCGCCGGATCGTACGCGGCGATGGCCGGCATCATCACCTTCGCCGCGGCGTTCCTCCTCATGGCCTCGGGCGGCGCCGCCCCGTCGCTGATCCAGGTCGTCACGTTCGCCGCCGTCGGCGCGACGGTCGCCGCCGCCACCTTTGCCCTGGCGCTCGGTCTCTCGCACGCGGCCGGCCGCACGTATCAGCACCTCATGATGGATGGCGGAAGCACCCCGTACGAGGAGCAGCACTCGTATCAGCAAGCCCTCGTCATGCAGGGGAAGCTCGACGAGGCGCTCGCGTCGTTCGAGGCCGTGATCGCCGAGCAGCCGAACGCCGTCACTGCTCGAATACGCGCCGCCGAGCTGTACGCGCGCGACAGGGGAAATCCGGTTCGCGCGGCGGAGTTGTTCCGCGACGTGCAGCGAATCGATTCGGCCGCCCCCGGACAGGTGATCTACGCGACCAACCGGCTGGTCGACCTGCTCACCGGCCCCTTGGACGATCCCGGACGCGCGCTCGTCGAATTGCGGCGGTTGATCGAACGATTTCCAGGAAGCGCTGGGGCCGAGCGCGCCCGAGATGCACTCAAGGCGCTCAAGGCGCGCGTGCACGCGCCGGACGCCGCGGAATGACCGCCGCCTAGTCCAGCTCCACCCGACGCTCGCGCTTCTTTTCCGAGCGGTGCTTCTTCTCGGCGATTCTCCGTTCCTTGGATGCGGCGGTCGGGCGGGTCGCGCGTCGCTTCTTTGGGATGACCAGCGCCTGGCGAACGAGGGACGCCAGCCGCTCCTCCGCCGCGATGCGGTTCTGCGCCTGGCTGCGTCGGTCGCTCGCCACCACGCGCACTCGCCCCTCGGCATCGAGTCGCGACGTGAGCTTGCGCCGCAGCCGATCGCGTTCGTCTTCGCTAAGTACTTGCGACGCCGCAAGATCCCATAACAGCTCGATGCGCGTGGACGACGTGTTCACGTGCTGCCCACCCGGGCCGCCGGACCGACTCGCCCGGAATTCCAGCTCCGATCTCGGAATGGAAAGCGTCGGCGTCACGTTGAGGCTGCTCGATTCCGCCATCTCCACCTCCAGTCGTCTGTAACCCGAGTCCCCTGGGATCGTCCACTTATGGTATAGCAGATTGCAATACTTCGCGACTGTTCGAACCTCTCGCAGTTTGCAACCGCACCGCCTTTGCGACTCGCCTCCAGACCGTCCAATCCAGTCGTACTGAAAGCAATTCTCGACCCGCGCCGGCTGCTCCGATGGGTCTACATCGGGCGCCTGTGTGTCGCGAGCGCGATCTTCATCGCCGCGGTCGGGAGCTGGTCGGATGCCGACGCGACCAAGACGCTGATCGCGTCGCTCGCGTTCGCCCTGTCGACGGTGTTCACGGTCGTCTCGGCCGGTTACGCGGAAATATACCGTCGGCGCACCGGCCCGACGTTCATGTATCTCCAGGCGGTGTTCGACCTGCTGCTCGTGACGGCGGTCGTGCACGTGACGAACGGCAGCAGCTCGCCGTTCTCGGCGATCTACATCCTCGTGATCGCGACGACGTCGCTCCTCGTCCCCGCGAGCGGCGGGCTGCTCATCGCCGCTCTCGGCATCGTGCTGTACTTCGCGGACGTCGTCGTGTTCCTGCGATCGGGCCCGGTGGAGCCGGGCGTCTGGCTCCAGCTCAGCGTGATCGCCGTCGTCGCGCTGGGCATCCGCTATCTCAGCGCGCAGCTTCGCGCGAGCGGAGAGGGGAAGGACCTGCTGGTCGCCGAGCTGGAACAGACGCGGCTCCAGGCGGAAGACATTCTCCGCAACATCCGGAGCGGCGTCGTGACGATCGACGCCGAGGGGCGCCTGGTCTATGCGAACCCGATGGCGGAGCATCTGCTCGGCATCGACCTCGTGGATCGGATCGGCGAGCCGATGCTCGCCAACATCGCGGCGGTGGCGCCGGAGCTGGCGGGCGCCGTCGAGCGCGCGGTCCATTCGAAGGTCCGCACGACGCGCGGGGAGGGCATCGTGTCGACGGTTGCCAAGCGCTTTCCGGTCGGCGTGACCACGACGTACATGGAGCCGGATGAAGCGATCGGCTCGCGCACGGCGACCGCGATCTTCCAGGACATCTCCGATCAGAAGCGGATGGAGGCGCTGCGGCTCCGCGCCGAGCGTCTCGAGGGCATCGCCGAGCTGAGCGCGTCGCTGGCGCACGAGATCAAGAACCCGCTGGCGTCGATCCGCAGCGCCGTCGAGCAGATCTCGCGCATGCCGCACATCAACGACGACCAGAAGACGCTCGGCCTGCTCGTGCTGCGCGAGTCCGACCGGCTCTCGCGGCTGCTGTCCGAGTTTCTGGATTTCGCGCGCGTGCGGGTGGCGCGCACCGATCGCGTCGATCTCGCGAGCGTGGTGCAAGGCGCGGTGGGTCTGGCCGCGGCGCACCCCGATCGCGACCAGTCGGTGCGCATCTCGTGCGTGCTGCCCGAAGGCGATCCGATCACCGTCGAGGGCGACGAGGATCTGCTGCATCGTGCCGTGTTCAACCTCGCGCTCAACGCCGTGCAGGCCTCGCCGCCGCGGACCGAGGTGCGGGTCGAGCTCACGCGACAGACGGACGCGTTGCCGATCGGGCTGCCGTTCGACGGCGACGCGGTCTCGTTCCGGGTGATCGACGCCGGGCCCGGCATCCCGAGCGACATCCGCGACCGGATGTTCGATCCGTTCTTCACCACGAAGCCGAACGGCAGCGGGCTCGGACTCGCCGTCGTGCACCGCGCGATCGAGGCGCACCGCGGCGTGGTGTTCGTCGACAGCGGCAGCCGCGGCACGCGCTTCACCGTCATCCTCCCCCGCTCGCAACCCACCCCGCGGAGCGTTTCCTGATGGACGTCGCCTACAAGCCCAGCGTGCTCGTCGTGGACGACGAGACCGGCATTCTCGATTCGCTGAACATCCTGCTGCGGAACGAGGGGTTCACGCCGCATCTCGCGCACGGCGGGAAAGCGGGACTCGATCGCATCGGCGAGATGAGCCCCGACATCGTGCTCACCGACATCCGCATGCCGAACGTGTCGGGCGTGGAGATCCTCGCCGCCGCGCGCCAGAGCGATCCCGACGTTCCGGTCATCCTGATGACCGCGCAGGCGACGCTCCAGTCGGCGATGGCCGCGGTCAACGAGGGCGCCTTCTACTACATCCAGAAGCCGTTCCGGAACGACGAGCTGGTCGCGATCCTCAAGCGCGCGGCGGAGCATCGCAAGCTGCGCGTGGAGAACAAGTCGCTGAAGCAGGCGATCCGCCGGCACGAGCACAATGGCGTGTCGCGTCCGGTGGGGAACAGCAAGCCGTGGCTCGAGGTGCTGCGCCTGGTCGAGACGGTGGCGCCCACCGATTCGACGGTGCTGATCCAGGGCGAGTCGGGAACAGGCAAGGAAGTCGTCGCGCGGTACATCCACGATCTCTCATCGCGCTCGGAGGGCCCGTTCCTCTCGATCAACTGCGGCGCGCTCCCCGAATCGCTGCTCGAGAGCGAGTTGTTCGGCCACGTGAAGGGCTCGTTCACCGGCGCGGTGCGCGACAAGCTCGGCCTCTTCGGCGCGTCCTCCAAGGGCACGTTCTTCCTCGACGAGATCGGCGAGACCACGCCGGCGACGCAGGTCAAGCTGCTCCGCGCGCTGCAGCACCGCGAGGTGATCCCCGTGGGCTCGACGGACGCGGTGCCGGTCGACACGCGCGTCGTCGCGGCGACGAACCGGGATCTGGACGAGGAGATCCGCGCCGGCAATTTCCGCAGCGATCTGTACTACCGGCTGAACGTGATCGCGCTGCACCTGCCGCCGCTCCGCCAGCGCCGCGAGGACATCGCGCTGCTCGCCGCGCACTTCCTGAACCGGCTGGCCGCCGTGCGCGGCGAGCCCGCCAAGCGGCTGAGCGACGAGGCGCGCGACGCGCTCCTCGCCTACGCGTGGCCCGGCAATGTGCGAGAATTAGAAAACGCTCTTGAGCGTTCTGTGATTCTCTCCACCGGCGACGAGATCCCGCTCGCCGCGCTCCCGGCCCGCGTGACCGAGCGGCGCGCCGAGGCGCTCGTCTCCACGCGCACCCCGCCCAACCCGACCCTCGAGGCCGTGGAGCGGGCGTACATCATGTGGGTGCTCCAGAGCGAGAACGGCAACAAGTCGCGCGCCGCGGAGGTCCTCGGCATCGACCCCTCGACGCTCTACCGCAAGCTCTCCCGCTACGGGGTCGAGGCGTGACCGACCCGGCGCCCCCCTCGCGATGGGCGGCCGTCGAGCGCCGGCCGGCGCTCGCGGCGTGCGCCGTCGCGCTGGTCGTGCTCGCAATCGCGCTCGCCGCGATCGATCCGCTGCCCGTCGGCGTGGTACACGACGACGGGATGTACGTGGTGCTCGCGAAGTCCATCGCCACCGGTCACGGCTATCGCTGGCTGCACCTGCCGGGAATGCCGGCGGCCACGCACTTCCCGCCCGGCTACCCGCTGCTGCTCGCGCTGGTGTGGGCCGTGTTCCCGGCCTTCCCGGCGAACGTGCTCGCGTTCAAGGCGCTGAATGCGGTCCTCCTCGCCGGCGCCGCCGCCGCGATGCTGCTGCTCGCGCATCGCCGCCTCGGCTTCTCCGTTCGCGGCGCCGCGCTCGTCGCGCTGCTCGGCTGCGCGAGCATCCCGTCGCTCGTGCTCAGCTCGCTCGTGATGTCGGAGACGCTGTTCCTCACGCTCGTGCTCCTGTCGCTGCTCCTCGCCGAGCGCTTGGTCGAGGCGCCGGCGCCGCTCTGGCGATATGCCGCGCTCGGGCTACTCGTCGGCGCGGTCACGCTCGTGCGCACGCACGGGCTCGCGCTCGCGGTCGCGGTGGTCTTCGCTCTCGCGCTGCGTCGGCGGTGGCGCCACGCGTCGGCGTTCGCCGTCGCCCTCCTCGCGGCGGTCGCGCCGTGGCAGGTCTGGGAGCGGATGCACGCCGCCTCGGTCCCCGCGGCGCTGCGCGGCGACTACGGCAGCTACGGTGGTTGGCTCGCCGGAGGATTCGCGGCCAACGGCTTCGCGCTCGCGCTCCACACGCTCGCGCGGACGAGCGTGGACGTCTTCGCGACGGTGACCACGCTCGTCGGCGCCGGGCTGCCGACGGCCGCGCGGCTCGTTGCCGGCGTCGGCCTCGTGGCGCTCGGCGTCCTCGGGGCGGTGCGGGTGTGGGCGCGCGCGGGCACCACCGTCGCGTTCCTCTGCGTCTATCTCGCGATCGTGCTCCTCTGGCCCTTTTCGCCGGCGCGCTTTCTCTGGGCGGTGTGGCCGATCGTCGTCGCGCTGGCCGGCCGGGGCGTATTAGAGATTGCGAAATGGCGCCCCGCTGTGTCCGCGCTCCGGGGCGCGCGCGTGCTCGCCGCCGGCGGCGCGGCCCTGGTGGTGCTGGGGTACGGCATCTACACCGCCCGCGGCTACCGCGGACGCTGGTGGTCGAGCATTCCTCGCCAGATGGCGAGCGCGGTCAAGCCGCTCGTCCAATGGACGGAGCGGAATACCCGTCCGGACGACGTCGTCGCGTCGAACGCCGAGCTGCTGCTCTATCTCTACACCGGCCGCTCGGCCGTTCCCGCCACCGAGCTCTCCGTGGGCGACTACTTCCACGCGCCGAGCGTGGCGGCGAACGCCAGGGTGCTTCGTGACATTCTGAGCGCCTACCACGTCGATGCGGTGGCGATCGTCGCCAACGACTCCCTCGCCGCCGCGGCACGCACGCTGACGGCGGCGCGTCCGCCCGAGCTCGTGCTCCGCGATTCCATTCCCAACGGCCTGATCCTCGCCTCCGCTCTCCGATGACCGATCTCGCGCCGCCAGCCACGGCACCAGACGCCTCGACGCGCGTTCCGCACATGCGGTCCCGGACGCCGCTCGATCCGGCGACCGTGCGCCTCTCCGTGCTCATGCCCGTCTACAACGAGCGCGAGACGATCGACATCATCGTCGATCAGGTGCGCGCCACGCCGGTCGCCAAGGAGATCATCTGCGTCGACGATCACTCCACCGACGGCACGCAGCAGGTGCTCGAGACGCTGCTCGCCCAGGGGCGGATCGACAAGCTGTACCGGCACCCGGAGAATCGCGGCAAGGGCGCCGCCACGCGCCAGGCGCTCTCGATGTCCACCGGCGACATCGTGATCGTGCAGGACGCCGACCTCGAGTACGATCCCGCCGACTGGCCCACGCTGCTCGAGCCGATTCTCGACGGCCGCGCCGACGCGTGCTTCGGCTCGCGATTCCTCGGCGGCCCGCACCGCGTGCTCTACTACTGGCACTCGGTGGGCAACCGCGTCCTGACGACGTACAGCAACATGCTCACGAACCTGAACCTCACCGACATGGAGACGTGCTACAAGGCCATCCGCGGCGACCTCGCGCGCTCGCTGTTGCCCAAGCTCACGGCTCGGCGGTTCGGCTTCGAGCCTGAGATCACCGCGCGCCTGGCGCACGCCGACGCGCGGATCTTCGAGGTGCCGATCAGCTACTCCGGCCGCACGTACGCGGAAGGAAAGAAGATCAACTGGCGCGACGGCGTGGCCGCGTTCTGGCACATCACCAAGTACAACCTGTTCGGATGACGAACTTCTGGCGTCGCTACTCCGAGCTCGCGATCGCGCTGCTGGCGCTCGCGTCGTCCGCCGTGAGCATCGTCAACTGGTTCACGTACGACGACCGCTACGTCATCGAGCTGAATCCCACGATGGCGGCGGGGCTGCACCATCTCTGGCGCGTATTCGCCGAGCCGTACTGGCCCCGGCTGTACGGCGGCGACGGCTACCGTCCGCTCACCATCCTCGCGTTCCGGCTGCAGGACGTGTTCGGCGGCGGCATTCCGCTCGCGTTCCATGCCGTCAACATCCTGCTGTACGCCATCGTGTCGGTCATGGTGTTCGTGCTGGCCAAGCGAATCCTTCCGTTCTGGGCGGCGTGGCTCACGGGGGCGCTGTTCGCCGTGCATCCCGTGCACGTGGAAGCGGTCGCGAACGTCGTCGGCCAGTCGGAGCTGTGGGTGGCGTTCTTCATGGTGCCCGCGATCACGCTCTACCTGCGCGACCGCATGCGCGGCACGCTCGAGGCCCGCACCATCGCCGCGATCCTCGTGCTGTACGCCGCAGCGTGTTTCTCCAAGGAACATGGCGTCGTGCTCCCGGCGATCCTCGCCGCCGCGGAGGTGCTGTTCGTGCGCGAGGAGCATGGGTCGCTGCGTTCGCGCATCGCCGCGCTGCGTCCGTTCTACCTGGCGCTCGCGGCGATCGCGATCGCGTTCATCGCCGTGCGCGCCGTGGTGCTCTCCGATCATGGCATCGGCGGCTTCCAGCCGTTCACGCCATTCAGCTCGCTCCACATCACCACGCGCGATCGGATCCTCACGGCGGTGACCGTGGTCCCGCAGTGGGTGCGCCTGCTGCTCTGGCCGTCGCACCTCGCCGCGGAATGGGGGCCTCCGGGGATCGAGATCGCGCAGGGCTTCAGCATCACGCAGATCCCCGGCGCGCTGCTGCTCGTTGCGGTGCTCGGGCTGGCGCTCGCGCTCTGGCGCACGCGGCCCGTGATCAGCTTCGGCGTCGCCGTGCTCGTGGCCGCGCTGCTCCCGTCGAGCAACTTCATCCTGCCGGCGGGGATCGTGCTCGCCGAGCGCACGCTCTTCCTGCCCAGCGTGGGCGCGATGCTGGTCGTCGGCGGAGCGCTCGAGTGGATCGCGGACGCCGCGCGCGCGCGCGGCACGGACATGCGGCGACTCACGCGGCTCGCTGCGACCGCGAGCGCCCTGGTGCTCGTGGCCGGCGCGGCGAAGAGCTGGACGCGCAGCGAGGTCTGGCGCGACAACGATACGCTGTTCGCGAACACGGTGCGCGACGTTCCGGACTCGTATCGCGCGCACTTCATGTATGGCGCGTGGCTGTTCAGCGAGAAGAAGCTGCGGCTCGGCGAGGAGCAGTACCACCGCGCGCTCGCGCTCTTCCCGTACGATCCGAGCCTCTCGTTCAACCTCGCGGAGGAGTACCGGAGCCTTGGCCTGTGCGGGCCGGCGGTTCCGCTCTACAAGTGGACGTACGCCGTGGACCCGCAGTTCCCGATGGGTCACACGGAGTTCTCATGGTGTCTGCTCAGCCTGGGGCGGTATGCCGAGGCGAAGCAGCAGGCCCTCATCGCGGTCCACGGTGGGGGCGAACTCCCGCGGCTCCGGGGGATGATTTACTCCGCGGATTCGGCCATCGCCGCCGACGCTCGAAAGGCCGCCGGTCGGTCCGTGGCGTTGGCTGGCACGCCTAGCAAAGTGCCAGAGTCCGTGCAAAAGACGGCACGAAAGACGCGCGGCGGCGCCGCTTCGCCTCGTGGAAAGCTGTTGCAGTAGAATGACTTGCAGTGGCCGGGGTCGGTACGGCCCGACCGTTGCTTTTCCCCCGGTGTCGTACGCTGTCCACCTGGGCCCCACACCCTCTTCCTGGGAAACAAGACATGCTGAAAATCCGCAAGGGCTTCACCCTGATCGAGCTTCTGATCGTCGTCGTGATCATCGGCATCCTGGCCGCGATCGCGATCCCGAAGTTCGCCAACACGAAGTCGAAGGCGTACATCACCGCGATGAAGTCCGACCTTCGCAACCTCGTCACGGCTGAAGAGGCGTACTTCTCCGACAGCTCGTCGTACACCGCGAACACGACGAACCTCAAGTTCCAGAGCTCGACCGGCGTGAACTCGCCGGTGATCACGACGTACCCCGGCGCGTGGGCCGCGACGGTCACGCACACGCAGCTCAGCGGCCAGACCTGCGGCATCGGCGTGAACACGACCAACCCGCTCGGCACGGGCAACGACGGCGAGCCGGTTTGTAAGTAAGGCTTCGCCAGACTGCAAAGAGCCCGGTGGCACATGCCACCGGGCTCTTTGCGTTGACGGGCTGGAATGTTTCAGCGCATCTCGTGATTGTTCAGCAGGGTCGTGGTCGTCGCGGCCGCGCCCCCCCCCCCCGCGCCGCGCGTCCTCACGGTTTCGGAGATTCCATGCGTCGTCTGCTCCTGTTGGCCAGCGTTGCGGTCGCACTCGGTTGCGGCGGAGACAGCATTCTCGGTCCCGTCCAGACCGTGGACGGCAAGTGGAAAGGCACGCAGAACGGCTACAACCTGTCGATGACGCTCACGCAGAGCGACACGCTCGTTTCGGGCACGGCCGGAATGCTCGGCGTGGCGGGCGTGGTCGAGGGCACCGTCACCGGGACATTCAAGTATCCGAATGTCAATCTCACGATCCTGATCGATCAGTTCCAGCCGGTGTCGTACACCGGCACCATGTCGCAGACGCAGGCGAAGATCGTGGGCTACCTCGACGGATCCGGCTTCGATCACGTCGAGGTCGACGTCGCGCGGCACTGACGCGTAGCAGCTCCGCTGCGGCCGTTGCAATCGCACGTACCGACGCGCAACGGCCTGGTCCCACTCGATCGCCGCCGCGCCCGTAACGTGGGCGCGTGCCCAGCAAGCATTCACCCGGTCCACGTCGGCGCGCGGGCTTCACGCTCGTCGAGCTTCTCGTCGCGATCGTCCTGATCGACTGCGGCGTGCTCGCGCTCGTTGCGGAGAGCGCGGTGCTCGTCCGCAAGCGGAACGATCTGCGCACGCACGCGCTCGCCACGCGCGTCGCCGGCGATCGCGTGCAGTCGCTCGCCGCGGGCGCATGTGCGGAAACCGTCGGCTCGGCGGAGTGGCCGGGCGGAATGCGCGAGAGCTGGAGCGTCGCGCTCGTACCCAACCACGTGCGCGAGCTCAGTGACAGCGTCGCGTTCGTGGAGGGCCGCGCGACGCGCTCGGTCGTGCTGCGCACGAGGCTTCCGTGCTGAGCCGGCGCGGCGCGACGCTCGCCGAGCTGGTGATCGCGCTCGTGGTTGCCGGGGTCGTGCTCGGAATCGTGGCGTCGATCAGCGTCCGCGAGCAGCGCGTGTTCGGCGATCTGGCGAACGACGCCGGCCTCGCCGGGCAGCTTCGGGAAGCGGCGGCGATCCTGCCGACCGATCTGCGCGTCGTGTCGCCCTCGGCCGGCGACATGGTCGCGGGCGAGGCACGCGATACGGCGCTGCAAGTGCGCGGATCGATCGCGAGCGCCGTCGTATGCGACACGGCGGCGGGCGCGTTCGTGCTTCCTCCTCAGACGAGCGACGCGTCGTCCTTCGCGAGCGGCGTCTCCGCCGTGCTGCCCGGCGACACTGCGTGGGTGCTCGCGGTCGACGGCGCGGAGTGGGTCCCGTACCGCGTGTCGAGTGTCGCGAGCACCGCGCCCGGACAGTGCGGCGCCGGTGGCCCTGTGCTCGACGCGGTCGCTCGCGCCCGTCCGCGAGCGACTGTTGTCCTGGCGCCCGCGCCGCCGGGTGAGACCATCGGACTCCCGGTCCGATTCACGCGACCGCTTCGGTACAGTCTCTATCACGCCTCGGATGGCGCCTGGTACCTCGGCGAGCGCGACTGGAATCCCGCCACGCAGCGGTTCAACACCATCCAGCCGGTCGCCGGGCCCCTGTCGTCGCCGGCACGGGGCGGGATCCGGTTCGAGTATTTCGATTCGCTCGGTCGAGCGCTCTCCGTGCCGCTGGCCGACGCGTCGGCGCTTGCGATGATTCGAATCGTGCTGCACGGCGAGACGCGTGAGGTCGTGCGAGCGCTGGCGGCGCCGCACGACGTCGGCGCGCCCGCGATGGATTCGACGAGTGTCGCCGTGCTGCTGCACAACCGGCGCTGATGCACGGCGCGCGACGCGGCGTGGCGCTTCTGGCAGCGCTTGCGCTCCTCAGCCTGGTGGCGCTCCTGATCGCGGGCAGCTTTGCGTCGCTCACGCTGTCGCAGCGCAGCACGCGGGGCGCTGGCGCGGACGAGCTTCTGGTCGCCAGCGCGGACTATGCGCTGAACACCGTGCTCGCGTCGCCCAACAGCTACGGGCTGGTCGACTTGCCCTACGGACAGCCCGCGACGTTCGGCGTCACCGTCCCAGGCACGCAGCCTGTGGGCGTGACCGTGGCCGTCACGCGTATCGCGGGCGGAACGGTCTGGCTCGTTGCCGATGCGGCGTTCGCGCGCGGCGATTCCGCGCGCCGCCGCGTGAACCTCGTGGCGCGCTTCGCGTCCGTGGGTGCGCTGCCGCTCGCGCCGATCCAGTCGCGCGGCAACGTGCGGCTGGCGCGCGGCGTGTCCTTCAGCGCCGACAGCTCCGGCGACGTCGAGTGTGCGCGTTCAGCGACGAACATCGTGCTCGCCCCCGGTGCCGCCGTCTCCGCCATCGACAGTGTCGCGAGCACGGTCGATTCGGCGGCGGCCGATTCGACGCGCTACTACCTCTCCGCCGCGCAGCTCGCGATGCTCGACAGCGCCGGTGCGCTGCACGTTCGCGGCGACACGACGATCGCCGCCGGCACGTTCGATGGTGTGATGGTGGTGGACGGCGTGGTCACCAT
>DASZUN010000001.1:0-13515 GCA_035547615.1 Gemmatimonadaceae bacterium | reverse complement strand
CGATGACGCATCCTGGTGGACATCCCGCGGCGGCCGGCGGCAAGCGCCTCGGCATCGCCGATTTCGATTTCGCGAAATCCCCGTTCCTCGTCATCTGGGAAACGACGAGGGCGTGCGATCTCGCCTGCAAGCACTGTCGCGCCGAAGCGGTGCCCTATCGTCGTCCCGACGAGCTGAGCACCGACGAAGCGAAAGCGATGCTGCGGAAAGTGCGCGAGTTCGGGAAAGTGTTGTTCGTGCTCAGTGGCGGCGACTGCCTGAAGCGGCCAGACGTATTCGAGTTGATCGAATACGGCTTCTCCCTCGGGTTGCGGATGGCAGTCACGCCCGCCACGACGCCCCTCGCTACGCCGGACGCAATCCAGAAGCTGAAGGACGCCGGCATCTCGCGGCTCGCCGTGAGCCTCGACGGCTCGTCGCCCGAGATCCACGACGCCTTCCGGCGCGTGGACGGCTCGTTCGACTGGGGCATGCGAATTCTGGAAACCTGCCGCGAGATCGGCATCTCGACGCAGGTGAACACGGTGATGTCGAATCACAACATCGACGACTTCGACAACCTGGCCGCGCTGATGGCGAAGCTCGGGATCGTCTTCTGGGAAGTGTTCTTCCTCGTGCCCACGGGCCGCGCCAAGCCGGGCGACGTGGCGAGCGGGGAAGCGTTCGAGAAGATCTTCGAGAAGATGTACGACCTGTCGAAGACGGCGCCGTTCGACATCAAGGCCACGGCCGCGCCGCAGTACTCGCGCTACATCATGCAGCGCCAGGTGGCCGAGCGCCGCGCGGGCGACCGCGCCGACGCGCCGGACACGCTCACCGGCGGCGTGATGTTCTCGCTCTCCGACGGCATCGGCCGCGCCCGCAGCGTGAACGACGGCGACGGCTTCATGTTCATCAGCCACACCGGCGAGATCATGCCGTCCGGCTTCCTGCCGATCCCGGCGGGCAACGTGCGCACGGACGACCTGATCGAGGTCTATCGCGAGTCGCCGCTGTTCAAGACGCTGCGCGACCGCTCGCAGATCAAGGGCAAGTGCGGCGTGTGCGAGTATCGCAACATCTGCGGCGGGAGCCGCGCCCGCGCCTACGGCATGACGGGCGACTACATGGCCGCCGAGCCGTTCTGCACGCACATCCCGCGGCGCTGGAACGCAGCGGAGGAGGCCGCCGATGATTAGCTCACTGGCCGAAGCGCTCGTCACCGAGAGCGCGGAACCCCGCTCGCATCCGGGCGGACGGCCCGGCATCGGCGCAGACCCGGACCTCGAGAGCGTCTCGTGCGTCGGCGTGTCGTTCCGCACGGCGTCGCTCGATCTTCGCGAGCGGCTCGCGCTCTCCAAGGAGCAGGTCGCGGCGCTCCTCGCGCGCACCGGCTGCGGCGTCGACGCCAAGCACCTGAGCGAGCTCGTCGTGCTCTCCACGTGCAACCGCCTCGAGCTCTACGCGCCGGGCGGCGACGGCGTGACGCGGATCCTCACGCGCCTGATCGCCGACGCGACGGGCGTGAACGAAGGCGAGCTCGCGCCGGTGCTCTACGCGATGCGCGGCGGCGACGCGGCGCGCCACCTCTGCCGGCTCGCCGGCGGCCTCGAGTCGATGATCATCGGCGAGCCGCAGATCCTGGGACAGATCTCCGACGCCTACGCGCTCGCGCTCGCCCAGGGATCGGCGGGGCACGCGATGGGCGCTCTGTTCCGCGGCGCGATCCGCGCCGGACGCCGCGCCCGCACCGAGACGGCGATCAACCACAACCCCGCCACCGTCAGCTCGGCAGCGGTGAAGCTGGTGTCGAGCGTGGTGCCCGATCTCGAGCACGCACAGGTGCTCATCGTCGGCTCGGGCGAGATGGCCGAGCTGGCGCTCTCGGCGCTGCACTATCGCGGCGTCCCCAACGGCAACGCGTGCGTGCTGAGCCGCACCCGCGAGCACGCCGGCACGCTCGCCGATCGGTTCAGCGATCGGGCCGAATCGCTGGAGCGGCTGCGCGAGGCGCTTGCCGCGGCGGACATCGTCGTCACCTCCACCTCGGCGCCGCATCACGTCATCACGACCGAGATGGTGCGCGACGTCATGGTCGTGCAGGGGCGGATGCGCCCGCTGGCCATCGTCGACATCGCGGTTCCCCGGGACGTGGAGCCGAGTGCCGCCGACGTGGCCGGGGTGACATATTTCGACCTGGATTCGCTGGAACGGAGCGTCTCGGAGGCGCTCGACGAGCGCGACGCCGAGATCCCCAAGGTCGAGGCGATCGTGGAGGAGGAGGCCGAGGAGCTGATCGGTGTGCTCCGCCAACTCGACGTCGAGCCGCTGATCGCGGATCTTCGCTCGAAGCTCGAGGAGATCCGCCAGGATGCGTTGTACAAGGCGCGCCGGCAGATCGCGCAGATGACCGACGGCGACCGCGCACAGGTGGAAGCGTTCTCGACGGCGCTGGTCAACAAGCTGTTCCACGAACCCACCTGCCGTCTGCGCGCCGAAGCTCGGCGCGGCCAGGCGGCGGGGTACGCGCTGGCGATTCGTCAGCTCTTTGGATTGTCCTGATCATGAAGCATGTCGTAGTCATAGGTGGCGGAATCAGCGGCCTGGCCGCGGTGGATCGACTGGCGAGCATCGCCGGCTCGGAGGGCGTGCGCATCACGCTGCTCGAGTCGGATGCGCGCGTCGGCGGCGTGATTCGGACCGAGCGGCGCGACGGGATGCTGCTCGAGTCCGGTCCCGACGTGATCCTGGCCGCGAAGCCGGCGGGGATGGCGATGGTGGAACGGCTCGGCCTCTCGGACCGCGTCCGCACGACGCGCCCGGAGGCGAAGGGCTCGTTCATCCTCGATCGCGGCCGCCTGCTGCCGATACCGGACGGCATGAGCGGCGTGGTGCCGTCCAAGGTGATGCCGTTCGTCTCGACGCGGCTGCTGTCGTGGCCCGCCAAGGTTCGGGTCGGGAGCGAGTTCCTCCTGCCGCCGCGCGCGGGCGACGCCGACGAGAGCGTCGAGTCGTTCGTGGTGCGCCGGCTGGGGCGCGAGATGTACGACCGGCTCATCGAGCCGCTCTTGAGCGGCATCTTCGCCGGCGACGGCACGCAGCTCAGCATCAAGGCGACGTTCCCGCAGCTCGCCGCGCTGGAGCGCGAGCATCGCGGGCTCGTGCGCGGCATGCTGGCGACGCGGAAGAAGGCCGCGTCGGCTCCCGCGGCGCCGGGCAAACCCGCGCGCCCGATGGGGCTCGTGTCGCTCGAGGACGGCCTCGGCGAGATGATCGTCGCGCTGGAGCGGCGGCTGTCATCAAACAAGAATATCAATATCAGAAAGAGCGCGCCGGTCAGCGGGATCACGCGCGACTCGATCGGCGAATTCGACGTGACGCTGCTCACCGGCGAGCTGCTGCACGCCAACGCGGTGCTCGTCGCCACGCCGGGGCACGTCGCCGGCCGGCTCGTGTGCACGCTGGACGGGCAGCTCGGCCGCGCGCTCGGCGAGATTCCGTACGCGTCGACGGTGACCGTGAACGTCGCGTTCCGCGCCAACGAGGTGCCGGCGCAGCTTCGCGGGACCGGCTACACGGTGCCGCGGATCCAGAAGCGACCGGTGCTGGCGTGCACGTTCGTCACCAACAAGTTCGCGGGCCGCGCGCCGGATGGCGTCGTGCTCCTGCGCGCTTTCCTCGGCGGCGCCGGCCGCGGCGAGTTCGTCCGGCACTCGGACGACGAGATCCTGTCCGTCGTGCGCGCCGAGCTTGGCGAGGTCCTCGGCATCACCACCGCGCCGCACTTCGTGCAGATCAATCGCTTCGACCGCGTGATGGCGCAGTACAACCTCGGGCATCTCGAGCGCGTGGAGCGCATCGAGCAGCGGCTCGCCACCGTGCCGGGTCTCGCGCTCGCCGGGAACGCGCTCCGCGGCGTCGGGATTCCGGACTGCATCGCGTCGGGCCAGCGCGCGGCCGACGTCGTGCTCGCGGCCCTCGCGGCACGCGCGTCCTCACCCCTTCCGGTCGCCTCATGAACGTCAACGACACTCTCTTCATGCGTGCCGCGCGACGCCAGCCGGTGCCGCGCACGCCCGTGTGGTTCATGCGGCAGGCCGGGCGCGTGCTGCCCGAGTATCGCGCCGTGCGCGAGTCGCTGACGCTCGTCGAGATCACGCAGCGCCCGGACGTCTGCGCCGAAGTCACGCTGCAGCCGGTCCGCCGCTTTGGCGTCGACGCGGCGATCCTCTTCGCCGACATCATGCACCCGCTGATCGGCGCGGGCGTGGCGCTCGACATCGTCGACGGGATCGGACCGGTGATCCACCAGCCGGTGCGCGGTGCCGCGGACATCGACCGCCTGCGCCCGCTCGCGCCGGCGATCGACCTGCCGTACGTCCTCGAGTCGATTCGTATTCTCAAACGAGAACTCGCGGAACAGACCCCGCTCATCGGCTTCGCCGGCGCGCCGTACACCCTCGCCGCATATCTGATCGAGGGGAAAGGCACGCGCGACTTCGCGCGCACCAAGGCGTTCATGTACAGCGAGCCCGCGCTCTGGCATCAGCTCATGGAGCGGCTCACCGGGATGGTCTCGGCGTACATGCGCTCGCAGGCCGCCGCCGGCGTCGACGCGCTGCAGCTCTTCGACAGCTGGGTCGGCTCGCTCTCGCCGCGCGACTACGTGGAGTTCGTGCAGCCGTACTCCCGGCGAATCTTCGCCGATCTGGCGAGCCTGAACATTCCGCTCATCCACTTCGGCGTGAACACCGCGACGCTGCTCCCCGAGATGGCGACCGACGGCGCGACGGTGCTCGGCGTCGACTGGCGCATCGGACTGGACGACGCCTGGCGGATCGTGGGCCACGGCACGGCGGTGCAGGGCAATCTGGATCCCTGCGTGCTGCTCGCGCCGGATGACGTGATCGACCGCGAGGTGCGCGACGTGCTCAAGCGCGCCGCTGGACGGCCGGGACATATTTTCAATCTCGGCCACGGCCTGATGCCGCAGACGCGGCTCGAGGCGGTGTGCCGCGTGATCGAGACGATCCATCAATTCGCACACGAACGCGGCGCGGCCGCGGAACCCGACGAGCTCTTGACGATCGGAGGATGGTGAATGGCTGATCCGACTCGCGCGGTACTCCTCATGGCGTACGGGACGCCGGAATCGCCCGACGACGTGGAGGAGTACTTCACGAACATCCGGCACGGCCACAAGCCGCCGGCGCCCGCGGTCGAGAACCTGCGCCGGCGGTACGAGCGCGTGGGCGGCGGCACGCCCCTCCGCCACATCAGCGAGTCGGTGCGCACGCGGCTGGAGCAGGCGCTCGCCGAGCGCGGCACGCCGGCGCGCGTGTATCTCGGCATGAAGTACTGGCACCCGTTCATCAAGGAAGCGGTGCGCGAGATGTCGAACGACGGCGTGACCGATGCCGTCGCGATCGCGCTCGCGCCGCACTACTCGAAGATGAGCATCGGGTCGTACGAGAAGGCGCTGCGCGAGGCGGAGCTCGACCTCAAGGCGCCGTTCGCCACGCGCGTGGTCGAGCGGTGGCACACGCGCCCCGAGTTCACGGCGATGATGACCGGCCTGGTGAACGACGCGCTCGGCAAGTTCGAGGCGTCGGAGCGCGATGCGCTCGCCGTGGTGTTCACGGCGCACAGCCTGCCGATCAAGATTCGCGAGTGGAACGACCCGTACGAGCGCGAGCTGTCGGATAGCGCGGCGAACGTGGCGAAGGAAGCAGGGCTCGACCGCTGGCATTTCGCCTGGCAGAGCGCGGGCGGCACGAGCGAGCCGTGGATCGGCCCGGACATCCTCGAGTACCTCGAGGAGCTGCAGGCGCAGGGCGCGCGCGCCGTGCTGCAGGTGCCGATCGGCTTCGTGGCCGAGCACCTCGAGATTCTCTACGACATCGACATCGAGGCCGTGGAAAAAGCGCGGTCGCTCGGCATGCACCTCGAGCGCACCGCGCTTCCCAACGATTCCGCGGCGCTGATCGACACGCTCGTCTCGGTCGTCGCCGAGGCCTCCGATCAGGTGTCGGCCGTCGGCCCGTAGATCGACGGCAGCGGCACGTCGAGCATTCTCAGATAGACGCTGAGCTGTCCCCGGTGGTGGATCATGTGGCTCATGAGGAGCGCCCGGATCGCGCCCGCGCGCGGGAGCGCGAAGATGACATGGCCGCCGACGGTGAACGTCCAGATCGCGGCGACGTCCTCTTCGGTCATGCTGGCGATGCCCCGACGCGACGCCTCGACGTTCTCGTCGAACCGGCCGAGCAGCTCCTCGGCGGTCGCCGACGGGGCCACGCGCGGCATCCGGCTTCCCTCGAACTCGCTCATCGTGGCGATCAGTGAGCCGAACCGGGCGATCCCGGCGAGGTGATCCGCGACTTCGCCGAGCGAGCGCGACTTCGCGTGCGGTTTCCACGACGCCTTGTCCATCGGGACGCGCTCGAGGAGCGAGCGCGTGGTCTTCATCTCCTGATCGAACTCCGGGAGAAATCGGTCTGCGTAGGCCATGGGGGCTCTTGGCTGAGTGTGACCTGCAATCTTGACGGGGCGGCCCCGCCCGACAATAGGTGTGGGCACACGTAATCCACGGAGGCGTATGAAGGTTCGGCACTGGTTCGCGATCGCGGCATCGCTCGTCGTCACGGCCGCCACGGCCGCGGCGGCGCAGGGTCCGGCGAAGCACATGCTGTTTCGCGTGCGCGGCCCGTCGGGCGCGACGGTGTACCTGCTCGGCAGCGTCCATCTGCTCGATTCGACGGCCGGCAAGCTGCCGGCGGTGGTCGATTCCGCATTCCTGCATGCGCATACGGTTGTATTCGAGACGAGCCTCGACTCCGTGATGCAGCGCGGTATGGAGCTCGTCGCGCTCGCGAAGTACCCGGCAGGCAAATCGCTCGCGACCGAGCTCCCGCCGGCCGACATGGCGAAGATCGATTCGCTGCTCGCGCGCTACGGGCTCTCGTCGGCGGCGCTCGGCCAGTTCAAGCCGTGGTTTCTGTCGGTGTTTCTCGAGCAGGTGGTCATGCAGCGCGCGGGATTCCAGCCACAGTACGGCGTGGACGAGCAGCTCAACGCGCGCGCGAAGCAGCTCGGGAAGCCGATCGTCGGGCTCGAGAGCGTGGACTTCCAGCTCCACCTGTTCGACACCCTCTCCGCGCTGGACCAGGAGAAGATGCTGCTCGAAACGGAGTCGCCCGACTCGGCGGCCGCCGAGCTCGAGTCGATCCGCGCCGCATGGCTCGCCGGCGACACCGCGACGATCGACCGTGCGCTGAACAAGGACGCGCGCCAGTCGCCGGAAGTCTGGAACATTCTCGTCGCGAACCGCACGAAGAGTTGGCTGCCGAAGATCGAGGCGATGCTCGCTGGCCGCGATGACGTGCTGGTCGTCGTCGGAGCGGGACATCTCGTTGGACGCGAAGGGCTGATCGAGCTGCTCGAGCGGGACGGGTATCGGGTGGAGCAGATGTGAGTATGGCTCCCTTCGGCGCGCACCGGCGCGGAACTCTAGCGCCGCGCCGAGTCGCGCGAGAAGTTGGTGCTCGCCAACACCTCGCCCCCATTGCATCTCCTCCCGCTCATCGGCATCGCGATCGTCGTCATCGGCTTCGCGATGCGCATCAATCCGCTCGCCGTCGTCACCGTCGCCGCGATCGCGACGGGGCTCGCGGCGGGCAAGAACGTCGTCGACGTGATCTCGGCGTTCGGCAAGGCGTTCATCGACGGGCGCTCCGTCGCGGTGGTCTGGCTCGCGCTGCCGGTGATCGGGCTGCTCGAGCACGCGGGGCTCAAGGAGCGCGCGCGGATGGTCATCGCGCGCATCCAGGCGGCGACCACCGGGCGCCTGCTGCTCGCGTATCTTGCCGTCCGGCAGATCACCTCGGCGCTCGGGCTCACGTCGCTCGGCGGCCATCCGCAAATGGTGCGCCCGCTCATCGCGCCGATGGCGGAAGCGGCGGCCGAGAATCGGTACGGCGAGCTGCCGGAGAAGACGCGTAACCGCATCCGCGCCCATGCCGCGGCGGTGGACAACATCGGGCTGTTCTTCGGCGAGGACATCTTCATCGCCATCGGCTCGATCCTGCTCATCCGCAGCTTCCTCGAGCAGAGCGGTGTGCAGGTCGCGGCGACGAGCCTCGCGTTCTGGGCCGTCCCGACCGCGGTCTGCGCGTTCGTCATTCATGCGATCCGGCTCATGCTGCTGGATCGCTCGCTGCACGCCGAGCTGTCGCGCGACCGCGCGACCGACCCGGCCGCCGCGGGCGAAGGCGAGGTCGCATGATCGGGATGGAGTTCGTCAACGTCCTCATGGGATTGATGTTTGCCGGCGTGGCGATCGTGAACGCGCGCGACGCGGCGAGCCCCAAGCGCTACGTGAACGGCGCGTTCTGGGGACTGTGGTCCGTCACGTTCCTCTTCGGATCGCATCTCCCGAACTTCGTGAACGGGCTGATCGTGCTCGGCATGGTCGCGGTGATGGCGATCTGGAAGCTCGGCGGACCGCCGCCGGAGCGGAGCACGCGCGACGAGCGTGAGGCGAGCGCGGTGAAGTGGGGGAACAAGCTGTTCATCCCGGCGCTCACCATTCCGGGCGTGACGGTGCTCGGCACGCTCGGCTTCAAGTACGTCACGATCGGTGGCGCGCCACTCGTCGATCCCAAGCAGGTGACCCTGGTCGCGCTCGGACTCGCGACGATCGCGGCGCTGATCGTGGGCATGGTGATGCTGCGGCCGCCGATGCGGGCTCCAATGATCGAGGCGCGTCGGCTGATGGATGCGGTGAGCTGGGCCGCCGTGCTGCCGCAGATGCTCGCGGCGCTCGGCACCATGTTCGCGCTCGCCGGCGTCGGCCCGATCGTCGCGAACATCCTGCAGCGCGTGATCCCGCTCGACACGACGTTCGCGGTGGTGGCGACGTACACGATTGGCATGGCGATCTTCACGGCCATCATGGGCAACGCATTCGCCGCCTTCCCCGTGATGACCGCCGGGATCGGGCTGCCGCTGATCGTCGGCAAGTTCGGCGGCGACGTCGTGGTCATGGCCGCGGTAGGGATGGTGTCGGGCTTCTGCGGCACGCTGATGACGCCGATGGCCGCGAACTTCAACATCGTGCCCGCCGCCCTCCTCGAACTGCCCGACGAGAACGCTGTGATCAAGGTACAGATCCCGACCGGGCTCGTGCTGCTGGCCGCGAACACGTTCATCATGTACTCATTCGTATTCCGGAAATAACGGGGCTCCACGCCGCTCCATCGCACATCATGTCGATCCCAGCCGACATCGCCGCCCGGTTCGCCTCGCTCGCCCTCGCCCACGTGCGGCGCGAGTTCCCGAACAAGCTCGATCACGTGCTCAACGGCCCCGAGGACGTCCGGCGGCCCGCCGAGCTGCATCCGGTGTTCTACGGCAGCTTCGACTGGCACTCGAACGTGCACGGGTACTGGCTGCTCGCGTTGCTCTACCGCGCCGGCGTGCTCCCGTCCGAGATGCAGACGCGGATCCGCGAGCTGTTCGACGCGCAGCTCACGGAATCGCACGTCGCCGGCGAGCTGGCGTACCTGCGACAACCGTCGCGTGGCACGTTCGAGCGGCCGTATGGGTGGGCGTGGCTGCTGATGCTCGCCGGCGAGCTGCGGCAACACGCGAGCCCGGAGGGTCGGCGCTGGTCGAATGCGCTCGCGCCCTTGGCCGACGCCTTCTCGCGCCGGTTCAAGGAATTCCTGCCGAAGGCCGTGTACCCGATTCGGGTGGGCACGCACTTCAACACCGCGTTCGCGATCACGCTCTCGCTCGACTATGCGGACGTCGTGCACGACGTGGAGCTCGCGGCGCTCCTGCGCGACACGGCGCGCGGCTGGTTCGGCGGCGACGAGGACTGCCAGGCGTGGGAACCGGGCGGCGACGACTTCCTGTCGTCAGCGCTGATCGAAGCCGAGTGCATGCGTCGTTCGCTCGGCCCGGACGAATGGCACGCGTGGATGGATCGCTTCCTCCCGCGCGTCGCCGCTCGCGAGCCGCGCACGCTGTTCACGCCGGTGAGCGTGACGGACCGGAGCGATGGAAAGCTCGCGCACCTGGACGGCCTCAATTTCAGCCGCGCGTGGTGCTGGCGCTGCATCGCCCGGAGCTGGGGCGAGAGCGATCCGCGCCGCGCGATCGCGATCGAGACCGCGGACGCGCACGTCGCGGCGAGCTTGCCGCACGTCGCAGGCGACTATGCCGGCGAGCACTGGCTGGCGACGTTTGCGCTGCTGGCGATCGCGGCGGCCGAGGCGTGAGCGGCGTCATCTCGAGCGCCCCCTTTCATGTCATCCCGAGCGAGCCGCAGGCGAGTCGAGGGATCTGGGCTCGCGGCGCGCGATGCTGGCTTGGTGCGACGGCGTGGCGCGCGTGGCATCGTGCGTACGCGCGAATCGAGGTCGAGGAGATTGGCTACGGATGTGACGGACGACGGCACGGACTGGACGGACTGCTCCACCGAGAGTTCGGGGGCCGTGCGCCATGAGCGGTGATTTTTTCGACTGCTGCTCGGGACGTCGCTGAGAGGCATTCCGAGGCCGTGCCCAAAAATTCACCCCGGCTCGTGGAGAACGGAGCCAGGGCGGCACTGGGAGCGGTCCGCGGAAGTCCCGGCAGTGTTCGCGCGTTCGCTGTGCCGCGCAGCGGCACAGCGAACCAGCGTCCCAGAGCAATCCAACCCGATTCGGCGCAAAAGAGGCCACGCGAGCGACGAGCCAAGATCCCTCGACTCGCCTGCGGCTCGCTCGGGATGACATCAGAGGGAGCGCTCGCTCGGGATGACATCAGAGGGGGCGCTCGCTTGGGGTGACATCAGAGGGAGCGCTCGCTTGGGATGCTAGTCGATCTTGATCAGCTGCTGCATGTCGTTCGTCCAGTCGGGCACGGTGAAGCCGGACGGGTATTCGACGCGCAGGCTGTCGTCGGGCGTGAAGCCGAGGACTTGGGCGGCGTGGCCGACGCCGTAGGACATCGTGTGCGGGCCCGGCGTGGTGTCGTGCACCATCTCGATCTCGGCGGGGGGCAGTCCGAGCTGCGCCTGGATCTGATTCACCTGATCGAGCGGCCCGCGCAGCCCGATGAAATCCTTGTTGAAGTTGTCGAGCCACGAGCGGAGCCGCTCGGCCGTGTCGCGATTCGGGTCCGTCGTCACGAACACGACCCGGACCTTCGACCGCTGCTCCGGCGTCAGCTTCGCGTAGGCGCTCGCCATCTTGTTGAGCTGATCCGGGCACGCGTCGGGGCAGTTCGTGTAGCCGAAGTACAGGAACGTGGCCGTGCCGCGCGTGTCCTTCGCGAAGTGGAACGTCTTGCCGTCGGTGCTCTGGAGCGTGAAGTCGGGCTTGGGCCGCACGGGGTCGACCTGCACGCCCTTGATGTGCTGCAGTGCATCGGCGCGTGAATGGCTGCACGCGGCGATGCTGGTGACGATGAGCACGCCGGCGGCGGCGCGGCGCAGTAGCTGTCGCATGTTCGATCTCTCCATGGTACACGAATCCCCATGGACAAGAAAACGTGCGGGGCCGCCTCGCGCTATGGCGCGGGGATCGCGCCCGCCGGCGGTGCGGCGAGTTGCGGCGAGTCGTGTACGATCTGGCCGCCGAGGTATGCGGCGTACGTCGTGAAGCCGAGCGCCACGGCGGTGACGATCGCCAGGACGGTGCGGAGCCACACCGGCGGCAGCATCCCCGGCTCGCGCTTGAGCATGCGCCACCACGTGTACGCGGCGACGGCGCCCATCACGAGCAGCGAGATCAGCGCCGGTCCCGCCGACTGATCGTGCTTCTCGACCATCGCGCGCACCACGTACCACGTGTGTCGCAGCGAATGCGCCGCCTGATCGCCGGTAAAGTGCGCCGGATAGGCGCTCAGTCCCGAGAGCGTGAGCGTCGCCACGGCGTAGAGCCACACGCCGCGGCTGCGCCAGATGAGCGCCGCGAGCAGCACGGCCGCGCCGACCACCGAGAGGATGATCGGGAAGTGATTGATCAGGGTGTGGATGTACGGCCAGTTCATGTGCGGTGCCGGTTCGGAATCCGCGTCGCCGATGCAGGACCGGGACCGTCAGGCCCCGGGACGGGCGGCGGCTCGGCGTTCTTTGTGGAAATTGAGCGTCGCCTCGACGAGCGGCGCGATGTCGAAGCGCACCGGATCCGTGGCCGGGAGGCCCGTGTCGTCGGACGCGCGTGCGATCGCGTCCTTCGCATCGCGCTCGCTCAGGTCCACCGTGTTGAGCGAAACGGCGATCGTCTTCGCCGGCCGGAGCGGCGCGCACATGCGCTCGTGCAGGTCGATCACGTCGCGCAGCGGCGGGATCGCGAGCCAGTCGTTGTGCCGGAAGAATCTCCGCGACGGCTGATGGCAGGCGATGAGCGCGTGCGGCAGGCTGCCGTGCAGGAGTCCGAGCGATACGCCGGAGTAGCCGGGATGGAGGATCGAGCCCTGGCCTTCGACGAGCACGATGTCGTTCCCCTTGGCGGCGCGCATCGTGACTTCCTCGGCGGCGCCGGCGATGAAGTCGGCAACGACGGCGTCGACGCAGAGTCCCCAACCCTCGATGAAGATGCCCGTCTGCCCCGTGGGCGCGAAGCCGGCGCGGCTGCCGCGCGCGACGAGCGCGTCGCGGAGCTGGAGCATCACCGTCATCTTGCCGATGTTCGCGTCGGTGCCGACGGCCAGGAGCACCGTCTGATCGAGCTCGCGCACGCGTCCCGAGCCGACCGGGAGATGCTCGGGCGGCCGGCGAACGTCGTGGAGGCGCACCCCGCGCTCGCGGGCGAGCGGACCCAACTCCGCGTCGTCGGCCACGGACGAGTGGAGTCCATTCCAGATCTCTAAACCTGCGTCGATCGCGCGGTGTAGCGTGGGGCGGAGCATCCCGGGAAAGCCGGCGCCGTTCACGGCGATGCCGACGAGGAGCGCGTTCGCGCCGGCGGCGAGTCCGTCCTCCACGGTGGCGACGATCGGGATGTCGCCGCCGATGCCGATGACGTCGTGACAGCGCTTGCCGGCGTGCGTGCTGTCGAGGACCGCGGCGACGTGGTTGCCCGAGTAGCGAATGACGGAGATACCGGTCTTGGACGCGGGCGCGCCGAACGCGCCTTCGGCGTAGACGAGGAAGCGGGGCATGCTCTTGGAAGGAAGGGCGGAGTGGTGGACTGGAAATCTAAGGCCGCAGCCGCGGAACACGCGGCATCGCGGCTCCTCCCGGGGCCAACGGCGGCGCGGTATGTTAGCGCGTCTCCTCCCTCCGAATACGCCCATGTCGCGCACCGCTCTCCTTCGCTCGCTGGCCCTGCTGACGCTCGCGGCGGCCCCACTCGCGGCCCAGCAACCGATCGACGTCGCCAAGCTCCAGGACGAAGCCGTTCGGCGCACGCAGGAGTACCTGCGGATCAACACGTCGAACCCGCCGGGCAACGAAGATCAGACCATGAAATGGTTCGCGCGGATCTTCAAGGAAGAGGGCATCCCGTTCGACACGGCGTCGTCGGCGCCGGGGCGCGGCAACGT